>CAYYRT010000070.1:0-14188 GCA_964474055.1 uncultured Acidimicrobiaceae bacterium | reverse complement strand
CTACACGGCGGTGGGCCAGACCACCCATCTTGCTGCCCGGATGGAGCAGTCGGCGCTCCCTGGCACCGTACGGCTGACCGGGGAAACCCTGCGGCTGGTCGAGGGATACGTCGAGGTGCGGTCGCTCGGACCCATCCCCGTCAAGGGCCTCCCGGACCCGATCGAGGTCTTCGAGCTGACCCGGGTGGGGACAGCGCGGACGCGGCTGCAGGCGGCGGCGCTGCGCGGCCTCACACGCTTCGTCGGGCGCGACGCCGAGCTGGGGCAACTCCGGCGCGCCCAGCAGCAGGCCGGTGACGGGCACGGGCAGGTCGCGGCCATCGTCGGCGAAGCGGGCGTCGGGAAGTCGCGCCTCGTTCACGAGTTTATCCATTCGCATCGCCTGGCAGGTTGGCGGCTCCTCGAGAGCGCCTCCGTGTCCTACGGCAAGGCGACCAGCTATTTGCCGGTGATCGACCTGCTCAAGGGCTATTTCAAGATCCAGGACCGGGACGACCTGCGCGAAATCCGCGAGAAGGTAACCGGGAAGCTGCTGACCCTCGATCGGGCGCTCGAGCCGACGCTGCCGGCGCTCCTGGCCCTGCTCGACGTGCCCGTCGACGACGGTACCTGGCAGGCGCTCGACCCGCCGACCCGTCGGCAGCGCACGATCGACGACGCGAAGCGGGTGCTCCTGCGCGAGGCCCGGGCGCAGCCTCTCCTCCTCGTCCTCGAGGACCTCCACTGGATCGACGACGAGACCCAGGCCCTGCTTGACGGCCTCGTCGAGGGTCTGGGTTCCGCGCGTCTGATGCTGCTCGTGAACTACCGCCCGGAGTACCGACACGCCTGGGCCAGCAAGACGTGCTATATCCAGGTCCGTTTGGATCCGCTGCCCCCCGAGAGCACCACGGAGCTCCTCGAGTCACTGCTGGGCGAGGACGCCAGCCTCGTCCCGCTCAAGCGGCTTCTCATAAAGCGCGGGAACCCGTTTTTCCTCGAGGAGACCGTGCAGACGTTGGTCGAGACGAAGGCGCTCGCGGGCGAGCGGGGTCGCTATCGACTCGTCCGGGCCCTGCCGAGCCTCCAGGTGCCTCCGACCGTGCAGGCCATGCTGGCCGCGCGAATGGACCGGTTGCCCGCGGAGGACAAACGTCTCCTCCAGGTCGCTTCCGTCATCGGCAAGGACGTGCCCTTTGCGCTCCTCCTGGCGGTCGCAGAGCTGCCAAACGAGGCCCTCCGCGCGGCCCTCGGCCGACTTCAGGAGGCGGAGTTCATGTACGAGACGGGGATGTTTCCCGACCTCGAATACTCGTTCAAGCACGCGCTCACCCACGAGGTCGCCTATGGAGGGCTCCTGCAGGAACGGCGGCGCGAGCTCCACGCGAGGATCGTCGATGCGATCGAGCGCCTTCATCGGGAACGGCTCGGTGAGCAGATCGAGCGGCTCGCTCACCACGCCGTGCGCGGCGATCTCAGGGAGCGAGCTGTCGAGTACCTCCGTCAGGCCGGCAGGAAGGCAGCCACGAGATCGGCAACGTCGGCCGCTCGGGACTGGTTCGAGCAAGCGATTCCGATCCTGGACGCTCTCCCGGAGAGCCGGGCCACCCTCGAGCAGGCCTTCGACGTCCGTCTCGAGCTGCGCCAGGTCCTGAACGTGCTCGGCGAGGGCCAGGAAATGTCCCGCCGCACGCTTGAGGCGGAAGCGCTCGCCGAGCGGGTGGACGACGACGGCCGGCGGGCCCGCGTCTGGGCATTCCTCACGACGGTCCACGCCCGTCTCGGCGAGCTGGACGGGGCGCTCGACAAGGGCGTCCGGGCCGTGGAGATCGCCGAACGCCTCGGAGACCTCCACCTTCTCATTCCCGCCACGTCGTGCCTCGCGCAGGTTCTCTACCACCGGGCGGACCATGAGCGCGTGGCCGCCCTGGTCTCGAGCAGCCTCGCCCGGTTCCCTGACGACCTGGTCCAGGAGGACTTCGGGATGCCGGTTCAGGCCTCCATCCTCCTCCGCTACTGGCTCGTGACGAGCCTCGCCGAGCTGGGCCGGTTCGCGGAGGCGTCCCGCCATACCGCCGACGCAATCCAGATGGCCGAGGCCAGGCAGCATGCGCCCAGCATGCTCGCCGCCCATGGCCCAGCAGGGACTCTGCAGTTCCTCAAGGGAGACGTGACGCGAGAATCCGCTCCGTTCGAGCGCCAGATCGCGATCTCACGCACGGGACAACCGAGCATGGTCGGCCATACGGTCGCCCACTCCGCGTTGGAGCTCGCGCTGCGCGGGGAGGCCAGCCTGGCGCTCGATCGAATTCTCGAAGGCGAACAGCTGCTCGAGGAGCAGGAGCGCAGAGGGGCCATCCTTCCGACCGGTCAGGCCTTCCATTCGCTCGGTCGCGCGTGCCTGCTGCTCGGGCGACTGGACCAGGCGCGAGCGCTCACGGCGCGCGCCCGAGAGACCTCGTCGCGCTATCCAGGCTGGGCAGCCCACGCTGAGCATCTGCTGGGAGACATCGCGGCTCACCCCGACGACTTCGACGCCCGGCGCGGGGAGACCCACTACCGGCAGGCGCTGGCCCTCGCCGAGCCGCGTGGCATGCGCCCGCTCGTCGCCCACTGCCACCTCGGCCTCGGCAAGCTCTACGGGCGTACGGGCAGGAAGCAGGAAGCCAGCGAGCAGGTCATCACCGCGACGACGATGTACCGCGGGATGGATATGAAGTTCTGGCTGGAGCAGGCGGAGGCGGAGTCGAAGGAGCTCCGTTGATGCACCAGTGCCAACAAGAGAACTTAGTCGGCAATTGGCACCCGGTCTCGGCTCTCGCGCACGGTCGAGTCAGGGAAGCCGGCCGTACTCACGGTCGGGGCAACACCACCGCTTTGGCTATCTGCTTGAAGTAGCGGGAGTAGGGAGGTCCCGACCCCCCGATCCCGCTCACTAGCTTGCTCAGCGACCGCGCCGCCCACTCAGATGAGCACTCCCGCTCCCAGCCGCAGGAGCAGGTGACGAGCCAGCGGAGCTTGGGCTCGGCCACGATCATTCAACCCCTCTGGCGTTCGTTGCGCACTATGCACTGCGGATGACTGGATGGTAGATACTATGCGCGAAGAAGAATGCCAATCCATCAGCATCGACTCGCCACACCATTGCCCCAACCCGAAGCGGCTGCCCATCTGGCGGGACAAACTGTAGCCGAACCGAGGTGCCGCTCCGAAGCCATATCCGGGGTGTGACCTTCGCCCCCTGCGCGCTGATGTCTACCGCCTGACAGGGATGGCGACGCTTCCCCACTTCAACGAGCACGGGCCAGGCGATATGAGTTCGAGGATGCCGTCGGCGCTCTCGCTGCCGGTCGCGAGATTCACTCAATGACCTGATCCGCCCGCTGCAGGAGCGATGGCGGGACCGTGAGGCCAAGGGCCTTGGCGGTCTTGAGGTTGATGACGAGCTCGAACTTGGTGGCCTGCTCGACGGGGAGGTCGCCAGGCCTGGCACCCCTGAGGATCTTGTCCACGAACAGGGCGGCGCGACGGAACATCGCGGGAACGTTCGTTCCGTAGCTCAGCAGACCGCCGGCTTCCGGGAACTGCCGCCACGCCGAAACCGCGGGCAGCCGGGTCTTGGCGACGAGCTCCGCGGTCTGTGCGGAACGGAAAAAGAAGATCGGCGACCCCACCACCATGAGGGCCTCGATGGGACCGCGAGACGCGGCGTCGATCGTGCGCGGGAGCTGGTCCATGCTCGCCAGGTGGAAGAATTGAAGCTGCAGGTCCAGGGAGCGGGCAGCCTGCTCGACGGCCGCGACCCGCTCGCGCTGCGTGCGGTCCTGCAGTGCCGTCAGGAGACCGACGCGACGAACGGCCGGGAGCGCGGCCTTGAGGATCTCGAGTCGCTTGCCGTCGAGGTCGATGTTGAGCGAGGACAATCCGGTCATGTGACCCGCTGGCCGGGCCAAGCTCGCCACTAGGCCCGCCTTCACCGGGTCATCCGCGATGACGAACACGGTAGGAACCCCCGCCAGCGCGGCTTTGGCCTCGAAAACTGCGGTGGCGGATACCACGACCACGTCGACCTTGCTCTGGACCAGCTCCGTGGCCAGAGCTGGCAGGCGTTCCGCCGGTCCCGCCGCGTACCGGAACTCGATGACGCTCCCTTTGCCCTCGATATATCCCAGCTCGGCGAAGCCCTCCCGGAACGCGGAGCGTAGAACGGTGTCACCCTCCGGGGAGTTCCCGGACAGATAGCCTATCCGCCACACCTTCCCCGCCGGCTGCGCCCTGCCGGCGAGCGGCGCGGCGAGGAGGGCGCCAGCGAGGGTGCCGAGGAATGCTCGTCTATCCATCATTCGATCACCTGGTCCGCCGGGCATCAGGGGGAGGGGGCGCGTCACTCTCACGGAGGATTCCCCCCTGCGGGGTGACCGACCGCGGTGCGCACCGCCGCAACGAACTGTGTGACCTCGATCGGCTTCGCCTGGTAGCCGTCGAACCCCGCGGCCAAGATCTTCTGCCGGTCGTGGGTCATCGCCGAGGCCGTCACCGCGATCACAGGGATCGCGCGCGTCCGTGGGTCGGCCCGCAGGTGGTGCAGCGCCTCGATCCCGTTCATCCCCGGCAGCTGGATATCCATGAGGACGAGGGCGGGCGGCGTCGCCTGGGCCAGCCTGATCCCCTCCTCCGCGGTGTCGGCTTCGGCCGTCCGGTAGCCGTGGAACTGGAGGATGTCGCGCTCCAGCTTCCGGTTCTTCTCGTTGTCCTCGACGATGAGGATCAGCTCGCCGGCCATCACGCCACGGGCAACGTGAAGGTGAAGGTGGACCCCCGGCCCAGCTCGCTCTCGACCCAGATCCGGCCCCCGTGCAGCTCCACGAACTTCTTGGCCAGGGTCAGCCCGAGGCCCGTGCCTTCCTGCTTGCGCGTCTCGTCGCTCCCTACCTGGCGGAACTCCTCGAAGATGGCCGCCTGGTCTTCGGGGGCTATGCCGATGCCGGTGTCGGTCACGGCGACCTCGACAGCGCCGTCCTTCTGGGCGGCCTTGAGGCTGATCCGGCCTCCCTGCGGGGTGAACTTCACGGCATTGGAGAGGAGGTTGAGGAGCACCTGCTTGACCTTGCGTTCGTCGCCCACGATCTCGCCGAGCCCCGGGTCCAGATCGAGCTCCAGGGTGATGCCGTGGCGGGCGGCGCGCTCCTTGACCAGGGTGACGGCGTTCTCCAGGGCACTCGGCAGGTGGAACGGGGCCGGGGCCAACTCCATGCGGCCGGCTTCGATTTTGGAGAGGTCGAGGATGTCGTTGATGAGAGACAGCAGGTGCTGGCCCGAGGCGTAGATGTCCTTGAGGTACTCGTCCTGCTTGTCGTTCAGATCTCCGAACATCCGCTGGAGCAGCACCTCGGAGAAGCCGATGACGGCGTTGAGCGGCGTCCGCAGCTCGTGGGACATATTGGCAAGGAACTCGGATTTGTGCTGACTGGCGACTTCCAGCTGTCGGCTCTTGTCCTCGATCTCCCGGAAGAGGCGGGCATTTTGGATGGCCAGGGCCGACTGGGTGGCGAACGTCTTCAGGACATCTACGACTTCGGGAGGGAACTCGCCTGGCGCCTTCCGGTTGAAGGACAGGCTGCCGATGATCTCGTCCTCGCGGAGCAGGGGCACGGAGAGGAGCGCGTGGTATCCGAACCGAACAAGGGTATCCCGGACGCTGCTCTGATAGGCCCCGGGCTGGGTGATGTCAGGGATCTGGACGGGTTCGCGCATCTCGGCCGCACGTCCCATGAGCCCTTCGCCCTTCCGGAGGCGCACCGCCCGGAGAGCCTCGACAAACGGCGTGTCGTCGTTGTGGGTTGCGCGCAGCTCGAACTGCTGGGTGCCTTCGTCGTACTCGAAGATCGAGCAGCCGTCGGCGCCGGCCAGCTGGCTGGCTCGCGAGACGATCGTGTCGAGCACCGTCTCGACATCCAGCGTCGAGCTCACGGCCTGGCTGAGCTCGCCCAGCGCCGTCAACTTCTCGACCGACTGGGTCAGCTCACCCGTCCGTGCCTGCAGCTCCGTGAACAACCGGACATTCTCGACGGCGATGACCGCCTGATCGGCGAAGGTCTGGAGCAGATGTGCCTGCTGTTCGGAGAACCCCCCGGGGGACGCTCCCGCGAGCGTTATCGCCCCGACGGGCTGGCCGTCGCGGAGCATCGGCACGGACAGGTGGCTACGATAGCCCGCCGCCTGCGCCAACCCCTGGAGCTGATACTCGGGATCCTCCCGCACGTCCGGAACGTAGGCGATGGCACGGGTCAGGATCGCCCGGTCGGTTGCACCGCGCCGGCTCGGCCGCCTCGGGAACGCCTGCCGGACAGCCTCGCTCCCCGCGGGATCGCTCAGGTTGTGGAGCGCCGCGAGTGTGATCATCTCACCGTCGAATCGCAAGACCGCGCTCCACAGGGCGCCGCACAGACTGAGCGCGCTGGCGGCGATGGTATCGAAGACCGGCTGCACGTCAGTCGGTGAACTCGAGATGACCCGCAGGATCTCGCCGGTCGCGGTCTGCTGCTCGAGGGTCTCGGTGAGGTCGGTGTTCTTGGCCTGCAGCTCGATGAGCAGGCGGGCGTTCTCGATGGCGATGGCCGCCTGATCGGCGAAGGTCTCCATCAGGGCGATCTGGCCGTCGGTGAACGGCCGAACCTCGTGACGGTAGATGAGGATGACGCCCAGCAGCTCGTCCGCCCGGAGCATCGGAATCCCCAGCGTGGTCCGCGCGGGTTCGATATCGCGCACCCCGTAGGTGTACTCGGGATCGGTCTGGACATCGTCGATGTGGATGGTCCGCCGCTCGAGCGCGGCGCGCGCCGCTCCGCTGTGGCGGCCAGCGGCGGTGGGATTGTGCTCGATGTACGCCCTGAGCTCGGCCGAGACGTTGTGGGTGGCGACCACGTGGAGAAGCCGTCCGTCGTAGCGAAAGATCGCTGCTCGCTCGGCCTCGCAGAGCCGGACCGCGTTCTCGGCGAGCGTCTCGAAGACCGGCTGGAGATCGAACGTGGACCGGCCGATCACCCTGAGCAGCTCGCTGGTGGCCGTCTGCCGTTCGAGCGCGATCCTCAGCTCGCTGTTCCGGGCCTCCAGCTCCGTGAAGAGGCGGACGTTCTCGACGGCGATGACGGCCTGGTCCGCGAAGGTCTTGAGGAGCCCGACCTGCTGGGTGAACGTTCGCGGTGTGGATTGCCCGACGAAGATGACGCCGATGACCTGGCCTTCGCGCAGCATCGGGACGCCGAGGCCGCCCCGCCAGCCACCCGCCCGCGCCGTATCGCCCATCTCGTACGAGGGGTCGCTGAGGACGTCGTCGGCCTGGACGACCCCGCGGCTGCGAAGGACCCGCGCGGTGATCGTCCCGGCATCCGGGCGCATGGGATACACACGCTGAAGCGCATCCACGCCTTCGCGGGTCACGCCGTGGAGCGCGGCCAACTGGAGCAGGTCGCCATCGAACCGGGAGATGACGCTGACCTCGGTGTCGCAGAGCCTCACCGCTCGCTCGGCGATGATCTCGAACACGGGCTGGGCATCGGTCGGCGACTGGCTGATCACCCGGAGGATGTCGGCGGTGGCCGTCTGCTGCTCTAGCGCCTCGGTGAGAGCGGCGTTCTTGGCCTGCAGCTCGGTGAGCAGCCGGGCGTTCTCGATGGCGATCGCGGCCTGGTCGGCGAAGGTCTCAAGCAGGGCGATCTGGCTCTCCGTGAACCCCCGGACCTCGAGCCGGTTGACGCCGATCACGCCCAGCACCTCGTTCCCACGGAGCATGGGGATCGCCAGGACGGTGCGGATGGGGTCGACGTGTCGAGCTCCCCAGGTGTACTCGGGATCCGTCCGGACATCGAGAATGTGGACGGTGCGAGCCTCGAGCGCGGCGCGCCCGGCCACGCTGCCGCGCCCCGGAACGATCGGCGTCCGCGCGAAGAAGGCCTTGAGCTCGGCGGAGGTGTTGTGACTGGCCACGACCCGCAGGAGCTGCGCCTCGTAGCGGAAGATGAACGCTTGTTCGGCCTCGCACAGCCGGACCGCGTTCTCGGCCAGCGTCTCGAAGACCGGCAGCAGATCGAACGTGGAGCGCCCGATCACCTTGAGGAGCTCGCTGGTCGCCGTCTGCTGCTCGAGCGCGACCCGCAGCTCACTGTTGCGCGCGTCGAGCTCGGTGAACAGGCGGACGTTCTCGACGGCGATCACGGCCTGGTCGGCGAAGGTCTTGAGCAGCTCCACGTGACCGGTGGCGAAGGCTCCCGGCTCCCGCCGCTGGATGACGATGGCGCCGATCGGGCTGCCGTCTGCTCGGAGCATCGGCACCGCCAGCAGGCTCCGCCAGTCGGCCCGGGCCGCCAGGTCGCGCTCGTACTCGGGATCGTCCAGCACGTCCGAGATCTCGGCGACGGCGCGGGTCAGAATGGCCCGTCCCGATACGTGCGTGCGGCTCGGCCGCATCGGGTATGCGCGCTGCAGCGCGGCCAGCGCCTCCGGCGTGAGGTCGTGGTGCGCCACCAGGTGCAGGCGCTCGCCGTCGAACCGGTGCAGGGCGCCGAAGCGGGCTCCTGACAGCTGGACGGCGTTCTTGACGATCGTCGCGAAGACGGGCTGCACGTCGGTCGGCGAGCTCGAGATGACGCGCAGGATCTCGCTGGTGGCCGTCTGCTGCTCGAGGGCCTCGGTCAGGTCGCCGTTGCGCCCCTCCAGCTCCTTGAAGAGGCGGACGTTCTCGATGGCGATGACGGCCTGGTCGGCGAAGGTCTTCACGAGCTCGATCTGGGCCGGCGTGAACGGCTTCACCTTGCGCCGGCCGCAGCCGATGGCCCCGAGCGGCACGCCGTCCCTGACGATCGGGATGCCGAGGTACGTGCGGTACGCCGCGGCCTGCTGGAGCACCTGGAGCGTATGGGGGTCATAGTCCGGGTCCTTCGAGACGTCCCTGATGTGGGCTGGCTTGGCGTCCACGAAGGCCCGGCCGATGGCGAAGTTCCGCCCGGGTGCTCGGGGGAAAATACTCCGGTACGCCGCCGTCTCCTCCGGGGACATGTTGTTCATCGCCACCAGATGGAGCAGGCCGTCCTCGAAGCGGGTCACCGCACTGAACTCCGCGTCGCACAGGCGGGCGGCGCTGGCGACGATGGCATCGAAGACCGGCTGGACGTCACCCGGGGAGCTCGAGATGACGCGGAGGATCTCGCCGGTGGCGGCCTGCCGCTCCAGGGTCTCGGCCAGCGTTGCCTCGAGCCGGGCGCCCTTCTTGCGCTGACGGCCCAGCGATCTGCGCAACGCCTCGATTTGCCGCGCGAGCTCAGCCCTGGTCAGCGACCCCATCGCTCACCCTCGGAGCGCCTGTAGCAGGTAGGCGCACCCCAGACTTCCATGACCGTGACTGTCAAGAATCGGACGGTGGGGAGAGTATCCCCCCTCGCTTCACCGCGTCGCTGGCGGAGACGACCTCTCAACCAAGCCACTTCGCGGGCAGCGGGAAGGGCGAAGTGCCTATGGAGTAAGGTCGATCCATAACGTATCCGGTTGCGTGTAGCATTCTGCAAATCCAGCCCGCGCAACGAGTGAAACCCCCACGCGCAAAGTGGCCGAGGTCACAGCTAAAGGCGTATCCAACGAGACAAGGATTGGAAGTCCTCGTCTTGTTTCCCGTCTCCGTGGGCGGCAGGGGGAAGGACGGGACAAGACCAAGACACGCGTTGGTGGTGGATCCTCAAGGATCTTCCCCAGCCCAGCTGAAGGCCTCGATCAGCTCTAAGAACCATGGATACGGCGACGGATTCCGTCGTGCCGCGCGCGCGTCTCGCTGGGAACTGTTCTTTCGAGTGTTCGGAGCCGTGACTTGCTTGTATTCACTGAGAAGATCACGGTAGTCTCGTGTAACGATGGCGAAGTAGCCGGACGCGTCGACGCTACCGTATTCCTTCATCACGGCCACCGTCCGTTCGCCGGACCATTCCAACACTTCCCTGGGCGCGGTGGCGTCGGTACGTTCCATCGTCTGAGTTGTTGGAGGACCGAGCTGTCCAATCAGGGCGGATTTCATGATTGCGTACCGATCGCTCGGGAAATTGATCTGATAACCCTGCAATCCTCGCGCTGGGTCCGCCAGATCGAACACCTCCGCCATGTGCGGAAACGCCGGCTCGGCGTCGCCGTAGAGCCTTCGACGCAGCTCAAGGCGCTCGATCCTCTCAAGCGATCGTTGGAGTCGGTCCGCGGTCGTTGGCGTCAGGGCCCAGAGAGGCCAGTCAGAAGAAAGGGTGCGGAGGGCGATTCGGGCATCCTTGAGACGATGCCACTTCATGTCCGGATAGAGCAGAATCAAGTTCACTGTCAGACTGTCTGAGAGCCTGTAGCCTACACACTCCGGCTGCACGACCTCGGCAATTACTCCCTCGACATCCGTGACGATGTCTCCTTGGCCGTCACACCCCGGCAGTGTCGGGATCACACTGGCATCCCATGGAGTACCCCACAAACGATCGAGAAAGCCGCGAGGCTCCTCTGGGCAGGCAGGCGTTGTCCACAACAGGGCGACGCACATGAGACCAAGCTGTGCTCCGCGCGCGAGTGGTCGGAATGGTGTCCATCGCCGCCGGGGAATCGATCCCACGCATGCTCTACTACCCCTCCGAGCGCGAACGAGGGGTAGGAAATGCCGTCAAAAAAGCGTCAGTGGCGCCTGGCCGGGCGCCGGGAAGAAAAGCCAAGGATTCTGCTATAGTTCGGTCACTGGGATCCAAAACGGTGGCGCGCTTGACACTCGGGCTTCTCGGTGATTTCCGCGTCAGGGCGGGCTCTGATGCCCAGGTGATCATCACATCGAAGAAGGCGCAGGCCCTTCTGGCCTATCTCGCCATCACACCCGGACAGCGCCACCCGCGTGACCAGGTGGCGACCCTCTTATGGGGGGACGCCGGTGAAGCGCAGGCGCGTCAGAGCCTTCGGCAGACACTGCTGTCGCTGCGCCGGGCACTGCCGAAGACGACCCCGCCCATTCTCATGACGGACACCGCCAGCGTCGCCGTGACCCGGGCCATCGAGGTTGATGCCGTGCGCTTCGAGCAGCTCGCCTCGGAGAGGAAGCCAGACGCGCTGGAACGGGCGCTGGCGTTGTATCGGGGTGATCTGCTGAGCGGCGTCCGTCTCAGAGGGTCTCGCTTCGAGGCGTGGCTCCAGGGTGAGCGCGAGCGCCTTCGCAACTGCGCGACGGATGCGCTCGAACGGATGTCGACCTATCAGGTCAAGCGGCGGATGATCGACGGCGGCGTCCAGACCGGTCTGCGGCTCCTTCGCGAGGATCCATCGCTGGAGCCGGTCCATCGCGCGCTGATGCGCCTGTACTTGCAGTCGGGGCGCCGCGGCGCAGCGCTCAAACAGTACCGACTCTGTGTCGACACCCTGCAGCGGGAGCTTGCTGTTCGGCCGGACACCGCGACAACCAGGCTCTACCAGGAGATCATGACCGGAGGACTCCAGCCGGCGCCTCCTGCCGTTCGGCGGCCCCGCGGTCCGTCAGCGAGTCAGTACGCGTCACCCGCTGCGCCGCTGGTTGGACGACAGGCTGAGCTCGCCCAACTTCAGCAGGTGCTTGACCAAGCGAGGCAAGGACGCGGCCACCTCGTCACGGTGTGCGGCGAGGCGGGCATCGGCAAGAGTCGGCTGATCCAGGAACTGGCAGTACGGGCGGAAGCAGCGGGGGGGCGGGTGGTCGTAGGGCGCTGCTTCGAGAGCGAACAGGTCCTGCCCTTCGGGCCCTGGGTGGGCATTCTTCGAAGTGAGGCGATACGTGCCGCGCTGGACGAAGTAGCCGAGGGCGACGCCCCTCACCGGAGGGAGTTGGCCCGGCTGCTACCAGAACTGGGCGGCCGGGGCACCGAGCTGCCGGCGGGTGGAGAGGACTACCGCCGCATTTTCGAGGCGGTGACGCAGGTGGTGAAAGCAGTCGCGGCGCGGACACCCACAGTGCTGATCCTCGAAGATCTGCACTGGGCCGACGGCATGAGTGTCCGCCTCCTGGCCTTCCTCGCCCGTCGCTCGCGATCGTGGCCATTCCTGCTCGTTGCCTCGGTCCGCGATGAAGAGCTGCTCGACAGCCCGATCGCACGGCGGCTGCTTGCCGAGCTCGACCGAGAAGGCGCCACGAGGCCACTCCGATTGGCCCCTCTGTCCGAGGCGGAGACGCTGATGCTCGTCACCCATCTGGACGCTGGGCGAGCCGGGCGCGACGTGATGGAATCCCTCGGGAGGCGGATCTGGCGACTCAGCGAAGGGCATCCCTTCATGGTGGTCGAGACGATGCGCGCCTTGCAGGAAGGGACCACGCCAGCGGCGCCCGAGCAGCTGCCTCTGGCCGAACGCATCCAAGAAGTCATTCGTGGACGCCTCGAACGCTTGACCGCGCGAAGCCAGAAGCTGGTGGCGGTCGCCGCCGTGATCAGCCGCGAGTTCGAGTGTGCGCTCCTGCAGCACGCTGCCGGCGTCTCTCAGCGGGCCGCCGCAGAAGGGGTCGAGGAGCTGGTTCGCCTCCGGGTGCTGCACAGCGTGGGCGAGCGGTTTGCCTTCGCACACGACCGCATCCGCGAGGTGGCCTACGGTCAACTGCTTCAACCGCGCCGCCGGCTGCTCCACGGGGCGGTCGCGCGGGCGCTCGAGGACCGGTACGCCGAGAACCTCGAACCGCATTGGGGCACCCTCGGTCTCCACTATCGAGAGGCCGGCGGGTGGTCCAAGGCGGCGAACTATTTCCGCCGAGCCGCTGCGGTGGCCGCGATGCAGGGGGCCCACCATGAGGCCGTCGCCTACCTCGATCAAGCGCTCGCGGCCCTCGAGCGTCTACCCAAGCGCCGTGACACGCTGGAGCAAGCGATCGACGTGCGCTTCGCGTTGGGGAACTCTCTGGTACCGCTTGCACGGGTTGGCCGGTTCGCCGCGTGCCTCCGCGACGCCGAGCGCGCGGCGGCCACCCTCGATGATCAACCGCGGCTCGGGTGGGCACTCGCACACCTGAGTTACCAACTCTGGCTGACCGGTCCGGCGAAGGACTCGTGCGCGTCTGCGGAGCGGGCTCGGGCGATCGGCGAGAGACTCGGGGACATTCCGCTGACGGTGTATGCCAAGACCTGCCTTGGCGTCGCCCACTTCATCGTGGCCGAGTATCGGCAGGCCGCGGAGCATCTCGAGAAGGCCGTCGCGCTGCTCGACGGCGATCTGGCTCGTCAACGGTGCGGCATGGACGTCTTCCCATCGGTGATCTGCCGCCACTGGTTGGCGTTGACGTGCGCGGAGCGCGGCGAGTTCGATCGAGGTATCGCGTATGGGCAGGAAGCGGTTCGTCTCGCGGAGGCTCTCGATCACCCGTACAGCGTGAGCGCGGCGTGTTGGGGTCTCGGATCTGTCTACGCGGCCAGACAGCTACACGCAGAAGCCATCCTGGCCCTTGAACGGAGTCTTAGTCTTGTTCGCGATTGGCGCCTCGAGATCCTTTCACCGGCCGTCAAGGCTCGGCTGGGCTCGGTGTACGCCGCGTCCGGCAGGGTGGTGGACGGCCTAGCGCTGCTTCATCAGGTTTTGGATGGGTACAGGCACAAGCCGAGCGCGGCCTTTCACTCGCTGGTTACCGTGCACCTGGGCGATGCGTACGTACTGGCGAAGCAACTTGACGATGCGCTCGTATCCGCCAAGCAGGCGGTCGCGTTAGCCCGAGAGAGCAACGAACGGGGTACCGAGGCGAAGGCCCTCCGACTCCTCGGCGAGGTCACCAGCCGTCAAGATGCCAACGACAGCGAGACTGCCGAGGCCTACTATCGGCAGGCCATGGTCCTCGCTACCGAACTCGGCATGCGGCCCCTGGTTGCCCGCTGCCACCTCGGCCTCGGCACCCTGTATCGGAGAACGGGCGCGCGTAAGCAGGCCGACGAGTACCTGATCGACGGCACGACGATGTACCGCGAGATGGGCATGACGTCTTGGCTTGAGAGCGCTGAGACGGAACTCAAATAGCAGAGAGCACGGGGAGAGCTGCGCGTCGTTTCCAAGGGTAGCCAGTTCACACCCAGACTTCACCCAGGAATTACCCAGGAAGTTGCTCCCAACGAGAGCCAAAGAGGCCCAAAGGCGACGGCCTGAGAAGCGCTAATTTACGAGGCGTTGTTTGTTGCGCTTTGGCTCCAGTCTCGATTTGGAAAGGGCT
>CAYYRT010000069.1:0-6698 GCA_964474055.1 uncultured Acidimicrobiaceae bacterium | reverse complement strand
TTCAGCGTCAACCTCGGCGGTGGCAACTGCAACTGCGGCTTGGGGTGGTTCGGCTTCCGACTCACCACTCACCACTTCCAACTCACCACTCGCCACTTCCAACTCACCACTCGCCACTTCCAACTCACCACTCGCCGGAGTCGGCTCCGCCGGCTCCGGGGGGACCTCCCCCCGCATCTCGGCGAGCACCTGCTCGACCGGAATACCAAGGGCCTTGGCCTTTGCCTCGGCAGAGCGCCGCAACAGGCTTTCTGGAATCTCTGACATGTCTATCGCTCCAAGGTCATAGGGGCCCCGATATCCCGCCGTCCTTGCGGACCCGCCAGAAGTGAACGGCCAAGAAGATGGTGATCACGAATGGGAAAAAGAGGACGTGCAAGACGTAGAAACGCAAAAGGGTTGCGGCCGAGACCTCGACACTGGCCAACAACAAGAACTTGACCTGGGCGCCCATGACCGGAACGAAGCCCGCCATGTTGCTCCCAACGGTCACCGCCCAATAGGCCAGTTGATCCCACGGCAGGAGGTAGCCGCTGAACGAAAGCAGGAGCGTCAGAAGCAGCAGTATCACTCCCACCACCCAGTTGAACTCGCGGGGGGGTTTGTAGGCCCCGTGATAGAAGACCCTGCTCATGTGGAGGAAGACCGTCAGCACCATGAGGTGGGCGCCCCAGCGGTGCATGTTGCGGACCAAGGATCCAAACGCCACCGAGGTGGACAGTGCCTGGATGTCGACATAGGCACGGTTCTCGGTGGGCGTGTAATAGAACATCAGGAAGATGCCGGTGATGGTGAGCAGGATGAAAAGGAAGAACGACAGGCCCCCGAGACAGAGGGTGTAGGAGAGCTTGACCCCATGCCGTTTCACCTTGACCGGGTGGAGGTGATAGAGCACGTTGTTCATCACCACGTAGCTGCGGTTGCGGGGGGTGTCGGCGTAGCCCTTCTTGAAGGGTGAACCTGGACGGAGGATCGACTCCATGGCCTGGGAACCGCGCAAGCGGTCATTGATCTCCCTGGCTTTTTCGATTACTCGTCCACGTAGCCCGTTCGCCACTCTCGCCTCCTACCAGCGCATCCCGTAGCTGTAACCATGTTTGAAATCGCGCTGCCCGCTGTCATCCTCCCACGGCGCACTGTTCACGCCCATCTTCTCGGCTTGGGCCGCCAGGGAGCCTTCGAACTTGCCGAGCGAGATGACGCCGGTCGGACACCGGTCGATGCAGAGTGCGCACCTGGTGCACTCGTCTTCGTCGACGATGAAGAACCCGAAGTTGGTGGCGTCCTCGCCGGGATGATCGACGTTGACTGCTTCTGTTATCGCATTCAACGACAGGTAGTGAATGCACTTCCAAGGACAGATGTCGACACATCCTTCACAGAGAATGCATTCGGACTGGTCAATGTGAAGGAATTGCTTGGGACGAAGCTTGTCCTTGAAGTAGTCACCCTCGACCAGGGCGAGCTGATAGTCGTCACGCATCGGGGGGGTTTCATCGACCACGCCCCGCGGCATCAATTGCCCCCTTTGATGAGCGGGCGGCCATACGGTGAGACCGGGACGGGTTTCTCTGCGACCTTGCGTGGTTTGTTGATCTGCTGAACCCGAAGGGCGAAGATGGCGGCCGCTCCCAGCATCACCACGTGATAGCCGCCCGAAATAGCGTCCTTGAGGGCAGCAAACGAGAAGGAAACCTCGTTGCCGAGCACAATCCAGGGGGGGATTGTGAATGCGATCTTCTGGGGCGACCAGTCCAGGTCGGTCTGGGAGAGGTTCAGCCATTCGGAGGGGACGATCCCGAAGATGATGACAAGCTCGATCCAGGCAAGGAATGCGGTAAAAGCGGCCCGGGACCAGCTCATCCGCTCACCGAGAACCCAGGCGAGGGCCGCTCCGCCGATCAGGAGCTGGGAAGCGGCGAACGAGCCCAGGTATCCAAGGGTTTTCCAGTACCACGCCCGCGGGATCCAGTTGAAATAGTTGACCACGAGCGGGGTCTGCACTCCGTCAACGACGATGGTTTTGGGGAGGCTCGAAAAGTGGATCCAGAGGACCGCCGCAGTCAACATCAACGTCCCCACGATCATCAAGATCCAGCCCAGCCGAGTTCGCCGGGTCTTGGTCAACTCTGCGAGGCGGTACATCGGTCAGTTTCTACCACACCGCCCGGGGTCAAACGAACCTGCGAGAGAAGTAGAGAGCGGGTTATTCGCCCTCTAAGCTCCCCGCGTCCTGCCTCTGACACGGAAGGGTGGAAGTTATCTCTACAGGTGAACTCGGACCGGCCTCAGGTTCCGCCCAACCCGCCGGCTCACGCAACGTCGGTCCCGACCGTGTTGCTGCCGCCTACCTATTTGGTTCGGCAGCCTTCCTCGCCCTCGGAGCCCTCCTCTGGCTGGCGGCCATGACCTCGGTGCGGTTCCCCAATCTGTTGCCGCTTTCATACGGGCAGCTCAGGCCCATGGCGCTGACGGCTTTGTGGCTGGGTTGGATGGTGCTCGGTCTGAGTGCCGGCGTTTATCACCTTTTGCCCCGGCTCACCGGGTCCCCCCTGACTGCCGAACCGATGGCCCGGATGGCGCTCCCAGGAACGGCTTTGGTCGCCCTACTCGGCATCGTGGCCGTCGCCCTGGGGCTTGGTGACGGACGCGAGCCCTTCGCCCTCCCCACCTGGCTCGATGTGGCGGTCCTCCTGCTTGCCGTAGCGCCGGCCCTGGTCACCGTCGGCACGCTGCGGGCTCGCAACGAACGCTCTGTTTACCCGACGGTCTGGTTCGTGATCGCCGCCGTGACATGGTTGCCCGTGCTCTACTTCGTCGCCAACCTGCCGGGTCTCAATCGCCTTGTGTCGACCCTGTCCGACCTGGTTTTTAGCGCGGGATTCATAAGCATCTGGGGCTTGGGTCTGGCGACGGGACTGGTGTATTACGTCGTCCCCAAAGCAGCCGGCCAACCTCTGGCTAGCCGACAACTCGCCAGGGTTGGCTTCTGGTCGCTGGTCTTCGGAGCGGTTTGGGCGGGGCCCGGGCAAATGGTCGGGGGCCCGGTTCCCGATTGGCTCCAGGCGGTATCAGCGGTCCTGGGACTGGCGTTGCCTGTGGCTGCAGTCGCCAACGCCACCAACCTGGCGCTGACGATTGGGCCCCGCTGGAAGTCGATCAGGGAGGAACCGGTGCTGGCTGCCGCCATGGCCGGATCAGTTTTTGCAGCCATCGCCACGATCCTGGCGGCTATCGGCGGGTTCAGGTCAGCGGCCGTGGTCGTAGCCCTCACCTCCTTCTCGGATGGTGTGCTCTACATGTTGATGTTCGGGGCCGTGGGGCTCATGTTCGCTTCGTTTGCGTGGTACACGCTGCCCAACATGGTTGGCCGTCAAGTCGATCTGGTCCGCGCCACCACAGTGGTGCGCAGAACGGTGTTCTTCGTCACCTTCACCTCCCTTTTCCTTCTGATGGCAGGAATCGCAGCCGGATACGCCTGGGCAGGCGGAGCGTTCACCGGCAGCTTCGTGGCGACGGGCGAAGGCTGGGGAGAGGCGATGGGTCTTTCCGGTGTCCTCTTCGGTCTGGCGATCCTCTTTGGCATCGGGGCTTTTCTGGCTCAGGCGGGGTTGGCCCTGTCGATCTACCGGACTTTGACTTCAGGACGAGCGACTGTCCAAGAGGTGTTGGTCTCGAGGAACCTCGACAATGAGTGACGATCTCCGCGCCGCTGCCTCTGCTCCAGCCGATGATTACCCACCGCCGTTGCTGGTCGGCAAACGGGATCGCGTCGGCGGACTAACGGCCGGGGTGCTTGGTTTGCTGCTTCTATCGCTCCTGCTGGCCGTGGTCATGCCGGGCATTCCCGAACCTGGGAACGGAGTGCGCACCTCCAACTTCGCCTTCAGCGACGCAGCCCGGGCCGGTCGCCAGGTCTACCTCGAAAGCGGATGTGGCTCCTGTCACACCCAGATGGTGCGCAACGTCGTTTCCGACTTCGGGCTTGGCCCGGTCACGCTTTCCGACTCGAATCAGGTGCTCGGGTATCGGCGCTACGGGCCTGATCTGGCGGCGTCCGGCAGCCGGATATCCGATTCGGTCACCCTGATGAATGTCCTCAACGGCGCCGGTCATCCGCGGGCCAGCACGCTCAACGCCCAAGAACTCGCCCAACTCACCGCCTATCTTCTGGAGTCCCGATGAGCGACCTGGCTGCCGCTGCTGCTGCTCTCGGTGTGCCGGAGGCGCTGGTCCGCCGATCCGCCGAAGCGCGGGCCAAGGCATCGGAGACCACGGTCGAGGCGGTCCTGGCTGCGTGGGCAGGTGGTGGCTCGGTGGAGGTCGGGCTCGAAACCGGAACCAGGCCCGATACCGGAACTCTCGCGACAGAAGTGGCAAGCCCCGAACCTCAAGTCGCAAGCCGGGAGGTGCCAGGCGCAAGCCCCGAGGGGGAGAGACAGAAGACGGAGGACGGAAACGCCGCTGCCATCGTTGCACCACCACCTCCTGTGGAGGTGACTCCCAGGGAAGCCATCCGACATCCGGTCGTGGTCACGGTGGCGACCGCGGGGCTGAGCGAACGTACCTCCGGCACGGTGCCGTGGTGGCTGGCGGCCTTCCTCGTGATCATTCCCCTATTCGGATTGTTCCAATTGGCAAGCGCCACCGACAACGAATGTGGATCGGGCGCCGAGCTGCTCCCTGACCGCGTGACCGGCGAGTTGCGAAACTGTGACGGGTCTAACTTCGAAGGACGCGGAACGGCTGATGGGGAAACCGACTTCCTCGCGATCGGGGGGGAGTTGTATCCAGGTGGCCCGGCGTGCGCCGGATGCCACGGGACCGCGGGAGAGGGAGGGACCGGACCCGCGATGACCGGAGTCCTGGCAACCTTCTCGTCCTGTCTCGACCATATCGAGTGGGTCACCAAGGGCACCAGCGGTTTTCAGGCAGAAGGACGCACGACCTACGGCGACCTCGGCACCCCGGTCGGGGCGGGCAGCGCCGTCATGCCCACTTTTGGCGCGCAGTTGAACCCCGAGCAGATCGCCGCCGTGGTGGCCTTCGAGCGTGTCAGGTTTGGTGGTGCCTCTCCCGAAGAAACGCTGGAGTCCTGTGGCCTGGTCACGCCGGAACCGGCCGAGGAGGAACCGGGTACGGAGACCACAACTACCACGGCACCCTGACTCCTGCCATTTCTTTCCAGGTAATAGTACCCCCGCCCTCTCAAGTTCTATACCAAGAATGCCGATAGGCTGTCGAAGAGAGAGTGGTTTAGGGCTCCGCTCCGTCATGCCGAGGGCACGTTCACCCAAGGTGTGTCGGACAGCCTCCCAGCCCGCCCCACAGCGGAGACCCCCACTCTCTAGACGAAGCCCCCCTGCCCCGGGGGCTTCGTCGTTTTTCGGCAGGTATACGCTCGGGTCGTGCGACCGGCCACCGCAGTTGTGATCATCGTGTTGTTGGTTGTGATTCTGATCGCCGGGATCTTCCAGGCGCTCGCCATCATGCGGACGAACTGAAGCCGACGGCGATCCCCGCAGCCAACGACAACTCTTCATCGGCTCTGGCCCCCCGCACCGCTACGGCTATCAGCCCGGCCGAGTCGACGTGCACGGCGAGTTGCCCCTCAGCCACGTCACCGTACGCATTCACCCATCGTCCCCGGTGCTCGCCTGCCCCCACGCGCACAATGACATCATCTCCAGGCCGAAGCCCGACCAGTCTCAGATCCTCGGGCCCGACATTGGTCTCAACGTTGCCGTACGAATCGACCCACCAGGCTTCACCCAACACCAGGGGAGGCTCAACCCGGGGCAATGGAAGCAACATGGGCACCAGGGAAGCGGGATCGACCTCGGGACCCAGGTCGGAGAGCTGGGCCTCACCGGCGGCCAACATGCCCGCAGCTGGAGCAAAGACATCGCGGCCCTGAAAGGTGGCCCCCGGGCCAGGAATCATCATCTCCGGGTTGGTGATCTCGTGAACGATCGTGGCACCGCCGACCATCGCTACAGCCGGCGACAACAGACCGTTGTCCGGTCCGACGAATAGACCGAACTCGGTGGCAGCGGCCAGGGCCCTGCGTACCGTCCCCACACCTGGATCGACCACCGCCAAGATCACCCCGGGGGGCAGGTATTGGATTGCTCGTGACAAGGAGAGCGCACCGGCCCGAACGTCTCCCGGCGGAATCTGATGAGTGATGTCGATGACCACAGATTCGGGGCTGATTCGATACAAAACCCCCTTCACAACTCCAACGAATTCGTCCTGAAGTCCGAAGTCGGAGAGAAAGCTGATCGGATTAGCCACCGCGCACGAGCATAGAGAGGGTTGGCAGGCCGCCTTATGATGCGCGGCATGGGGCCGTCACCACATCAAGATGCCGCTCGCGAGCTGGCGCTGGCAGACACGGTAATGATGATCGGCGCCATCGATACCGGAAAGACCACGATGGCCCGGCGGGTCATGGACGAAGCGGTCCGACTCGGGCGAGTGGTCGGATATGTCGATGCCGACATCGGCAACACCACTTGCGGTCCTCCGGCTTGTGCGGGCCTGAAGCTGATGCGGACCGAGACCGACCTGGACAACCTGACCACGGCCGATGGCTTGCACTTTGTGGGTGGCATCAGTCCGGATCGCTTGATCCTGCAACAAGTGATAGCTACCGCCGCCCTGGTTGAACGAGCAAGGCAGCGGGCCGATCTGGT
>CAYYRT010000068.1:0-2638 GCA_964474055.1 uncultured Acidimicrobiaceae bacterium | reverse complement strand
ACCACTGCTTCCTCATCGACCACGTCGAACTGCACGTCCATCGGCACGTCGAGAAATACCGGGCCACCTCGACCACTGAAGGCATGGCGGGCGGCTGTGGCGATGTAGTCGGCGAGTCGATCGACCTGCCAGGCGGTGGCCGACCAGGCAGTGATGGCACCGAAGAGGTCGGGGTGGTTCATCTCCTGGAGACCGCCCTTCAACTCCTGTCGGATGAAGTGGCGCCCACCGATCAGCAACATGGGCGTACGGGAGTACCAGGCGTTGGCTATCGCGGTGACCGTGTCGGTGACTCCAGGGCCCGCTGTGACAGCTGCGACTCCCAACCGGCCGGTCAAACGGGTATAGGCCTCGGCGGCATGGGCCGCCGCCTGCTCGTGGCGAACATCGACTACCCGGATTCCCTCCTGCACGCACCCGTCGAGGAATCCGATGATGTGTCCGCCCGAAAGGGTGAACACGACGTCGACCCCTTCAGCTTTGAGGGCCCGGGCCATGATCTGGCCGCCATGGATCTTCATGGTGTCGGAGGCTAGAGGTCTCGGGACATCCAGATCGAGTCCTCGGTCCGGAACCCGTGGCTCTTATAGAAACGACGAACCGCTTCGTTATGGGCTTCGGTTTCGAGAAAGACCCGCGGCAGTCCCCGGGCCGCCAGGTCCTCGAACACCGCATCGAGCAACTCACCTCCTCGCCCTTCACGGCGCTCGCGGACGTATATCTCATCCAACAAGGCATCACGGCCTCCGGACTCGATCGAATAGCCCCAGGTCACCAACGCATACCCCAGGCCATCACCGAACAAATACACCACACCGAGGTCATCCGAAGTCAGTAGTGGTTGGAGCGCCGCCTGCACGCGGACCGGGTCGTAATCGTGACGATCGATCTGATTGAACTCTGCGGCCAGCTCGAGCAGAAGGTCGAGATCCTCGAGATTGGCACGACGGACGTTCACAGGTCGTTCCGCACCAGGTCCTCGTAAGTCTCCCTGCGCACGACCAGGCGAGCATCGCCATCTTTGACGAAGACAACGGCGGGCCTGCCCACCTTGTTGTAGTTGGAGCCCATCGAATGGCCGTAAGCCCCGGTGACAGGAGTGGCAATGAGGTCACCCACCACCAGATCGTCGGGAACGGCGCCGTTCAACACCAGGACGTCACCGGACTCGCAATGTTTTCCAACCAGGCGGATCATCTTTGGCCGCGCAGCTCTTACCGCGCGGGGCAAGAAGGTCTCGTAACCGCTTCCGTAGAGAACCGGGCGGGGGTTGTCACTCATCCCGCCGTCGACCGCCACATAGGTTCGCACCCCCGGAACGTCCTTGATCGTCCCCACCGTGTAGATGGTGATGGCGGCCTGGGCGGCGATAGCCCGACCCGGCTCAACGGATAGGGCCGACTTGATCTCCGCCTCGGCAAAGGCGGTGGTCAGCATCAGCGCCCACTCGGCCATCGACGGGGCCTGCTCTCCCTCGACATACGCCACCCCCAACCCTCCCCCCATCGACAACTCCTCCAGGGCGTGGTCCTTGACGAACGCAGCAACGACTTCCACTGCCGCCGCGAACGATTTGACCAGAAACACTTGAGAGCCGATGTGGACGTGGACTCCCCGCAGCCGGATCCCGGGGATCGCTCGAGCCCGGATGATGGCGGCGGCAGCGGCGCCGGTGGAAAGGGTGAATCCGAACTTGGTGTCGTCCTGACCGGTCGCGATGTAGTGGTGGGTGTGAGCCTCCACGCCTGGGGTCAGCCTCAGCAAGACATCGAATACGTGGCCGGTTCTCTTGTGTAGTTCATCGACCCTCTCCAACTCGTCGAAGTTGTCCACCACCAGCCTGCCGACGCCGGCTCGTGCGGCCTCTGCGAGTTCGACATCGCTCTTGTTGTTGCCGTGCATCACCAGGCGGTCGCCGGGCACCCCGGCTGCCAGCGCCACGAACATCTCGCCCCCGGTGGCGACGTCGATCCGCAGACCCTCCTCGTGGACCAATCCGGCCATGGCCTTGCACAGAAATGCCTTGGCCGCGTACACAGCTCCATCACCAAAGAGCGCCCGGGCCTCCCGGACGCGAGCACGGAGATGGGCTTCGTCATAGACAAAAAGCGGAGTCCCGAACTGCTCTGCCAGTTCGAGGGTCGAACATCCGCCTAGCCACAGCTCGCCGTCGGGGCCCTCCGAGGCGCTATCGGGAAGCAGCGACCATGGCAGGGATGTCATCGACCGGTAAGCGTATCGAGGAGACCCCCCATGAACCGAGAAGGCCGACCCGTGCGCGCTTCCAACCGGTCGGCAAGGGGCGCCAGCCGGATCGCAGCGTTGACCCCCAGGAACCGCAACGGTTCCGGCTCCCAACGGCGGGCTCGATGCTGCACCCAGGGAAGCCGAATTAGATCGGTGTCGCGTTCCAGCACCAGATCGGCCAGGGTGCGAGCAGCCAGGTTGGAGGCGGCCACACCCTCTCCCACGTACCCACCGGCCCAGCCAAAGCCCGTTTCGCGATCAAACACGACCGCGGGGCGCCAATCGCGGGGAATGGCGACCGCCCCGCCCCAGGTATGTGTGATGCGGGCATCGGCCGCCGCCGGAAAGACCGTGCGAAGAATGCGGGCAACCGCATCGTGAACCCGGGGCT
>CAYYRT010000067.1:0-4268 GCA_964474055.1 uncultured Acidimicrobiaceae bacterium | reverse complement strand
GATCGAGAGAGGCGATAGGACGGTGCCGCTCTTCGGCCACCATCCTCGGCGGATTTCCACGCAGATACCACTCGGTGCTTCCGGACACCGTACGGCCCCTACCTCCCAGGCAGTAGGCGTACTTCCGGTGTGACCTCCGGCTTGCGAACCCGCGGTTGCCCGACGACGCCGGCGTCTTCCGCTTCCGCTTCACCGGCCACGGCCGAGACGGGACGTACATCGGCGAGGGGTCGCAGCTGACGCGCCGCCTGCCACTAGACGCGCGCCTCGGCCCGAGCCAGATGACCAACATCCGCATGAATGGCCAGATGCGCGAGCAGTCGGGCCTGGGTCGTCGGGTATCACCCACGCTTCGCCGCATGACCGGGCCATCCTCGAATGAGCCAATCAGACGTAGCTCAGTCCGCTCGCGCCTGAGCGATCCGTCTGAACAAACCGATGAGGCTGTGAGAGCCGGCATGTGGCTGATTGCAGGCGGTCATGCCGGCCCGTTCCGAGCCCTCTGAAGACCGTCGAGGATCAGGTCGAGCCCGAAGACGAACTCCAGGTCGTCGTCATGGTGGGCGTCGCTCAAGGCCGCGGCGATTGCCGGGTAGTCACCCTCGCTGATCTGCCTGACAAAGGCTCTGGTGACCTCTGGGCTCAACTCCCCCTCGTTGAACGGCTCCTGCGAGAACCCCCACAGCCGGGCGCCGAGGACATGCATGGCGTGATGGCCCAGTTCATGCGAGAAGCCACCGTCGCGAAAGTCGGCCGTCACCGCCTCCAGATACCGCAGCATCGAAGGACCCATCGCCTGGCGCGAGGTGATAAGGCGCGGCGCCCAGCGATGACGTCGAATGATCTTGCGGGCTACCATCGCGCGCCGGCGAATCGCCGCTCTCCAGTCGTCGCCCGTGCTGGACGGCAGGTCGATGTCGCTCACAAGGAGGTCGACCACGCCGTCGAGGACATCGTCCTTGTTGGCGACATACCGATACAGCGCCATGCCTTCGACACCAAGCTCACGGCCGAGTCGACGCATGGTGATCGCCTCGATCCCCTCTCGATCCGCGACGTCGATCGCCGCGCGCAGCACGCGCTCGCGCGTCAGCGGGACGCGGGTCTGTCTGCCGCGGCTGCTTGGCTTCACCAGAATCTCCTCCGTTGGGATCTTGACAACTTTACACCGTAAACCTATGCTGCCTTCACCTTTACAGTGTAAACGAGGAGCCGGTACATGCCAGCGGTCGACCCGGGGAGACGCGATCGGCAGATGAAGGCGATCATCCAGGAGGGAACAGGCTCGCCCGATGTCCTGCACATGAGGGAGATTGATAAGCCGATCGTCACCGACGACCTTGTCCTGGTGCGAGTGCGCGCGGCTTCGGTCAACGCCGCCGACTGGCACCTGGTCCACGGCGGGCTCGCCGTCCGCGCCGTGGTGTTCATGCAACGCGCGCCCACGTTTCCCATCCGGGGCGTCGACTTGGCGGGCATCGTCGAGGCGGTCGGCGGAAACGTGACACTCGTCCAGCCCGGCGACGAGGTCTTTGGCACCGGCCGCGGCACCTTCGCGGAGTACGCGACGGCGCGCGAGGACCGCCTGGCGCCGAAGCCCGCGCTGTTGTCGTTCGAGGAGGCCGCGGCCATCCCCGTCGCCGGCGTCACGGCGCTGCAGGGGCTGCGCGATGTGGCGCACGCGCAGCCCGGACAGCGGGTCCTCATCTACGGCGCGGGAGGCGGCGTGGGCACGTTCGCCGTTCAGATCGCCAGAGCGCTCGGCGCACACGTGACCGCCGTTACGAGCGCGAGAAACCTCGATCTCGTCTGCGCGCTCGGCCCCGACGAGGCGATCGACTACGCGCAGGAGGACGTCACCCGCCGCGGTCAACGCTATGACGTCGTGTTCGATGTCGCCGCAGTCCGCTCGCTGGCGGACCTGTGGCGTATCGTCGAGCCGGGCGGGGCGCTCGTGATGGCTGGCGCGGCGAAGAGCGGCACGCGTGGCATCGTGGGGCGCCTGGCGGCGGCGCAGCTCCGGTCGCGGTTCCTTGGCCAGCGAATTGTGACGTACCTGGGCCGCGTGTCGCAGGAGGACCTGATCGTTCTGCAGGAGCTCGTCGAAGCGGGAAAGCTGCGCCCGGCCATCGATCGGCAGTACTCGCTGGCGGAGGTCCCCGATGCCGTCCGCTACCTGGGCAGCGGTCAGGCTCGTGCCAAGGTAGTCATCAACGTGGGCTGAGGACCGGCAAGCACGCGCATCGCCCGCGAAGGCGCCCGCGCCACCACCGAATCAGGGAAGGACCCCGTCATGACTGGTCTTCCGATCACGAGCGACGACCGACCGCTGCGCACACACCAGCGCCACAAGTGGGCAGCCGCGTGCCACGCCTCGGGACTCCGCCTGGGTCAGCTGCGCCAAATGATCGAGACGATGAACGCCGGTGAGCAGCGGACCGTCCTCAGCGCCCTCAAGTTGATGACCGCGCCGCGGCAGCGCTTCGTGCACGACCACCCCGGGCTCAATCCCTCCCGCGACCACAAGGACCCTCTTCCCGCATGACCCGCGAATCCGTCGGCAACGCCGCCTTGATCGAGACCGACGACGACTCGCCGGTCCACGTCAGCCGACGCGAACGATTCGAGATCCTGGGCGCCGTCCTGCTCGGCCTCTTCCTGGCCGCCCTCGACCAGACGATCGTCGGGCCGGTCCTGCCCAGGATCTCGTCCGACCTGAACGGTGTCCACCTCTACACCTGGGTCGTCACCGCCTACCTGCTGACCAGCACGGTCACCGTCCCGATTTACGGCAAGCTGTCCGACCTGTTCGGGCGCAAGCCGATGCTAATGATCGGCATCGGTCTGTTCCTGCTCGGCTCGGCGTTGTCGGGAGTGTCGCAATCGATGGAGCAGCTGGTGGCCTTCCGCGCCATCCAGGGCCTGGGGGGCGGCGCGCTCTTCCCCATCAGCCTGGCGGTGATCGGCGACCTGTTCACGCCCCGCGAGCGCGGCAAGTACCAGGGCCTGTTCGGCGCCGTCTTCGGGATCGCCTTCCTGGTCGGCCCGTTCCTGGGCGGAACGGTCACCGACAACCTTAGCTGGCACTGGATCTTCTACATCAACCTGCCGATCGGGCTGATCGCGATGTTCGTCATCTGGCGCCTGCTGCCGACGGTGCGCCGGCCGGATGCCAGCCGCAACATCGACTACGCGGGCGCGGCCACCTTCTCGGCCGGCATCGTGCCGATCCTGATCGGCCTGACCAACGGGCAGAACGGCGACTGGGGCTCGCCCGGCGCGTGGGGCCTCCTGCTCATCGGTTCCCTGTTCCTGGGCGTCTTCGTGTGGGTCGAGGCGCGGGCAAAGGAGCCGATGATCCCGCTCCGCCTGTTCCGCATCCGCACCTTCAGCATCTCGATGATCGCGGTCTTTACGGCGATGTTCGGCTTCTTCGGCGCCGTCGTGTTCCTGCCGCTGTGGTACCAGGTGGTGCAGGGGGCGTCGGCCACCGAGTCGGGCTACAAGGTGCTGCCGTTCCTCTTCGGGCTCATCCTGAGCTCGGTCGTCAGCGGCCAGCTGGTGAGCCGCACGGGGCACTACAAGTGGCTGGCGGCGGGTGCGCTGGCGCTGGCCGCGGTCGGCATCCTACTTATGACCAACCTGCGGGCCGACACGCCCGACCTGAGCCTCTGGTTCTGGATGTTCGTCGCCGGCGCGGGCATCGGTCCGTCCATGGTCCTCTTCACGGTGGTGATCCAGAACGCCGTGCCCTTCGGCGAGATGGGGACCGCGACGAGCGACATGACCTTCTTCCGCCAGATCGGGGGCACGGTTGGCCTGACCTTCGCCTTCACCATGTTCCGCAACTTCCTGAACTGGGATGAGATCCGCACCCAGCTCATCGCGGCCGGCGCGCCGGCGCAGTTGGTGCCGGCCACCGCGCCGCCGGGCTTCGACGTCGGCGAGCTGACGAACGTCGCCGGTTCGGGACCCAGCTTCCTGGAGCAGATCCCCGCGCAGTTCCAGCCGATCTTCGTGGATGGCTTCAACCGCGCCTTCAGCGTCGCGCTGGCGAACAGCATGTGGGTCGGTGTCGGTGCGCTGGTCATTGCGGCGATCAGCGTCCTGTTCCTGCGCGAGCAGCCGCTGCGCGAGCAGTTCGAGGGGCCAACGATCGTCGGCGAGGCCATCGCCGGCCCGCGCTCGGACCTCGTCGCGGAGGTCGACGCACGGCCGTAGTCGCCATCCGTACCGATGAGCGACGACCTCGCAGGGCCTTCGCCGGC
>CAYYRT010000066.1:0-4738 GCA_964474055.1 uncultured Acidimicrobiaceae bacterium | reverse complement strand
CGAACGACGGGGAGGCGGCCCTGCGCGTGGTCGCTGAGCAGTCGCCCGACGTGGTCCTGCTGGATGTCATGATGCCCAAGCTCGACGGCGTGGAGGTGTGCCGGCGACTGAAGGCGGACCCGTCGCTGCCGTTCCTGCCGGTGATCCTCGTGACCGCGAAGGCGGACTCGCGGGACGTCGTCGCCGGCCTCGAGGCGGGCGCGGACGAGTACCTCACGAAGCCGGTGGACCAGGCGGCGCTGGTGGCCCGCGTGAAATCGATGCTCCGGATCAAGGCCCTGCACGACACGGTTCAGGCCCAGGCGCGCGAGGTCGCCGAGCTTAACCGGACGCTCGAGCGACGGGTAGCCGAGCAGGTGCTCGAGCTCGAGCGCGTGAATCGGCTCCGCCGCTTCTTTTCGCCCCAGCTCTGCGAGGCGATCGTCTCCTCCGGCGACGAGAGCCTCCTCGCCTCCCATCGCCGCGAGATCGCCGTCGTCTTCTGTGACCTCCGCGGCTTCACCGCGTTCGCCGAGAGGGCGGAGCCGGAGGAGGTCATGGAGGTCCTGCGGGAGTACCACGCGGCGCTCGGGCAGCTGATCTTCGCCCACGAAGGCACGTTGGAGCGGTTCACCGGCGACGGGGTGATGGTCTTTTTCAACGATCCCGTCCCGTGCACCGATTACACCGCACGGGCCGTTCGCATGGCGGTCGATATGCGCCGTGAGGTCGCCACTCTCGCTGCGACGTGGCGCCGGCGTGGGCACGAGCTCGACTTCGGTGTGGGTATCGCTCAGGGCTTCGCGACCCTCGGCGCGATCGGCTTCCAGGGCCGGTTCGACTACGGCGCCATCGGGCCCGTCACCAACCTCGCCTTCCGGCTCTGCAGCGAAGCGCGCGGCGGGCAGATTCTCCTGAGCGGGAGGGCGTTCGCCGCGGTCGAGCACCTCGTCGAGGTCGGTTCACCGCGCGAGCTCCCTCTCAAGGGGTTCTCCAGGGCTGTGGATGTGTACGAGGTGCTGGCGCTGAGATAGGGCACCGCGGCCTCTGGCATTGGACGGGCAACGGCCTTGGCGTTTGCCAGGGCCGGCGCTAAGGTCGCCATCACCAACCGAAGCGTTTCGGAGGGTGAGGCCACCGCGTGTTCCTGGCTGACTACACCGAAGAGGACGTGGTTGTGCATGAAGCACGAGATCCTCCGGGGTCCGGCAGGGGGGCCGATAGCCGTAACGGTCTGAGCGGCTGAGAGGCCCTCAGAGGGTCCTCGGGGCCGGACGGGAACGGCCCCGGCCGGCGACCGTGGCGCGGGGGCCGGCTACGCGGCGGCGAGTTCGAGCCGCCGCGGGATCATCCGAAGCCAGGTCGGGTCAGACCAGCCGGGGTCACCACTTTGATTCCTGAGGCGTCTTTACCCCTGGAGGTTCATCTCGCGATGGAGGAACCAGAACCTCTTCCTTACTCCCGATGACATTCCGGGGAGGCGAGCCTGGAGCCGGGCTGGTCGTGCCGTGCCCGCCCGAGCGGTGCCGTGCCATTGGAGATGCCTTCCGCCGCTGGACACAAACTTGTGGTGCACTGCTTGCCGAGGTTGGGCGGCCCCGGCCGACGTCTGGGCAAGCGAGCCACGAAAGACCAAGAGGCAGAAGGCCAAGCGGAGCCGACGCTGACGAGGCCTACGCGAGGGGGCCGGCGTCGGCTAGAACCGCGGTCGCCGGCGCACGATCGCAGTGGATGCCTGCCCGGCTGGGGGATCGGTGATGCGGGCTGCGTGGCTCTCTCGGCCCCAGCCACCGCCAGCCACCCCGCCGCCGGGCCTCGCCGGCCCCGGCCCGCCCTGATAAGGGCCTTACTGCCTATCGGGTTGACTCCGAAGCGTACAACATCTCGTAGGTCGTGGGTCCGTGGGCGCCCGAGGCAAGGCCGAGAAGGGTCTGGAAGGCCGCCATCGGGGTGCGCCGCCGGTTGAAACGAAAGGCGAACTCGTCCAGGTAGGCCTGGAGGTGATCGTGACCGACGCCGTGGTGGGTGCCGCGAAGCCAGGTCTTGAGGTTGCCAAAGACGCGGTGGATGTGCGGCAGGAGCTTGGCCGCCCGCTCGGGGGTGCCCTGGGTGCGGGGGCGATGCCGGTAGCCCATGTCCGACAGCGGCCCGTACGCCCCCCAGCCATCCGTCCGGATGAGGGTGCCGAGCGCGACAGTCCGCTTCACGAATCCTGTGAGCGAGCGCGCCGAGGCGTCCGGCACGACCTGGAGGCGTAGCCGACCGGCGGCATTACCGCGCACTTCGACCGCGCCCACAATCAACGCCTTCTCCAGCAGTTGGCGGCCCCCCTTCAAGCCTGCCTCCGGCCCGCCCAGGTAGGTTTCGTCGACCTCCACCTTGTCCTTGAGGGCTTCTCGCTCGGGGTTCACCATGGCCCGACGCAGCTTGTGCAGGAGCGCCCAGGCTGTCTCGTAGCTGATCCCGAGCTGGCGTTGCAGCTGCACGGCCGACAGCCCGGGGGTATGAGTGGTCACGAGGTAGGTGGCCCAGAACCACACCGTCAGCGGCAGCCGCGTCCGATGCAGGACCGAGCCCGCCGTCAGGGAGGTCTGCCGTCCGCACGCCTTGCACTGCCACAGCCGCCGTTGAGGCAGCTCGAAGGCTGCCCCCTGCCCGCATCGTGCACAGCGAAAGCCCTCTGGCCACCGGCACGCGGCCAAGTACGTCCGACACGCGTCGTCCTCCCGGAATCGGGCCTGGAACTCCTTCAAGGACTTGGGAAAATCGGGCCGGCCCACTTCGCCACACTACCCATGGGGGCGTTCGGAGTCAACCCGATAGGCAGTAGGGCCTTTATGTCTCCTATGCGCTGCCTTGGCCGGGATGGATGCGCCCGGGAACCGAGGACGTGGCGCACGTCCTCGCCGGGGTGGCTCTGATCGAGCATGCCGTCCACGGAGTGACCCAGGAGGTCTGGGTCAGCTCGACCACCGGCGCGATCCGGACGATGTCGCCGCGGCGGGCGCAACCGCGCCGATAGTCTCCACGCCGGATTCAGGTATCCTGTGGCCGGGCCATGAACGACATCCGCGCTGCCGTGACCACGCCCGCGGGCTCGCGCATCACACGCCGGGCGGCCCTGAGTGGCGCGGCCGGCCTGGTGGTGACCGCCTTCGCGGGCTCGGTCGCCGCGCAGGACCGGACCCGGACGATCCCGCAGCCGAATCGTCCGGGGCGCGAGGCCTTCATGGAGCGCGCCTTCGAGATGCGCCGCCTCGCGGTGGCGCGGGGCGATCAGCCCTACGGCGCGGTGATCGTCAAGGCCGACCGGATCGTCGGCGAGGGCGCGAGCGCGGTGGTCACCGACGACGACCCCACCGCCCACGCGGAGATGGTGGCGATCCGGGATGCCGCGCGGCGGCTGGGCTCGCGGGACCTGTCGGGCTGCGAGATGTACGGAACCTCTCCGGCCTGCCCGATGTGCGAGGCGGGGGCCTATTGGGCCCGCGTCACCCGCCTGCTCCAGGGCGCGATGATCGTCGATGCCGGCCCGCCGCGCCTGCGGTAGTCCGCCCGGAGCGCCGAGCGGCGCATCGGTCGGGGCGAGGGCGACGCTCCCCACGAGCACGCGGGCTCTAGCGAGGACTGTTCTCGCGGTCAAGGACCCCGATGGGCGGGCGGCCCGCACCGGCGCGCCTGGAAGGCGAGGTTGCCGCCGGTGAGAGCCCAGGCCGGCGTGATGGGACAGCCGCCCGCCCGGAGCGCCTCGGCGATCCAGCTGTTGCACGTGTAGAAGAGCGAGTAGCGGCGGGTCGCGGCGTAGAAGCGGCTGCCGGGATAGAGCCCCGGGCCGAGGTCGATCGGAGCGCCCGAGGTGTCGCGCGCGTAGGCGCGCGAAACGAAGCGGGCGAGCGCCTCCGCGCCGCCCGCGGAGAACTCGACCGCCGTGATCTCGACGTGAGCGAAGTGCTCGGCCGGAGGGCGGTCGAGCCCCGTCACGTGGAGCACGCTCCCTCCCGAGGCGAAGGAGGCCTCGACGGCGAGCGCGATTCCGGCGTCCGGCGACTGGTAGAAGGCCCGATCCCCCCACCCCACCTCCAGGAATCGCGCGGCCGGGAACCGGTCGTGCTCGGGCCACGCCCCCGACGGGATCTGGTCGCGCCGGATCACGAGCCCGCTGTGCCAGCCGTGCCGCACGACGTGGACGGTGATCGTGGCTTCGCCGGGTTGCGGGGGATAGAGCCCGCGAACCGGCCCGAGGCAGGCCGCGCTGACCAGCCCCCCGACGGCGAGCATCAGCGCGAGGCCGGATCGCGGTCCCACCCCTTGCCGACGTGATCGCCCCTCCGGTAGCCTACCCCGGCCGGCCCGGGTCTCGCTCGACGGGCGGCCCAAGGAGAGCCGATGAAGATCACCGCGATCGAGTCGCTGCACGCCGACGGGGGCTGGCGCAGCCTCGACTTCCTCAAGATCAGCACCGACGAGGGCATCGTCGGCTGGAGCGAGTACAACGAGTCCTTCGGCGGCGTCGGCGTCACCGCCGCCATCGCCGGCCTCGCGCCCGCGCTCCTCGACAAGGCTCCCCGCCCGTGGGAAGCCCACGTCGCGCTCCTCTACGCCCTCCGCCGGCAGGCGCCCGGCGGCGTGATCCAGCAGGCCATCGGCGCCATCGAGAACGCCCTCCTCGACATCACCGCCCGCGCGCTCGGCGTCCCGGTCTACGCGCTCTTCGGCGGTCCGGTCCGCGACCGCATCCGTCTCTACTGGTCGCATTGCG
>CAYYRT010000065.1:0-7257 GCA_964474055.1 uncultured Acidimicrobiaceae bacterium | reverse complement strand
GCCAACTTGTCGAGGCTGCGATGGAGATACCAATACTCGCCTGGTGCTCCCACCATCAGCCCCGCCAGAGGAAGGACAATGGCGCTACCCAGACGGTGGAGCCAGCGGCGCCATCGCCCGACCGGCCGGCCCAGGTCGACGATCACCGCCAGTCCGCCCGGCCGCAGCACCCGGTGAATCTCCGCCAGGGTGCGATCAACCGAGGTGAGGTTGCGGAACACGTAGGCCGAGAACACCCCATCGAAGGACCCGTCGGGGAAGGGCATCGATTCGCCCACCGCCACCACCCGGAAGGCGATCGGGCTCAAAGCCAGCATCGGTGCCACCGGGTCGAGGGCCACCACGATGCGCCCGCCCAAGACCGGTAAGGCAGCTCCGGTCCCGCTTCCCAGGTCAAGAACCCGGCCGGGGGGAAGAGCATCGGCCCCCCTCTGCCGCCAGTTTTGTTCCTGTCCGAGCGACAACACTCGATTGCAGAAGTCGTATCGGCGGGCGATCCGAGAGAAGATCTGGCGGTTGCGGTCGGTCACGGACCTATGTGGTCAAAACCCAGATACGGAACGAGGGCCGTGGGCATTCGCACCGAACCGTCTGGTTGTTGATGGTTTTCCAGGATCGCCAGGATCGTACGGCCAACAGCCACCGCGGTCCCGTTGAGGGTATGGACGATCTGATTACCGGCCGGGGACCGCATCCGCACCTTGAGCCGGCGGGCCTGATAGTCGGTGGTGTTGGAGCATGAAGTGACTTCCCGGTGGGTGTTCTGTGACGGGAACCACGCCTCGATGTCGTATTTCTTGGCGGCCGAGGAGCCGAGGTCGCCAGCGGCGACGTTGACGACCCGATAGGGAAGTTCCAGCGCCTGCACCAGGCTCTCCTCGATCGCCAGCAGCCGTTCATGCTCGGCCGCAGAATCTTCCGGCCGGCAGAAGACGAACATCTCGACCTTGTCGAACTGATGCACCCTGAAAAGACCCTGGGTGTCCTTGCCGTATGTCCCCGCTTCCCGACGGAAACACGTTGAGAACCCCGCGTACCTCTTCGGGAGCTGTTCGGGGTCGAAGATCTCATCGCCGTGATACGCCGCCAGGGACACCTCGGACGTGCCCACCAGGTAGAGATCATCCTCGGGAATCGAGTAGACCTGCTCGCGGTCGCCGGGGAAGAACCCGGTTCCGTAGAGCGCTTCCTCCCTGACCAGTACCGGGGTGACCATCGGTAGGTGACCATGGGCGATCAGCCGGTCGAAAGCGAGACGGACCAAACCGAATTCGAGCAAGACCGCCGCACCTTTCAGGTACCCGAAGCGGCTGCCTGACACCTTGGCGCCCCGATCCATGTCGATCAGGTCGAGGCGGCTTCCGAGGGTGGCGAAGTCGGCCGCCGGGAAGTCGAAAACCGGTGGTATCCCGACCTTCTTGATCTCGACACTGTCTGCGTCGGTGCGTCCATCGGCGGCCGTCTCGTCAACCAGGTTGGGGACCGTTGCCCACATCTTGTCGAACTGGTCGGCCAGTTCCTCGGCCTCCGCCTCCAGCCGTTTGAACTCCTCCGCCAACTCGGAAACCTTTGCAATGGCGGCGTCCTTCTCTGCCCCAGTCAGTTTGGCGATCTCCCGACCAGCCTCCTTCTGGGCCGCGCGTGCTTCCTCCGCCTTCTGGCGAACCTTGCGAGCCCGCTCCTCCAGTTCGATGTGAGAAGCGATGTCAACCTCGAGCCCTCGGCGCTGCAAAGAAGCGATGAGGCGGGCGGGGTTGGTCCGGAGGATGGCGGGGTCGATCACGGTCAAACGATGGTAACGACCATCACTCAGTCGGTTCGAGGACAATGAAGGCGAGGTTGGCACCGTTGTTTGACGGGTCGGAGTCGGGCACTGTCAGGATCAAGGTGACGCCCACCTGATAACTCCCCCCGAAGACAACCGGGAGGTCAATGAAGACCACAGTGGTCTGGCCGCCCGGTGCCAATTCCGGCACCTCGACCATGCGGGTCTCGGAACTCTCGGGGCTGACCAGTTCGAGTTCGACTGTTTGGGCAGGTGCGTCGGCATTGCCGTTGTTGGCAACGACCACCGCTACCGCAATCGACTCCGTGGCGGTCATCACCAAATTGCCTTCCGGGTCGGTCACCCAGGCCGGCTCAGAGGTGACCTGTCGGACCGCCAGATCCGCTCGCAGCGCCAGATTGCTGTTGGAGGCACTCGCCACCGCGGTGAACAGTCGCGCCAACCGGCCCGCCCCCACGTCCGGGTTGACCAGGTTCATCGCCGGAAGCGGGGTTATCGGATCGGGAACACTTTCCCGATCCAACTCGGCCAGCAATCCTGCGTACAGTTGGTCACCGGCCGCCAGTTGTTGCAGACCGACGTGGATTCGATCGCCGCCCGTCAGTTCGCCGTCGGCCAACTCGATCACCCCTTCGGCGAAGGTCGCCACACCGTCCTTCCAGGTCTCGAGGGTGAGCCGGTAGATGGTGGCCGCCCCTACCAGTTGTCCGCTTTCGGGGCTCTCGGCGACCACCAGGGCGGCCTGGACCAAGGCGGCATCCATGGCGTCGATAACCGTGAAGAACTCGGCACGATCGATCGAACCAACCCGGCCCGACAACCCCGAGAAGGAGGCGGCGGGCGTGACCAGGGAAGCAGCGCTGGCACGGATCCCTTCCAGGTAGTCGACCGCCGCGACCGCCTGCTCGTTGATTCGCGCCAGGCCCAATCCGGTTAGCAAAACCAGGGTCAACACCACGGGCCATAGGAATCGCCGGCGTCGTGGCCGGGAACGTTCAAGAATCACTGGTTTTGATCATGGCGGGGTTAGCGGCTGTTGCTGCGCAGCGCGATCGGTGGGCGAGGGGGGACTTGAACCCCCTGAGACGCATACTATGTTCGGCTGAAAGGACATGTGCGCGGATGGCTGATCCGGTCAGCGACATCATCGGGGACTACCAGGCATTCGCGGCGCTGCAGCGCGACCGGCTCGACACCCGCGGTATCGACATCGCGCCATACGCCCTGAGCCACATCGCCTACCGGGTCGCCGACTGGGACCTCTACCTCCACCTGCGCATGCTCCTCGAGCGTCACGCCACCGCGAACTTCGAGAACGTCTGGAACGGCCGGCCGATCTCGCTGATCGTCCTCGCTGAGCCGCTCAAGGTCCTCGACGGGACACCGGTGTCGCTCATCGAGCTCATCCCGCCGGTCCACCAGCGCGTCTACCGGATGGGGCTCGAACACCTCGGCGTGGTCGTCGGCGATGACGTCGATGCATTCTCCCGGGAGCACCGGGCGGCACTGACCGGGCAGCAGTTCCAGAACGCTGACAACGAGCCGTACTACGTCCTGTTCGAGGACTTCACGCATGTGAAGTTCTATCAGCGGTCGTTGCACGACTCGTGCGTCCTCCAGGGGGCCACGTTCGACGGCTTCGTCCACGTCGACGACTGGGTCCCGCAGCGGCTCGTCACCGCGACCGGCCCCAATCCGCTGCCGAGCTGACCGGGCCATCCCGCCCCCTGTGACGTCTGCCGTCAACCCTCGGGAGCAGTCGCTTTCCATGGCCCCTCGATGACCGTCGCTTCCTTGTCGCCGGGCCAGGGCGGCATGGAGATGCAGAGGAATTGGAGCGGCTTGACACCGGTGCAGCGGTACTGGAATGCGGTCCCGACCGGAATATCGATGGAAACACCTGGTTCCAAAACGGTTGTCTCCTCACCTGCGCCGTCTCGTCGCCATATCTGCCCCTGGCCCGAGAGAATGTGCCAGAACTCGCTCACCGTGGCGTGGACGGTCGCCCGATTCACCTGACCTGGTGGGACGGTGGAGTGGATCATGCCGCCGGTCTCGCCTTCCATCAGGAAGCGGATCTCTGCCCCGGCCGGAGAACGGGCCTCCGGGGAGGAGGGGAACGGGCGTGTCTGCATGGGAAAAACCTCCGTGTGCTCCTAAGGACAGATCGTGGGCGAGGGGGGACTTGAACCCCCACATCCTCTCGGACACAGGAACCTGAATCCTGCGCGTCTGCCAATTCCGCCACTCGCCCTCGTACGGCTGCCCGTGGTTGATAATTGTAGCGAGGGGTGACAATGCCCGACCGAGCCGCCCTACGGCCCAAGCCCCCGCCGCCACTACCGTTCCAAGGTCATGAAGCTCGCCCGCGATCTGGAGCGGCGGCTGGAAGCGGCTATCGATGGACTGGCTGGTCGTCTGTTTCGAGGTGGTCTCCATCCTTCGGAACTGGCGTCGAGGATCACCCGCGAAGCCGAGTTGGCCGAGTTTGAAAGTGTGGCCGGTCCGGCCACGGCCAACCACTTCCGACTGCTCCTCCATCCTTCCAACCTGGCCCAAAGTGAGGGTGCGGGTAGGGAACTCGCCGCCCATCTCACCATGGCATTTGCCGACCACGCCGTCGATCGGGGTTGGCGGCTCGAGGGTCCGGCGCAGGTGATCATCGAGAGCGACCCCGGTCTCACTCCTGGAACCCTCAGGTCCGAAGGTTCGGTCGTGCCCGGACCGCTTCCGCCCTGGGCCCGCATCAAGGGCCTGACCAGCCATGAGGTGACGCCCAACCGTGCGCTGCTCGGAAGGGGAAGCGACTGCGACATCGTCCTTGAGGCTCCGGAGGTGAGTCGTCACCACGCCATCCTGTTTCGTCAGGACGGTCAGGCATTCGTCGTCGATCTGGACTCGATCAACGGCACAGCCGTCGATGGGGTCCGGGTCACCCGCACCCCGCGCCGGATCAACAATGGCTCGGTCCTCACCATCGCCGGCATCGACTTTCGCTTCACTCACGCCTCACGTCATACGTCTCACGCCTCCAATGCCTGAACTGATCCTCACTCTCCTGCGTTTGATATTTCTCGCCCTCGTGTACCTGTTCATCTGGCAGGTGGCCCGGGCCATAGCCCGACACGTCGGTTTGGGAAGAACTGAAGGTGGAGGCCGCCGTGCCGGGAACAGGATCGTGGTCGTCAGATCGGACAGTCAGGCCGGTCTTTCTTTCGCCGTCCACGACGCCACGGTGGTCGGCAGAAGCGACCAGGCCGACGTGAATCTGGAGGACCCCTACGCTTCCGAGTTCCACCTGCGGCTGGTATCCCAGGAAGGGGCTCTAACGGTGTCTGATCTGGGAAGCACCAATGGCACCTACGTAAACGGTCGGAGAATCACAACTCCCACGACGCTGCAAAGGGGAGATGCCCTGCAGGTGGGGAAGACGGTCATGGAGGTACGGTGAACTACCTGTGGGCAGCAGGCACCCACCAGGGGCGGCTGCGCAACAACAACGAGGACGCCTACGCCCCCGAGGCTTCGGGGCGAGGTCCGGGACCGGTCATCGTCATGGTGGCCGACGGAATGGGCGGCCACGTCGGTGGCGAGGTCGCCTCGCGACTGGCGGTGGATACCTCCCTCATGGCGGAAGGGTCTCCGGCCGAGCGGATCGCCAAAGCCAACCGGGTGGTGATCGACACCGCCCTGCGTGAACCACGTTTGGCGGGCATGGGCACCACCATCACCCTGGCCGAGTTGGGGCCGGAAGGTGCTGTGCGGCTTGGTCATGTCGGCGACAGTCGCGCTTACCTGCTGCACGATTCCAACCTGGAGATGATCACCGCCGATCACACGGTCGTGGCCGAGCAGGTGGCCGCCGGCCGACTCTCCACCCAGGACGCCCTCACCCACCCGCAGCGAAGCATGTTGACCCGGGTCCTCGGTATCAGTCACGATGTGGAGGCCGACGAAATCGATCTCCAGATGGAAGAAGGTGACCGGCTTCTCATCTGTTCGGACGGGTTGACCAACATGGTCCCCGATGCCCGCATCGCCTCCATCCTGGGTGAGGGAAGTCCCGAAGAAGCGGTCTGGACCTTGATCGAGCAGGCCAACCGGGCCGGCGGCCACGACAACATCACAGTGGTGGTGGTACAGGTCATCCCATGACCAGGACCGCGGAGGGCGGCCTCCTCACTGGAGCCGCCGTTCTCGCCGCCTTCGGGGTCACCCTGGTCAATCTGGCCGGCGGGGGCAGCCTCGACGCCCGGGTGGGCCTCACGTTTCTCGTCATGTTGTTGTCCTTCGGGGCGGTCCACCTCGCCATCCGCCGGTGGGCGCCGGCTGCCTCCAACGCGCTCTTGCCCCCCGCCGCCCTGCTGACCGCGTTGGGCCTGGCCGAGATCCATCGCCTCGACCCAACCCGGGCCGCCTTGCAACAGTGGTGGCTCTTGATCGCGGCCGGGCTGACGGTCGGACTGCTGAGGGTTTTCGCCACCACGGGTCTCGACACCATCAGGCGTTACCGCAACCTCCTGTTGGCCGGGGCCCTCACCCTGCTCGTTCTCCCGTTGCTTCCCTCCAGCGGACCGCTCCCGATTCGGGGGTTGGAGGCCAACGGTTCGCGCCTGTGGGTGTTGATCGACCTCGGATTCACCGAGATGCGCTTCCAGCCGGGGGAGATCGCCAAGATCATCGTGGTCCTCTTTCTCGCCAGCTATCTGGCGGAAAGGCAATCGTCGCTGGCCGACCGCCCCCGCAAGGTGGGGCCTTTCCAGCTTCCTGAACCACGCCAACTCTTCCCTCTCTTTCTTGTATGGGCGTTGAGTCTGGGGGTCCTGGTGGGTCAGCGCGACCTCGGCGCCTCGCTGCTGCTCTTTGGCGCCTTCGTCGGCATGCTCTATTCCGCCACCGGCCGGCCCGCCTATCTCGTGGTGGGAGGGTTGCTGGCCGTGGGCGGTGGGTTCGCCGCTTACCGGGTTTTCGACCATGTGGTCCGCCGGGTGGAGGCGTGGATCTCCCCCTTCGAACACTTCGAGGATTCGGGATACCAGCTCGCCCAGGCCTGGTTCGGGATGGGCACCGGCAGCCTCACCGGATCGGGGCTCGGTCTGGGTCGACCCGATCTGATCCCCAACGCCGACACCGACTTCATCTTCGCCGCCATTGCCGAGGAGTTGGGTTTTGCCGGGTCGATTGCGGTGATCGCCGCCTTCGCCCTGCTGGTGGCAGTCGGCTTCGGGATCGCCCTTCGCTCCCGCGATCGGTTTCGCAAACTCACCGCGGCGGGACTGACCTGGGTGTTCGCCCTCCAGACGCTTCTGATCCTCGGTGGGGTTCTGCGGCTGGTGCCCCTGACCGGGATCACCCTCCCCTTCGTCTCCTACGGTGGCTCGTCGCTGGTCGGCAACTTCCTCCTGATCGGCTTGTTGGTTCGCATCTCCCACGAGGAACAGACATGAACCGCCCGACTCGCCGTCTGGCGG
>CAYYRT010000064.1:0-4765 GCA_964474055.1 uncultured Acidimicrobiaceae bacterium | reverse complement strand
GGGCACAGGCATCGCTGCTACTTCCTTGCTCTCGCAGACGATGACGTTTAGGCCTTTTCCGTCGACTGGCTCGAACCAATACCCCGCCACCACACCTGGGATCTGTCGAACTCGGGGGAGGACTTCGGTTTCCAGGACCTTGCGGGCGGCCTCATACTGGTCCGGGTCCACTACTGTACGTGCGATTCTCGCGTGCATGGTGCCCCCTCATCGAGAGAAGTCTTGCCATGCATCCTTCTGCGTTCCCTAACACCAAGTCAAACTCGCCGACGGACATCGGCAAGGTCGCTTGGCCAACGCGTACGGCCCTCATTGGCTGATCGGGACGGCTTGCGAGCCAGTCTCGTCCCCAGGACGATGATGTCCACGCGCTCCGGCGTGAGAGGTTGGCGTCAGCAGCAACGGGTCCCGCGCGATCGTAGGTCTCCACAACACGCCTTGCTTGCCGTAAGGGGTCGGCGGCGGGAGGATGCGCCCGTGGACCGGCCGGTGACCCGCTACGCCAGGACCGAGGACGACGTCCACATCGCCTACCAGGTCCTCGGCAACGGTCCGATCGACGTGGTCTTCGTGGACGCATTCGTCTCGCACGTGGAGCTGTTCTGGGAGCTGCCCTCCTACGCCCGCTTCATCCGCGAGCTGAGCTCGTGGGGGCGGGCGATCATGTTCGACAAACGTGGCGTCGGCCTCTCCGATCGGCTCTCGGTCGTCCCGACGCTCGAAGCCAGGATCGACGACCTGCGCGCCGTGCTCGACGCGGTCGAGTCCGAGCGAACCCTCGTCGTGGGGATCAGCGACGGCGGGGCGCTCGCGGCGATGTTCGCGGCCACCTACCCGGAGCGGACGCTCGGGCTCGTGCTCTGGAGCGGCGGGGTCCGGATGGCCTGGGCGCCCGACTACCCGTGGGGGATGCGTGAGGAGCTGTTCGAGGAGCGGCTCTCGACGAGGATGGAGCTCTGGGGCGACGAGGAGCGAGGCGAGGAGGCCGTGCGCATGACCTTCGAGACCAGCGAGCGGCTGGCGAAGGATCCGGCGTTCGTTGAGTGGCTGCCGCGGCTGCAGCGGAACAGCGCAGCGCCCGGTGATCTCGTCCGGTTCAGCCGTGTCTGGTTCTCGACGGACGCACGGAGCGCGCTGCCGGCGATCCAGGTCCCGACCGCGGTATTCATGCGGGAGGGCTGGGCGACGGACCCGGTCGAGGAGGCGCGGTGGACCGCGGACCAGATCCCGGGCGCTCGGCTCGTCAGCCTGTCCGGGGACGAGGACGACGCATATTTCGGCGACGTGGTCGAGGTCGCGGGAGCGGTTCGGCGGTTCGCCGAGTCGATCGAGGAGGAACACGCGGCCTTCGACCGGGTGCTCGCGACGGTTCTCTTCACCGACATCGTCGGATCGTCGGAGCGGGCAGCGGCGCTCGGCGACCGGGCGTGGAAAGGGTTGGTCCAGAACCACCACGCGAAGGTGCGGGCGCTGCTCGGCCGCTTCCGCGGGCACGAGGTCGACACGGCAGGCGACGGGTTCTTCGCCACGTTCGACGGACCCGGGCGAGCGGTGCGCTGCGCCGAGGAGATCGTCCGGTCCGTGGGCTCGCTCGGGGTCGAGGTCCGCGCAGGTCTGCACACCGGCGAGGTCGAGACGATCGACGGCAAGGCCGGCGGGCTCGCCGTGGTGATCGGGTCGCGGATCGGCGGGCTCGCCGGACCGTCCGAAGTGCTTGCGTCACAGACCGTGCGTGACCTCACGGCCGGTTCGGGGATCGCATTCGAGGACACCGGCGAGCACGAGCTGAAGGGCGTTCCCGACCGATGGCGCCTCTACGCTGTCGTGTCGGATTGAGGTCTCGAAAGCCGCGGGCTGGATGACGGTCGTCTCGTGACAATCCGATACGCACTGATAGCGCTACGTCGCTGCGCGTGCACCTCGCCGGCTGCCCGATCCTGTCCATGACGGAGACCTCGCGCCCCGGCGCGAGCGGCCTGTCGATCCCTGGACGGCGTTGTTGATCGCCGCGTAGGGTCCACTGTCGGAAGGGGGTCCCGCATGGGTCACGCGGTCGTCGAGAGTTTGGTCGGGGACGTCGCCTTCATCCACGGATCGTTCCTTGAGGCGGTCCAAGAGCTCGACGAGGTGCCGTTCCGAGCCAGACCTGGAGCGAAGGCACCTTCGATCGCGTTCCACCTATGGCACACGGCGCGATGGGCCGACGCATTGCAGGCACGGTTCGGCTCGTTTGCGCCGCAGCTGGCACGCTTCGCCGGGCGCGAGCAGATCTGGGACGCACGCGAGCTCATGGGCGCCTGGGGTCTCGGCACCCTGCTCGGCAAGCAGGCGACCGGGATGGGACTCGACGACGACGCGTCGGCAGCGATCTCACTCCCGGCGAAGGGCGAGGTCGTGTCCTATGCCCGTGAGGCGTTCGCCGCGGCCGAAGATGTGCTTAGCGGTGTCGACGAGGCTGAGTTCTTCTTACCGACCGGGGACTTCTACGACGAGGGCGATTGGGTCGTCCTGGACCACTACGGTTGGCACATCACTCATGCCTCTCGCCATCTCGGGATGATCGAGGCCCTCAAGGGTGTCCTTGGGATCCAGGGAACCGCGACGGTCTAGATCAGCTTGGACAACGAGTGCCTGTTGCGCGGCTCGCACCCGCAGGATCCTAAGGGTGGCGCGGCGGCGGAGTGCCATCAAGTCGAGCGCACGCGCGAATTCGGCGCAGTCCTGGAGTGACATCAGGCGGGCGGCGGATCCCTACGGCGCGAGCCCGAGCTGCTGCATGGCACCTTTCATGTCCGTGGTCCCGTAGTGCTCGACGAACGTTCCCGCGTCGTTCGCCACCAGGACGTCGATCCCCTCGATGTCGAAGTGCCTGCCCGTCGCGGGCATCCCGGGGAACAAGCCGCCGGTGTCGGTTCCCGTGTACCGTCCGCGGATCGCGATCCGGCGACCGTCCGAGACCTGGTCGAGGATCTCCACGCGGAGATCATCGCTAGAGTCCAGGAGCAGCTTGATCGCCTGGATCGCGCCGCTCTTGTCCCCGGGCATGTCGGGCAGCGGCGGCGAATGCTCGACGAAGTCCTCCGCCAGCATCTCCTCCGCGTGCTTCAGGTTCCGCTTGTTGAAGACCTCGTCGACAAACCGACGAGATATCGCCCTCAGTTCGTCCGGCGTCATCTCATACCCCCAGCTCGGGGATGGCCCCGAGCTGCATCAAGAGCCTGGCAACCTGTGCCTGGGTCCACATCTCGGCGATCCTGCCGTCTGTCTCGTGGCGTGAGATCTGGAACCACTCGATGTCCATAGCCCTCCCGTTGGCTGGGATGCCGAACCAGGGCACGCCGCCGGTGTTCGTTCCGCGGTCGCGGATCCGGGCAACAACCCGGTCGCCCTCGCCGAAGATATCCAGGATCTTCGTCGACTTGTCGGGGAAGGCCCCGTACCAGCTCTCGTTGTTGGCCTGCAGCTCATCACGGGACGTCTGGTTCGAGCCCGGGTTGAGAGCCTGGAAACCGTCGGCCAACAGCTCGCCGAAATCTGAGTAGTCCCGCCGGTTGAATGCTTCCTCCAGCCGCCGAACCGTTTCGATGTTGCGCTTGACGTCGTCGATGGTTCCTCCTCCGGGGCAGATGGCCGCGATTCTCCGCTCTCCGCGGGAGGGCTGTCGAGCTGCAAGGCGGGCTCGCCGTACGGCGCGGCCTCCCGGTGCGCCAACGTCGGCCACAGGCCGGTTGATCTCGATCGCCACCTGGATCTTCGTTCGACATCGACGTCGTCGACCCGGCGCACGCTCCCGGGGCGGGCGCCTACGAGCCCGGCGGTATCACCGCGGCTCAAGCGATCGAGTGCGTGCGCGCCCTCGCCGCGGTGCGACACGTTCGCGGTGATGGAGGTGAACTCGATGAAGGACGTCGGCGACATGACGAGCACCCTCGGCGCGTACCTCGTGTTCCATTTGTCCTCGCCGCCGGCATCCCCGCCTGACTGCCGCCGATTCTCTGGGGCCTCTCTCTGTAGCGGCCACCGGTCGGGCGTGTTCGACGACACCGACGATATGTGGTAGCCGCCACCTCGCAGGTGGCGACCCAGAGACAAGATGTGCGCCAGTCGACGACGGGAGGTGCGGGATGAGCGCAAGGGTGGAATCGCCACCGATCCACGGAGGTGTCGCAGGCAGTGTCATCGTCGCGATCGTCGCTGCCTTGGCGATCGGAGGCATCGCCGGAAGCCTGATCACCCGGGTGATCGAGGATCAAGGAACCGCGGAGCGGCCGAGTGTGGCGGTGGCCGGCTGGGACGCCGGGAAGCTGCAAGCGATGGAAGGCCGCCAGCTCGCCGAGCAGTTCCTGACCACAAGCTCGGTGCTCGGCTGGGACGCCGGAAAGCTGCAAGCGATGGAAGGCCGCCAGCTCGCCGAGCAGTTCCTCTCTGGTACGGGGTCCTAAGTATCAGCGGCTGTGAAGGCCGGACTCAGATGGATGGGTCCGGCCTTCATTCGCGCGTTATGGGAGTAGCAGATCCCGCCGACCCGGCCCTCGTTGGCGTGGAACTCCTCGATGATGCGGGTGTTGCGATCCGATGCCATATCCGCCGCCCTTCTCTTGCCTCTCAGCGGATTCTGTCGCACCATGGCCGGCACGAGAGAGAGGAGGTGGTCCAACTGCATGAACGGCAGGAGACCCTCGAGGTGACTGGCTGCTGAGCCGTCCCTCCGGGCGGGGTCGAGGACCCCGTCCGTCTCGCCGGGAGACCGGCAGAATCCAACCAG
>CAYYRT010000063.1:0-6992 GCA_964474055.1 uncultured Acidimicrobiaceae bacterium | reverse complement strand
GAATGCCGGCCAGTCGGGAACCGATGACCCGAACTCGGCTGCGTCCTCGGCGGTCACCTCGGCACCACTCCGAACACCGATGCGGCGCAAAGTTTCGGCCAGCACCTCGGGATAGAGCAGGGCCGGGGACCGTTCCTGTTCAACAAGGGTTTCCAACTCAGAGAACCAACGGATCAAGTCGTCGGAGGACGACTCGACTGAGCGCCTCGACACCCACCGACCGAGAGCATTCCTGATGCCGGTCTCCCAATCGATCAGGGTGCCGTAACAATCGAAGCTGAGCGCTCGGAACCGGTCGAAATCGCCCAAATCAAGTCTCCGGCTCAGCCAATATCACGTCGCTGAAAACCACCAAGACCTCCTCCAACCAGCAGGGCCGCGATGGCGGCCAACGCCACTAGCGGAGCGATGGCGAGATCTCCAGATGAGAGTGTGGGAACGTGGCTGAATGGTGAAACGTTCAGCAACCATTGGGGAAACTGGAGGATCTGTCCAAGCTGGCCAAACACGAGAAACGCGACCAGCACCCCCCAGCTAACCGAAGTCAGCCTTGGGGCCAGGCCATACAGTGCAGTTGCCACCCCCGCGACCACCCAGACCGCCGGTATCTGGATCAGGGCGGCTCCGAGAACCCTCGGCGTCTCCCCTGCCAGGTCGCCGCTGATCGCTCCATAGGTGGCACCTGCCGCCAACCCTGCAATCGCCAGCATCACGATCGGTCCCAAAAACGCGAAGGACAGGTGGCTCAACGCCCAGGATCGACGGCGAACGGCAGCAGCCAGGACGGGCTCGGCTCGCAATCCTTCTTCTTCAACCTGTAGCCGGAGAGCTGCCCGGATCGAGTAGGCCGAGGAGATGATGGCCAGTATTCCCATGGCGGTGGAAAAGAAGGTGTCGGTGATCCCCCGTTCGCCGCCGAGGAGCTCGAAGAACTCCGCAAACTGCGGGTTGTCAGCCAAGAGGTCACCGATGCTGTCCCCGACACTCCCATAAACGACCCCCAATGCACCCAGACCCAGCGACCAGGCAATCAGGCCGCCTCGTTGGAGCCGGATCGCCAAACCCAACGGCGAGCCGAGACCAGGTGCTGCCTGAGCAGGGCCGGGCCGCGGAGGCAAAGCTCCCGCCCCCACGTCTCGGCGTGCGGACAACAGATATCCGACAATGCCCAGGACCAGGGCGAAGCCCACTGACAACAACAACACCCACCACCGCTCACCGGTCCTGGCAAAGGGCCGGAGCTGAGTGAACCACCCGATGGGTGACAGCCACGAAGCCCAAGCGATCCCGCCGCCGTCACCGAGCATTCGCAGGACGAAGGCAGCACCGACAGCTGCGACCGAGATTCCCCGAGCGGCACCGGCACTCTCGGTGAGCTGGGCGGCAACACCCGCCACCATTGTGAAGGCGATCGCCGTCGCCGCGTATCCGACCCCAAAAGCGATGGCGCCGCGGGTCTCTAACCCGACTCCAATGAAACCGCCGGTCAGCAGAACACCCAGCACCAGTCCCGCAGCCGAAGTGACCACCAAGGCTGCCATCAGCGGCGCGTGCCTACCGACCACCGTCGCGCCGAGCAACTCGCGCCTGCCGGTTTCCTCCTCTTCCCGGGTGTGCCGGATCACTGTGAGCACAGCCATCAGGCCAACTAAAAGAGCACCGATCACCCCGACCCGCCACGCGGTCAGCGCCCCGATAGTGGAACCGAAAACAGGGCCGAGGAGGGCCGAAAATGCTGGACTCGTGGTCACGGTGTTGACAAGCTGCTCGCGGGCGGCCTCGGTCGGATATAACGCCTTGAAGGCATTGGCCGTCTGGACCGGGACGAGGGTCAGGACCAGGAGCCAGATGCTCAAACGCAACCGTTCACGCCGAAGGATGAAGCGGATCAGCCGCGTCGTACCCACGAAGCTTTTCACGTCGTGGTCTTTTGATCCCGATAGTGCCGCATGAAAAGCTCTTCGAGGGTGGGAGGATGGCTGACCAGGCTCTTGACTCCCAGCCCGGTCAGGTGAGTGAGCACAGGACCCAGTCGATCCGAATCCACTTCGAAATCCACCCGCCGACTATCAGCCTGGAATGAATGGACACCCGCCAGTTCAGCGATGCCAGTTGGAGGTGACTCGAGCTCAGCCGAGATGGTGGTTCTGGTGAGATGGCGCAAATCGGCCAATGTGCCGCTCTCCACGGTATGGCCGGCTCGGACGATGCTCACCCGGTCGCAGAGGGCTTCGACTTCGGCCAGGATGTGGCTGGCCAGCAACACGGTTCGGCCATCGTGACGGTCCTCGTTGATGCATGAGCGGAATTCCGCCTCCATCAGGGGATCGAGACCGGCTGTCGGCTCATCCAGAATCAACAACTCGACGTCCGACGAGAGGGCTGCGACCAACGCCACCTTCTGACGGTTTCCCTTCGAATAGGTGCGACCCTTCTTGGTCGGATCGAGATCGAATCGGGCCAGAAGGCGCTGTTTCTTGTCGAGGTCGAGGCCGCCGCGAAGCCGGCCCAACAGGTCGATGACCTCACCACCCGTGAGATTGGGCCACAACGTGACGTCGCCGGGTACATAAGCGAGACGCCGGTGCAGATCGGTCGCATCTGCCCACGGGTCGCCTCCGAGAAGAGAGGCCTTTCCAGCGTCAGCTTTGATCAGTCCGAGCAGGATTCGGATGGTGGTCGTCTTGCCGGCCCCGTTGGGACCCAGGAACCCATGCACCTCACCCTTGCGAACCTCGAGATCCAGACCGTCAAGGGCGAGGGTCTGGCCGTAACTCTTTCGGAGGCCAGCGACCGCGATAACACTTTCCATTGCCGGCTACGGTAATTCGATCTTGGCGTATGGGAACCGGGAGGCGGCACCCACTCGTCAAATGGATATGCGTCGACTTTCCTTGTTTCTCGCCCTGACCGTCCTTCTGGCTGCTTGTGGCGATACTGCCAACGAAACCACCACGACGTCGGCTCCGGGGGATGTCATCCCGGACGACGCCGGGCCAGTGTTTGTCGAAACGACGGACATACTTCTCATGGAGAGCTTCCCGGTCCAGGTTGCACTTCGCGTCACCGGAAGTCTGCCTACTCCCTGCCACAGGGCGGTCTGGGAGGTCAGCGATAACGGCACCACGATCGCGGTAACCCTGGCCTCCATCACCGAACCCGACGCCATGTGCGCGCAGGTCTTGGAACCGTTTGACATGTCCATTCCGCTCGGTGACTTCGAGTCGGGGGCCCGAGTGGTCACTCTCAACGGCGACGAGATCGGCAACTTCGATATTTAGGGATCGGATCTCAATCGAGTCCGTTGACCTCGGCTTGACACCTATCCGGCATGTGGGTAAAGCTAATCACGTTCAAGGAGGACTAAGAATGACATGCGGCCACCGTATGTGCACGTGTCAGGTGTTCGGGGCCACCGAGCCCTTCTGTAGCGACTTCTGCCGCCAGCAACCGGACGACGAGTCTCTGGTCGTCGCCGACGAGCCTTTGCCGGGTGGAGCGGTGGCCGACTGTGGCTGTGGGCACCCTGCCTGCGCAGTTGCCCCTGTACCTATCGACTGACGGGCGGTCCCCTAGGCGGAGTGCGAGGGCACCAGCGGTTACAGTGCGGCGCGATCGAAGGAAGACTCAGATGCCGCTGCTCAAGCGCCGGGAAGACAAAATCGTGGTGATTGCGGATGTTCCGCTCTTCGCAGGGCTTTCCAAGAAGGAGCTCGGCGAGATTGCCAGCATCGTCACGGAGGTCGAGTACCTGCCGCGTGCGTACCTCGCATATGAGGGGGAAGCCGGCCGGGAAGCCATGATCATCCTCGCCGGAAAGGCCACCGTACGCAGAAATGGTCGCAAGATCGCTGATGTCTCGAGAGGTTCGGTCGTCGGTGAGATGAGCCTCCTAACCGACCTCCCCCGCAACGCCACGGTACGGGCCGATACATTCGTTTCGGCCCTCGTCATGAACTCCAAACAGTTCTCGACGTTGATCGACGAACATCCCCAGGTGGGCGTGAAGATCCTTCGCACGGTTGCCCGGCGCCTCGCCGAAGCTACCCGGACCCACTGAACGCTCTCGCGCAATCAAAACGCCTTCGCGAGGAAGGTGAATTCAGGCTCCGGGGGAGAGACTTGAACTCTCAACCAACGGATTAACAGTCTTGCCTATGCCGTCCGGGCAGTCCGGGTCCATCCCGATGGGTGCGGTCCTGTCTGGGTTTCTGGACTAGTCGTCCGCCTAGTCCGGGTCCGTGCGGTCTGGTGCGGCTACACAAATGGCTACACCCGGCGAGACGTGACCAACGGTAATCGCCCTATGAACGGATCCAAGGCTGCGGTGGCAGCGAGCCGTCCAGAGCGCTTACCGCTCCGTTTGATAGATGCCGATCAGGAGCGTTCGCCTGGTTGTGTCCTCTGCGAGCAGAGTTGTCCCAGGGAGGCAGAATTGTCTCAGGGAGGAGGTCACTGACTTCTCCATCGCTCGCTTCGGAGAGGGATACTGCCCGCGCGACGGGCGCGACCGCCGCGCAGAGTCACAGTCCGAAGGTTGTCGGGGCGAGACGATCATGTCACCCTGGGACAGTGACTGCCCCTGACGGTCTGGATCAACTCGAATCCCGGTTCCGAACCTGGGAGCGTGACCGCGCCTTGTCGGGCGGCGTATTGCTAACCCAGGCCGGTTCGACATTGTTCGAAGGCTGCTATGGATTCGCCGATCGCTCCAACGGTTCTCCTGTCACCCCCCGAACCCGGTTTGGGCTGGCGTCGTTCACCAAGGTGTTCACAGCTGTGGCGGTCTGCGACCTTGTTGCCGTCGGCAGGTTGAAGTTCGACACCGCGATCGTGGATGTTCTGCCACCCGCCCGCCGTCCTTCGACGCTCAATCCCAAAGTCACCGTGCACCACTTGCTCACCCACACATCGGGGATTGCGGACTACGCCGAGGAGAACGAAGACTCCCCCGCCTACCTGGCCGACTACGGAAAGCTGTGGGTCGATCGGCCGAGCTACCGAATGGAGCGCCCGGGAGATTTCTTGCCGCTGTTTTCGGACCTGGAGCCCTACCGTCCGCCAGGGCAGCGATGGCAGTACTCCAATGCCGGCTTCATCGTGCTTGGGCTCGTGATCGAGGAGGTCACGGGCCGGCCGTACACCGAGTTCGTGCAAGAGCGAGTCTTCGACCGGGCCGGGATGGCGGCCAGCGGGTTCTTCCGGCTGGACGAGGCCAGAGCCGACGTTGCCGTCGGTTACTTGCCAGACCGGTCACCCGACGAACTTTGGCGCTCGAACATCTACATGATTCCAGTGATCGGTGGTGCAGATGGCGGAGCCTTCAGTACGACTCACGATCTCGACCTCTTCCTACGATGCTACGCCGACGGGACTCTGCTGCGGACGGTTCAGGCCGATGCCCTCGCCAGGCATGCCGACGCCGGTAGCGGCTATCACAGCGGCTACGGCGTCCTCCACTATCCCGACGGCAGGTATGGCCACGGCGGCGGCGACCCCGGGGTCGAGGTCCTTGTGCATCGGTTCCCCGATCAAGATGCACACGTAATCGTGCTCTGCAACGGCGAGGGACTAGCTGGCGAAGTGCGCGACGCCGTCCTCGAGGCGTGGCGAGTCTGAGTCGTGAGCCGCTGGCTCAGCAGACCGAAAGGCCGTCCACTTCGGTGGGAGATCAGCGCCCGGCCCCTAGCCCGTCGCTCTTCTTCGACCCGGCTCGCCTGGCTAGGAAGGACCGGTGGTCTGGACCATAAATACCGAGGTCGCGTCCCGTCCGTGGGTCTGCCGGAACGTCACCTCGAGCTCGAAACCTTGATCTCGACATCACTCAACCTGGTCGTCGCTGTGGCGTAGCCAGACCGCAACCGAGGAGGGTTGGAGGGTGGAGTCCACCAACCCGGCTAGGTCCGATAGCAGGGTGCTCAGTTGGACGTCGCTTCGCAGGTGGTTGCTGAACTCCTCTACCGTCCGGTTGGCGTCGTAGCGAGCCCGGTTGAAGCGACGGTCGACCAGGTTCTGGATTCGTCGCCGGGCCGGTGTGAACAAAGCGGCCATTGCCAGGGTGGAGGCAGCCACCACCAGGTCGCTCGAACCCACCACCGAGCGCAGAAGTGGGCCCAAAACCAGAACACCTACCCCGTACACCGACACCAGAACACCGGTGAGGAGTGCGTAGCTCACGGTCCGGCTGATGATACGGTCGATGTCGTACAGCCTGTAGCGGAGAACTGCGATCCCGATTGCGATCGGGAGGAGGACCGGAGACAGGGTGCCCACGATCGTCAAAGGCAGCAACCACTCACTCGCGCCGGATCCGTCAAGGCCGGCACTGTTGAAGAAGGCGATGGTTGCTGATAAACAGAGCACGGTCAGCAAGGAGGCCAGCGCAATCCATTTGATTTGCTGGCGTTCGATGCCGTGTGAGCGACGGAAGCGAAGCAGCAGCGAAACCGCCGCCACCGCGAACCAAACCAGCCCGCCAACTCGAAGTGGCCCGGCGATGGCGGCCAGCAAAGTTCCTATCGGGTCGGGAGCGGCCGCCGGATTATCGATCCCGAGCCCGAAGAAGTCGTCGAGGGGGCCAGCAGCAAAGGCGGTGGCAAGGGCCGTTATCAACGTCCACCCTGCCACGGACCGGGCGATCGGGCGCCACTGCGCTGAGGGAAGGGTACCGGTAGGGAGTACCAACATCAGAAGGATCAACAGCCCCTGGCTTAATACGATGGTCCAAGAGTCGCCGCTGAGCCACAGCGCCCAATCACCCCCTTCAACGACTCCCTCTCTGGTGATCAAGGCGTAGTTGGCGAAGCTGGTGGCGGCGTTGGCCAGCGCCCATCCGAGGGCCATGACACACAGCAGCCGACCCACCAGATTGGAGGGTCGGCGAAGAAGAACAACCGCACCCACCGCCGGGAATGTGAGGGTGACGATCCCGAACGCAAGCGATTCCGCCATGCCCGTCAGCCAGGGGACGCCGGGAGGGATTGACATCGCCG
>CAYYRT010000062.1:0-1962 GCA_964474055.1 uncultured Acidimicrobiaceae bacterium | reverse complement strand
GCGCTTGAAGGTCAATTATCGCAGGGGTTTCCGGCGAAGACCAGCCGATGCAGAACATGCCGGGCCACATCAGACCCTCAAGTCCGACGATTCTTGGACAGAGCTCGAATCGCCGCTGATACAGCGTCTGACTCTCGGGCTCCCACCCGGTTACCGCCGGTTTGGAACTGCGCTCTGTAATTACTGCCGGTGGGCCACCACCCCACCCGCGGATGGCCTCCAACAACAAGGTGGGGAGAAGGAGACGGTTGCAATGGCAGTCGCAAACGTTCTGGTGAGCACAGATTGGTTGGCGAATCACCTCACCGACCCTTCGATCGCCGTGGTCGAAGTCGACGAGGACACTTCCGCCTATCTGAGCGGCCATATCCCCGGCGCTGTCGCCCTGGACTGGAAGGAGGAGTTGCACGACCGGCCCCGGCGTGACTTCGTGTCTTCCGAGCAACTGGCGGCGCTGCTGGGCGGAAAAGGCATCTCGTCGGGGCAGACCATCATCCTGTATGGGGGCAACAAGAACTGGTTCGCTACCTACGCCTACTGGCTGGGAAAACTTCGAGGGATCGAACGGCTGCAGGTACTCGACGGAGGCAGGATGAAGTGGGAGCTCGAGGATCGCCCGCTGACCTCGGAATCCATAACGTCCCCTCCGGCCCGGTTCGAGATGGGCACGCCGCGGCCTGAGTTGCGCATTTTCCGTGACGAAGTGATCGACCACGCAAGGACCGGGCACACCCTGGTCGATGTCCGCTCGCCCGAGGAGTTCCGCGGAGAGGTGATGGCCCCGCCCCATCTCCCCCAGGAACAGCCATATGTACCGGGTCATATCCCTGGAGCGCGCAACGTCCCCTGGTCGCAGACCGCCCAGGAGGACGGGGCCTTTAAATCCGCCAAGGAGATCGAGGCGCTCTACCGGGACGCAGGAGTGCTCGGCAACGGGGAGATCGTCACCTACTGCCGGATCGGAGAACGCTCCTCCCACACCTGGTTCGCTCTCAGCGAGCTGCTCGGCTACCCATCGGTGCGCAACTATGACGGGTCGTGGACCGAATACGGCAGCCTGGTGGGAGTGGAGGTCGAGCGAAGCTGAGCATCCGGGAAAGACTGGGGCGGGCCGGCAACCCGCCTCAGCGAAATGGCGGTCGATACCATGATCCCGGACTTTCAACGCCAGGCTCCCTATACGTGTCCCTTCGCCGTGGGAGGCAACTCGATGGCGGCGCTCAATGATGTGGTGAGCACAAACGATCTTTGGTTTGCGGTGCTCGGACCGTTGCACGTGGAGCGGGGAGGATCCCCACTCGCACTTGGCGGACCCAAGCCTCGCACACTGTTGGCCGCCCTTCTCCTCCAACCCGACCGCCTGGTTCCGACCGATACTCTGGCCGAGGCGTTGTGGGGGGAGCATCCGCCGCCCACGGCCATAAAGACCGTCCAGAAGTACCTGTCCACGCTCCGGCAGCAGCTAGGTGAGGTGCTGACCACCGGCTCCGGCGGTTACTTGTTGACGATCGGCGATCATCAGCTGGACAGTCGGCGCTTCGAGACCCTGTTGACCACCGCCCGCAGCTCGGAGCCCGAAGCGGCGTTGACGGCCTATGAGGAGGCCCTGGATCTGTGGCGGGGTGACCCATTTCCCGAGTTGGTCGACAGCCAGGTGGGGATTGCCGAGCGTGCCCGGCTGATCGAGCGACGTCTCGCCGCGACCGAGGCGCTCGCCGATACCGAGCTAGCCCTGGGCCTGCTCGACCGTGTCGTGGGCAGACTCGAACAGCAGGTCACCCTCCATCCTCTGCGGGAGCGATTGTGGGAGCTGCTCATGCTCGCCCTCTACCGGTCAGGACGGCAGGCAGACGCCCTTCGCACCTTCCAGAAGGTCCGCCGTCTGCTCGGCGAGGAGCTGGGCATCGATCCCTCACTCGAGCTACAGAAGCTGGAGAGTCGGATCCTTTCCCAGGATCCCGA
>CAYYRT010000061.1:0-6068 GCA_964474055.1 uncultured Acidimicrobiaceae bacterium | reverse complement strand
GGCGTTCCGCTGTGGAGGAGGGAGGCCAGCCAGAGGGGGTTGAGCCTGGCGCCGGCGGTGGAGATGCAGAGCGTGCGGCAGTGCAGGGCCAGGCAGCTCACGGCATCGATGGCGGACTCGCACAGAATGATGGCGGTCGGTTCCAGGACGGGGATGGAGAAGTAGCCCAGGTCCTTTCTAGGAACCAGGCGCCATGCCGCGCCACGGGGTGCTGGCCGTGCCGCGGATCTCCGCGCCAACCGGAGTGTCTTCCTTTCCACGGAGCAGAAAGACGGCGTTGCCCCTTGTGTCGGCATAGACAGAGCCCCGGGCGATGAGGGGCTCGACCAGGGCCACCGGCAGGCGTCGGCGGTCATAGAGGTAGCGCTGGACCAGCGGGAGTTTCCTGTCGTCTTGCGGAGGCAGGAGGAGCGGTCGCGGCGGTCGCTGGGCTGGTTCCGAGGGATCGTGGGCCGGGAAGTTCCGGGAGAGCCACTCGAGGGCCTCCTGGAAACGCAGGCCGCCCAGGTGCATGGCGAGGTCGATGGCCCCGCCGCCGCCGGCGCTCAGGTTCCAGTTCATGAATTTGGCGCCGGTCACGGAGATCACCCCACGTCCGGTATGCCACTTCGACTTGTCGGCGCGATCCCGCCTCGCTCCCGAGCGCAGCAGGACCGCTTCCAGAGGCATGACCCGCAGGCGGTCAGCCCTCTCACGCACGTCGCGGCGGCTCATGAGGATTCCGAGGCCTCGTCGAGTTTGTCCCTCAGGCTCCGGCAGCCCTTCATGTTGAAGACGTGGCTCGTCTCCGTGAGCCGGTCGATCAGCGCTGCCGCCAGGTGGTCGTTCTTCAGGAAGGACCGCCACTCTTTGAAGCCCAGGTTCGAGGTGATCATCGTCGAGCACCTCTTCTGACGACGCTGCATGAGCGTGAAGAAGAGGCCCACCTGGACTGCCTCCATTTCGACGTAGCCGAGCTCGTCGACCAGGAGACAGTCGTAGGCGAGGTAACGCTTGATCACCTTCTCCTCGGAGTGATCCGCCACGGAGGAGAAGAGCTCGCCGACGAGCTCCGGGAAGAGGACGTATCGCCCCGTGTGGCCTCGCTGGATCGCCTGGATGAGGAAGCTCGTTGCCAGCCCGGACTTCCCGGAGCCCGTCGGGCCGATCCAGATGATGTTCTCGTGCTTCCGGATGTACTCGAAGGCGTCGTAGAGCGTCAGCACCCGTTTCCTATTCAGGCGCGGCTGCCTGCCAAACGGGAAGGTCTCCATCACCCAGTGTTCGGGAATGCGGGCTCGCTTCAGTCTCTGGGCGCGGGCGTTCGCCCTGCGGGACTCGGCCTCGTCGGCGAGCAAGGTGCGGACGAGGCGGACCGGCGAGCAGTCACCCTTCTCGGCCATGGCGAGGTAGTGGTCCCACTGGCCGAGCAGGTTGGTGAGACGCAGGTACTTCGCGTTCGCGGCCATCTCGTTATCCATCATCTTCCTCCTCCGAGGGATCGTCGTAGCGGGAGAAGTCGGGTTCGTCGCTCAGGCAGCCTTCCTGGTAGGCTTCTCGCTCGGTGAAGCTCGCGTCGAGGTCCACCGCGGGCAGCAGGTCGAGTCCGTCCTGGACCTGCATCAGCGCAATGCGCCAGATCGTCTCCAGGTCGCCGATGCGGTACTTCAGCGCCCGCTCCAGGGTGCGGACGAACAAGGCCGGAGTCATCCGAGCGGAGAGCCGGAAGAGCTCGCGCAGGAAGCGGTGCCGGCCGGCACCCTTCGGCGTCCAATCGGCGTCGAGGTACCCTCCCACCGCCGGGTCCAGCGCCCGCAGGCGCTTCTCCTCCTCGAGGGTCCGTTTCCTGCGGTTCTTCGGCTCGTGGCGAGGTTTCGGTTGCCCGGCGGGACGGAAGCAAACGTTCCGGGTCCCTTCCGCAGGCACTGGGAACTCCACGAGGAACTCCCGGCCGCGGTAGATCTTCAGCCGATCGCCATACTCGATGACCTTGACGTCGCCGCGACCCTTCCCCGGCACCAAGTAGTAGTTCGAGCCGAAGGCGGCGTAGCCGTACTGGTCGGTGCCCCGATCGTGGACGCGATAGGGCGCGGGGATGTGCGGGGGGATCGGCGTGAGGTACGCCCGCTCGTGCTCGAAGGCCACTGCGGGTATCAGGCGGCTCCTGGTCAGCGGCCGGTGGTGCATCCGCACCGTCGCCCACTCGAAGGCCTGGGCGTTCAGGTCTTCCAGATCCCGGAAGGTCCGGCCAGGAAAGAAGTTGGTCTCCACGGTCCAGAAACTTCTCTCCTCGCCGGCTTTCCGGTTCGAATGGCCCAGCGCGTGGCACACGAATGCGTAGCCGTACCGCTTGGCGAAGGCCGCCATCTCCGGCACGATCACCGCGTCCTTGCCCGCGCCCCTGAGGCGCGCCAGGTTGGTGTTGTCGATGATGCAGACCTTGGCGGCGTAGCCCCAGTAGATGAGCCCCTCGTGGAGAAAGCACTTCATCCGGAAGCGGTCGAATCGGTGGTAGAAGCGCAGGTACCGGCGCTTTGAGTACCGCAGGTAGATGGAACTGCAGATCACCGGGGTCGGCTGGCCGCCGAGATCCAGAGTGTAGGGCGAGGTGTCGTGCTGCATCTCGGCTCCCGGCTCATCGGGCACCCGCTCGCACCGCGGCTCGGGCTGGCGCCCGATTCCGAGCTTTCGCAGCATGCGGGTCAACGTCGAGTACGCAACGTCGATCTTCTCGTCCTCCACGAGTTTCTCGTGGATCCGCTGTTTCCAGCCGTCGCACTCCTCATGAAGCCGCCGGAGGAGATCCGGGTCGATCCGGATCTCCTCCCCGCGGCTCGCGGGCGGGATCTCTCCGCCGTGGCGGATGACATTCCGGACCGTATTGCGGCTCACGCCCAGCCGCCGGGCGATCTCTCGCACGCTCATCCCCTCCCGGCTCAGGAGGGAGATCGCTTTACGCTTTTCCGGTTCGATCATGGAGACTCCTCATGGCTTGGGCGAACGCGCTCAGACGGCTCAAGATCCCGGAGAGGAGCAGATTCGCCTGCGCACAGAACGTCCGTGTCTGGATCCTGGGATCCTGGCTCTTGGTCGTGGTCCTCTGCATGTACTTGCCGACGATCTCGAGATCGCCCAGGAGCACCCGCTCGAAGTGGCTCGTCCCGTCGGGCGCGTCAGGGACCCGCTTCATGCGTTCGAGCACCAGGGCGAAGTTGCCCTCCTGGACCTCCTTCTGGAACCACTCCGGCCCGCGGAAGTAGCCGTGAGCAAGCTGCTCGATCTCCCGGACGCTCAGTTTCTTACCGGCTACGGCTCCCACGAAGGCCTCGACTTCCTTGTGCCCGACACCGTTCATGCGCATGAACTGCCTCACGGTGTACATGTAGGAGTACACCGGGAAGGCTCCGCTGAAGATCTTCTCGCGGATCGTGTCGCCCATCTCCTTCAGGAGCCCCAGGCGCATGCTCACCCAGGCCTTGCTCCGCGAGAGCGTCTCGGCGAGGTCGGCGACGCTCAGGCGGTGGAGGGTCCTGAGATCCTCGATGAAGCGCGCCTCCTCGAGGATGCTGAGATGCCGGTGGTTTGAGGCGCGGAGCAGGGCGATGATCCCCGCGGCGTCGTCGTCACCGAGCCGGCTGTAGGGCACGGTCGCGAGCGCGAGCTTCCGGGCGCAGCGATAGCGCTTGAAGCCGTTGAGAAGCAGGCGTCCCCCCTCGACGTCCACGCCTTCGAGGGGCTCCTCAATCCCGCGCTCCGTGATCGAGGCGAGCAGCCGCGCCTCCTGCGCGGGATTCCTCATCCGGTAACCCTGGTAGCGCAGATCGAACGTGCAGAGATCAACTTCTTCGGCCATCGGCGGACTCCTCACGGCGGTTTCTCGGGCTCTTCACTCAGGCGGCGCAGAACGTAGTCGATGCGTCTCTGCCGCGCCAAGCTGTGTTGTCTCCGCGTCCGCGCGAGCATTTCGAGGATCTCCAGCCTGGAAACGTTCCGTTTCTCGAGCAGACTGATCACCATTCGCACGTAACCCACGATCCTCGGCGGGAACTGATGCTCGGACTCGGCCGGCGGGGAGCCGGCGCTTGCGCCCGGGCCTGGCTCTGGAAGCGAAGGATCGACGCCTCCCCCGGAACGCGAGGGAGAGCCGCGCGCAGCCGTCTGAGAGATACTGGCCCCGGGATCCGACAGCGGCGGATGGAGCGCCGACGAGGGCCGGGAATCCATCCCCCGACCGGGAGGGAACGCTTCCGCGCTCGGCTCGGTCATGCCGGCCGAGCTCGCGAGGATCCCTACGGGGCAGGCCTCCGGCGATCCCGAAACTTCCGGAGCCAGGCGCTCCTTGGCCAGTCGCCGTTCCACTTCGCGCTGGCGCCTCTTCGCCTGCCCGACCTCCGAGCGGTTGTAGGTGACGCTGCGCTCGGTCGAGCGCTGGCGGCGGTGAGCGTCCGCGCAGCCGAAGGGGCAGCCGAGGTCCTCGCGGCCCGCGTTGCGCGGGTCGGCGATGAAGAAGATCCCGCAGTGCCGGCACCGGGTGCGAAGCCGCCGCACCTCGGGCCGGTCTCTGAGGACGGAGCGCAGGACAACGTAGTAATCCAGCACGAGCCGGCGCACCTCGCCGCGGCGGTACCAGTCAGAGGTGGCCTCGAAACTCTGCTGGATTTCTACGAGAAAAGGACCAGGGTCTCGCTTATGATGCTGATGTTTTTGTTGCTCATGCTCTCGTCGTACCAACCGGCGACGAACTCGTCGAGGGGTAAGGCGAGAGCTTTTTCCGGAACACGCCGTGGTACCGGCTTCTACCCCATTGCCGCCGGGCCCTGGCCTGGTTTGCCGGTCGGGGAGGACCCGGTCGGCTGGCTGGATGTCGATCCCCCCGGACTCGGGCCAAGCAGCGGTTCTTGGCCTGGGTTGCGCAAATCCTGTTCCCGGTTGGCGTGGTTGCGATGGCGCAGTGGGTCTTCACGGTGGCCCAGGCCTGCCTCAGGCCTGTACCGTCACGAGGCCCGGGTCGTCACTGCGCCGAAGGGCCCGGCGGCAATGACGTCTCTGCCAGGGTGCGGTGACGCGGGCCCGCCGCGGGCCGCGAACGCCGCCGCCGATGGGCAGCGGCGCCCCAGGACCCCTCCCACCTGCTCGGGTTGAGGTTCGCCCCGCTCCCGACACACTCACACCCGTACAAAGGGCTAACATCGCCTCCTTGGGGAGGAGGTCGCCGGTCGCCGCACTCCGGCGCTCGCCTCGGCTGGGTCATTTCTCGTGAGCAGGGGTGGGTCACTCTTGATGAGCGCCATAGTCCATGTCATCCTCGAGACCACCCTTCGGCTTGACCGGGAGGATGATTGCCGTCGACTCAAGCGAACCGTCGCTCGCTACCGACCACGACTCCTCGTCCTCGATCCATTCGTCCGCCTTCATCGCCTGGACGAGAACTCCGCCCTGGAGGTCTCCGGAGTCCTCGCCTACCTGCGGGAGCTCCAGCGCGATCACGAACTCGCGGTCCTCGTCGTTCACCATGCCCGGAAGGCCGGTGGATCGACCGAGCGTATCGGCCTGAGCCTTCGCGGCTCGGGCGACCTCCATGCATGGGGTGACTCCAACCTCTACCTCCGCCGACGCGATGGATTCCTCGACCTGGTCGTGGAGCATCGGAACGCCAGAGCGCCAGACCCGATCCAGCTCGCACTCCGAGACGACTCTGACACGCCGCACCTTGCGGTCGTTCGCACTCAGCACGCAGCCGAAGTCCGGCCTGAGCTCCGCGAGCGAATCCTCGATGCGCTCGGCGCCGAGGTGACTCCGATCCGCCAGGAGCAGTTGCGCGCGATCTTGCGGGTGCGGACCGAGCGCCTCGTTCGTGCGCTACGCGACCTCGAGGCCGAGAGGTTGATCGATCGCTCACCATCGGGGTGGGCACTTGGGAAGCCCTGCACCAGCAACATGGAATCGGGTGAAGCGGAGATGGCGGGTGGGGACACCCCCATCGAGGAATAGCCCGATGGTCGGCGGGCGACGCACGCCCAGCTTGCCGGGGGAGGGGCCGCCAGGTTCCTCCCCCTTCTCTCATGCCCGGTGCTTTGCCTGTCGACCCC
>CAYYRT010000060.1:0-6295 GCA_964474055.1 uncultured Acidimicrobiaceae bacterium | reverse complement strand
CCGGTGCTGGAGGGTCTCGGGCTCCCGACCGCGATCAGGCGGCTGTGTGACGAATTCGCCGGCCACAACGGCGTCAAGTGTCGGGCAACTATCGGCAACCGGAGCGGGCGGTTGTCCGGCCCGATCGAGGTAAGCCTCTATCGCATCGCTCAGGAGGCTCTACACAACGTTGCTACTCACTCCGGGGCGGGCAGGGTCACGGTGAACCTGCGATTCGGAGAGAACGAGGTCAATCTCGAAGTCTCCGACGACGGCTGCGGATTCGAGTCCACTTCGGTGGCGGCCAATGGCACCGGTCACCTGGGGCTGCGGTCGATGCGACATCGCGCAGAAAGCCTGGGCGGGAGGTTTGTCGTGGAGTCGCGAATCGGTAGAGGAACGACCGTGCGGGCCGTGGTTCCCATCCCAGGGCCATGAGCGGCGCCTCGATCCTCATCGTCGACGACCATCCGGTGGTCCGCAAAGGAATCAAGAGTCTTCTCTCCAACTACGAGGGATACCGGGTGGTGGGAGAGGCTTCCACCGTCAAAGATGCCCTCGAACAGTTCCTCCTCAATCAGCCCGAGGTTGTCTTGCTCGACATCAGGCTGGCCAACGAGTCCGGTCTGGAGGCGCTTGATGCGATCCTCGATGCCGATCCCCTCGCCCGGGTGTTGATGCTCAGCTCCTTCGACGACGAGGAGTATGTCCGCCGATCGCTGCAAGCGGGGGCGCGGGGATACGTGCTCAAGGGTGACTCCGACGCGGTGCTGGTCACCGCCATCGAGGCCGTCGCCAATGGCCGGCGGGCGTTGAGCCCCCAGGTCACCGACCAGTTGGTGGAACAGCTCTACGGCTCGGGCAAAGGCAGCGCACCCGGCTACGACGAAGTGGATCGGCGGATGCTCAGCCTCCTGGCCGAGGGTGCCAGCAATGGCCGTATCGCCGAAGAACTGTTCATGAGCGACTCGACCGTCAAACGCCGTCTCCGTTCTATCTTCTCTCGCCTCGGGGTCTCCCGGAGGGCCGAAGCGGTCGCCGAAGCCATGGGCCGCGGACTGGTCTGACCCGGTTGGGTCACCGCCAGCGTCGAAAAAGACCCGAATGGTCCAGCGGCTGACCCCGAGCTGGGAACGCTCAGTGTCGGCCATCACCGTACGTTCGCCACCAGTCCGCCATCGGAGGTAATTGCGTGTTTCCGGCCAGTTTTGAGTATTCGGCGCCCGGGTCGTTGTCGGAAGCAGTGGCGCTTCTCGGCAAACTCGGTGACGAGGGAAGGGTTCTGGCCGGAGGTCAGAGCCTGATACCGATGATGAAACTTCGACTCGCCCAACCGGCCCATCTCGTCGACATCAACGGCCTCAAGGAGCTCTCCTATGTCCGCCGGGACAACGGTCATCTCGCCATCGGTGCGTTGGCCCGCCACGCCGACATCGTCGCCTCGCCGTTGGTGGGGGAGGTCAGCGGGGCCATGGCGTCGGCCGCCCCCTGGATCTCGGATCCCCTGGTCCGCAACCGGGGAACCCTGTGTGGTTCGGTTGCTCACTGTGACCCGGAGGGTGACTGGAACTCGGTGATGCTGGCGGTGGGGGCCTCGGTGGTGGCGGTCTCCTCCGGTGGCGAGCGGGTCATTCCGATCGCAGACTTCGTGGTCGACTTCTTCACCAACTCGCTGCGTCCCGGTGAGATGGTCAAGGAGGTGCGGGTGCCGGTCCCGGCCGGGGCCAGCGGTGGCGCCTACAACAAACTCGAGAGAAAGATCGGGGACTATGCCACGGTGGGAGTGGCGACCCATCTCGAGCTCGACGGAGGTGGCAAGATCAGCAAGGCGGGAATCGGGTTGACCTCGGTTCACAACCACAACCTGAAGGCGACCGAGGCTGAGCAGATGCTGGTCGGGCAAGAGCCAAGCGATGGATTGTTTGCCGAAGCGGCCGATTCCGCTGCCCGGGCCTGCCAGCCCTCCTCGGATGTGAGGGGCCCGGCGGACTACAAACGGGCCGTGGTCAGGGAATACACCAAACGCGGGTTGGCCAAGTCTCTGGCCGGCGCCCAAGGGGAGAAGTGAGCATGGAAATTCAGGTAACGGTCAACGGGACCGCCTACACCAAGGAAGTCGAACCCCGGCTACTGCTGGTTGACTTCATTCGCACCAATTTGGGGCTGACCGGCACCCACATAGGTTGTGACACGACTTCGTGCGGGGCGTGCACTGTTTTGCTGGAAGGCAAACCGGTCAAATCTTGCACGATGTTCGCGGTGCAGGCCAATGGTGCCTCACTGGGTACGGTCGAGGGTCTCAAGCAGAACGGCGCCCTCCACCCGATCCAGGAAGCGTTCAAGGAGCACCATGGCCTTCAGTGCGGTTTCTGCACCCCGGGGATGATGCTGGTGGGCTCGGCGTTGATTGCCGAAAACCCCAAACCGACCGACGACGATGTCCGGTGGGCGATCTCCGGCAACCTCTGCCGCTGCACCGGATACATGAACATCGTGACCGCAATTCAGGCCGCCGCCGCGGCCGGAGAAGGGAACTGACATGACTGCCACCGTCCCCAGGACCAGTCCCGAGGTTGGCGGGATCGGTCATTCGGTCCGCCGCAAGGAAGACAACCGATTCGTCCAGGGTCGGGGCAACTACCTCGATGACATCGTGCTGCCGGGAATGCTGCATATGGCGATCCTCCGTTCACCCGTCGCTCATGCGCGTATCCGTTCCATCGACACCTCGGCTGCCCAGGCGGTGCCCGGTGTGGTAGCGGTGGTGACCGGTGAACTGATGGCAGCCCACAAACTTGCCTGGATGCCGACCCTCTCCGGGGACACTCAGGCCGTGCTCGCCACCGACAAGGTGCGTTATCAGGGCCAGGAGGTGGCGGCCGTTATCGCCACCGACCCCTACGTCGCCCGTGACGCCCTTCCGCTGATCGACGTCGACTACGAAGAACTGACGCCGGTGACCACACCACAACAGTCCCTGGGCGCTGATGCGCCTCTGATCCGGGATGAGAAGGAGGGCCAGGTCGACAACGTCGCCTACACCTGGGAGTCGGGGGACAAGGCCGCCACCGATGCGGCCTTTGCCAAGGCCGCCCGGGTCGTCGACATCAAGACTCATTATCCAAGGTCACATCCGGCGCCGTTGGAGACTTGTGGGATCCTCGCCGACGTCAATCCGGCCTCCGGCCAGGCAACTCTGTACATGACCTCCCAGGCCCCCCATGCCCACCGCACGTTGTTTGCGATCGTGGCCGGCCTGCCTGAGGAGAACATCCGGATCATCTCACCCGACCTGGGAGGCGGCTTTGGCAACAAGGTTCCGATCTACCCGGGGTACGTGGTGGCGACGGCAGCGTCGTTGTTGATCGGCAAACCGGTCAAGTGGATCGAGACTCGCTCTGAGAACCTGATCTCGACGGGATTCGGCCGCGACTACCACATGACTGGCGAACTGGCGCTTGACGACACCGGAAAGATCCTGGGAATGCGGTCCTCGGTCCTCTCCGACCAGGGTGCCTTCTTTGCCGACGCTCAGCCCTCCAAGTTCCGGGCCGGCCTGTTCCACATCTGCACCGGGAGCTACGACTATCCCGCGGCCCACGTGACCACCAAAGGTGCATTCACCAACAAGGCCCCCGGTGGGGTGGCTTACCGATGTTCGTTCCGGGTGACCGAAGCCTCGTACCTCATCGAGCGCCTGGTCGACAAGGCAGCGCACGAAATCGGCATGGATCCGGCCGCCTTCCGGATGATGAACTTCATCAAAGCCGACCAGTTCCCCTACAAGTCCCCGACCGGGTTCATCTACGACTCGGGCGACTATCACACGGCCCTGAAGCTGGCCATGGAGATGATCGACTACGACGGTTGGCGTAAGAAGCAAAAGGAGGCCGCCGCGGCCGGAGGGAAGCTGATCGGGATTGGCGTCGCCTCATTCACCGAGGTGGTGGGAGCGGGCCCCTCCCGTGACTACGACATCGCCGGTCTCAAGATGTTCGACTCGGCCGAGTTGCGGATTCATCCCACCGGCAAGGCCATCCTCAAGTTGGGGGTCAAGAGCCAGGGGCAGGGCCACGAGACCACTTTCGCCCAGATCGTGGCCGAGGAGCTTGGCATCCCCGCCAATGACATCAAAGTCATGGAAGGTGACACCGACAACACGCCCTACGGTCTCGGCACCTACGCCTCCCGGTCCACCCCGGTCGGGGGAGCGGCGACGGCGATGGTCTCGCGCAAGGTCAGGGAGAAGGCCCGCCTCCTGGCTGCGCATCTCCTCGAGGCTTCGGCGGACGACATCGAGTTCGATCTTGGCAAGTTCACAGTCAAAGGAACTGACAAGGGCGTGACGATCCAGGAGGTGGCCTTCGCCGCCTACACCAACCATCCCCAGGGGATGGAGGCGGGTCTGGAAGACGTTTGCTACTACGACCCTCCCAACATGACCTATCCGTTTGGGTCATACATCGTCGTGGTCGAGGTCGACCCCGGTGACGGCACTTGGAAGGTGCTCGACATGGTGGCGGTCGACGATTGTGGGGTGAGGATCAACCCGATGATCGTCGAAGGTCAGATCACTGGTGGACTCACGGAGGGGTTCGCCAAGGCCACCAACCAGTGGATCTCTTTCGACGATGACGGCAACTGCATCGGGTCGAACTTCCTCGACTATCTCGTTCCAACCGCTTGGGAAACCCCTAAGTTCCGGCTGGGTCAGACGGTGACCCCTTCGCCCCATCATCCGATCGGGGCCAAAGGGGTGGGTGAGTCCGCCACCGTTGGCTCGCCCGCCGCGTTCGTCAACGCGGTAGTCGACGCCCTTTGGTCAAAGGGTGTCACCAACATCGACATGCCGGTGCTTCCCCATCGGGTGTGGGGCGCCATCAACGGAGTCGAGGCGAAGCCGTAAGTGGATGTTCTGGCCGAAGTTGCCCGCCTGACCGGAGAGGGTCAGGCCGTGGCTTTGGCGACGGTGACCTGGCGGCAAGGTTTCACTTCCGGCAAACCCGGCGCCCGGGCGATAATTCATCCGGACGGTCGGGTGCAGGGCTGGCTAGGTGGCGCCTGTTCCCGGCCGGCGGTGGTCCGTCATGCTCTGGAGGCTCTGGCAGACGGTCAACCAAGGCTGCTGGTCCTGGGAGTACACGACCATCGTCCCGGTGTTGTCCAGGTGGAGATGGCCTGTTCGAGTGAAGGGGCCATGGAGGTATATGTGGAACCGATGTTGCCGTCTCCGAAGCTGATTGTGGTGGGTTCTTCCCCTGCCGCCGAAGTGCTGGTTGATCTGGCAGTCCGGGTGGGTTGGCGGTCAGAACTGATCGCAGACGACCCTGACCCCGCCACAGTTGGGCACGCCGACGCCGTGGTGGTGGCCACGCAGGGTCATTTCGACGAAACCGCCCTCGAGGCTGCGCTTCGCAGTGAAGCGGGATACGTCGGCCTGGTGGCCTCATCGAAGCGAGCGACCGAGGTCATGTCCTGGCTGAGGGCTCGGGGCGTTGCCGATGAAGCCATCGTCCGGGTGCGAGCCCCGGCGGGTCTTGATCTTGGCGCAACATCCCATGAGGAGATAGCGGTGTCGATCCTGGCCGAATTGGTGGCCTGGCGCGCCGGGGGAGGAGCCCGACCGACGATCACGGTGCATGCTCCCGACGTGGCCATTGACCCCGTGTGTGAGATGGAGGTCGAGATCGCCACCGCGCGATGGATCAGCGAACACCAAGGACAGAAGTACTACTTCTGCGCTCCCGGTTGCCAGAAGACCTTCGAGGCGGACCCGGCCCGATTCACCTGATGCCCGTGTCGTAGGTCAGCACTCCCATGTCCACCTCCACCGGCGAGGTCACGGCGATTCTGAACGGAGCCGGTGTCCCCATCAGCCCTTCGACGGGAAATGGAACGATGGTGTATTCGCCGAGCGGCAAGCTGAGAACGAATCTTCCGTCCACATCGGTGACGGCGGTGCCTGCGGTGGAACCGGACGAGTCGATGGCCTCAATCGTTGCGCCCACGACCGGTCGAGGCGCGCAGTCTGGATCCGGGGGTTCAGTCTCAACAGGGCATACCGGGCCGGCGAGGGCCATGCCGGAAACTTCGAAGTGCTCGGCGGGCGGTCCCGTACAGGAAGCGGTGACTAGGAGGAGCAGCAGTACCTTGAGGTACCTCATGCGGTTTCATCGTATGCGGGTCGAATTGAGTGCTTGATCGTTAAATCGAGTTTCTTCGGAGGGGTGTCAGCCGCAGGAGGCGCTGGCGGCTACTTAGCGTTGTGATCGTGGACGAGCGGTCTGATGCCGAGGCCTACGCGGCCCACTGCGAC
>CAYYRT010000059.1:0-4890 GCA_964474055.1 uncultured Acidimicrobiaceae bacterium | reverse complement strand
GCCCGCACGACCGCCCTCGCGATCCGCTCGTATCCCGGAGTGTCGGGATGGCTCTGGGTCGAGTAGGGATAGAGCTGCACGTCCTCCGCGACCCCGCGCCTCATCTCGGGGAGGGCATCGACATACTCGATCCCGTTCGTGGCCAGGAACGCCTTGGTCCGGTTCCAGATCTCCGCCTCGTTCCGGCCCAACGCCTCCATCACCGTGCCGGGCTGCGGCGCGGGATCGAGCGCCTCGACATAGACGTATTCCTTCGACGGGATCAGGACCACCATGTGCCGGCTGCCCGCCGCCCTCACCTCGGCATCGATCCTTTGCAGGGTGTGCAGAGACAGATCGAGCCCCTCCTGCAAGAGCGAATCGCCCTCGATGTCCTCGCCGTTGAAGCGGTGTCCCGGATGGAGCATCGTCTTCACGCCGACCGATTCGTACACGACCAGGCCGGAGTCGGACCGGGCCGACTCTACGAGCTGGTTCCAGTGACGCTGGTCGAAGATCTCGCCCGAACGCCGCTGTGCGATGCCCGCCCTGATCGCCCGCGCTGCGCCCCAGATGCGGGAATGGTCCTGGAGCAGGCGGACCGGCGATTTCGAACCTTGCTCGCGCCCATGTCCCCCAGCGCCCTGCTTCGGGCCCGAGGGGGGCTGGTACGTCAGGTAGCGGGAGGCCTCGAGGTACTCGCGCTCCCCGATCCGCGCACGCTCCTCGATCTCCCGAACCCGCGCGGGATCCTTCGGCCGCCAGTCCACGCCCGGCACGTTCAGGATGTAATACTCGTGCAGGCTGTTCCACAGGTCGTTCCCGACGTAGAAGCCGGTCAGCACCCAGCGCGGCTCGAGCTCGAGCGCCTGTTCGACCAGGTAGTGGTAGCGAACCGGGCCGTTCCCACCGATGGACATGTTGTAGACCGGGGTCCCGAGCATCCGCTGGAGCTGCTTGGGCCAGGCGTCTTCGCGGCGCGCGTTGATCCCGACCGTCTGGGAGTCTCCCAGCGTGACGATCTCCGCCGAGTTCAGGGCCTTCTCGTTGCGAAATCCGCGGCTGTCATTCTCGAAGAACTCGGGATTGCGGACCTTCCCCATCTCATCGTCCGGCAGCGTCCTCGGCACCGCCTGTCGATTGGTCAGCAGCAGGTCGATTCGCGGAGAGACGAGGCTGGCGGCGTGCAGCAGGATCTCCACGGCCAGTACGCACCACACGCCAAACGCCAGGGCGCGGAGCAGGCGGCGGCGTGGTTTCTCACGGTCCGTCATCGATTCCCCTCCCTCAATCGAGGCCGTAGACCTGTGCCACCTGCTCGGCCGTGAATATGGCCCGTTCCGCGTCCGGCAGGTCATCCTTCTGAATCAGGCAGGGGCCGATCGCGAGCGCGTCGATGTGGGTCCGGCGGAAGCAGCGGTACGCGTCCTCCGGCGTACACACGATCGGCTCGCCCCGCACGTTGAAGCTCGTATTGACCAGCACCCCGCACCCGGTCAGGGCCTCGAATGCCAGCAGCAGGCGGTAATAGAGCGGGTTCGTCTCCTCGTGAACGGTCTGCACGCGGGCCGATCCGTCCACGTGGGTCACGGCAGGCACGACCGAGTCGACGTGCCGCAAACGATCAAGTCCCTCGCCTTCGATCGAAGATCCCCGTACCGGCGCCACGAGCAGCATGTACGGGCTCGGCACATCGAGGTCGAAGTAGTCGCGCGCGCGCTCGACCCGGACGCTCGGGGCGAACGGGCGAAAGCTCTCTCGGAACTTGATCTTGAGGTTCACCGTCCGCTGTACGTCGCGGCCGCGCGGGTCCGCCAGGATCGAGCGCGCGCCGAGCGCCCGCGGCCCGAACTCCATGCGACCCTGGAACCACCCCACAACCCTCCCGTCGGCCAGCAGCTCCGCCACGCGGCCCGGAAGATCGTCGTAGCCGACCCGCTCGTACGGGACCCGCTCCCGGTCGAGGAACGCCGCCACGTCCTCGTCGGGGAACGAGGGACCTAGAAAGCTCCCCGCCATCGCGTCGCCCGGCGCGGGCCGCCTCGGTGCGCCAGCCCACTCGTGCCACGCCACCAGCGCCGCCCCGAGAGCCCCACCCGCGTCGCCGGCGGCGGGCTGGATCCACAGGCGCTCGAACGGTCCCTCCCGCAGGAGCCGCCCGTTCGCCACGCAGTTGAGCGCCACGCCGCCGGCGAGGCACAGATGTCGCTCGCCCGTCTCGCGGTGGACGTGACGGCCCATGTTCAGCATCGCCTCCTCGGTAACCGTCTGGATCGAGCACGCGAGATCCATCTCGCGTTCGGTGAGCGGACTCTCGGGCGCCCGGGGCGGTCCGCCGAAGAGGCTGGCGAACCGGCGGCCGGTCATCCTCAGCCCGGCCGGGTAGGTGAAGTACTCCATGTTCAGGCGGAACGAGCCGTCCTCGCGCAGGTCGATCAACCGGTCGCGGATCGCCTCCACGTAACGCGGCCGTCCATAGGGGGCGAGGCCCATCAGCTTGTACTCGCCCGAGTTCACCCGGAATCCGCAGAAGTAGGTGAACGCGCTGTACAGAAGCCCCAGCGAGTGGGGGAAATGGATCTCGCCGCGGATCGATAGCCGCTGACCCCGCCCGACTCCGAACGACGTGGTGGCCCACTCGCCCACGCCGTCGGTCGTGATGAAGGCGGCGCTTTCGAAGGGTGACGGGTAGAAGGCGCTGGCAGCGTGGCTATGGTGGTGCTCGGGGAACACGATCGTGCCGTCGAAGTCCAGCTCCCGCGACAGGATGTCGGGGATCCAGAGCTTCTGCTTGAGCCACAGCGGCATGGCTTCGAGGAAGGAAGAAAGCCCCACCGGGGCGTAGCTCGTGTACGTCTCCAACAGCCGCTCGAACTTGAGGAACGGCTTGTCGTAGAACGCGACCACGTCGAGATCGCGGCTCTCGATCCCCCCGGCGCCGAGACAATAGTCGATCGCGTGCCGGGGGAAACGCGGATCGTGCTTCTGCCGGGTGAATCGTTCCTCCTGGGCCGCGGCGATCACCTCGCCATCCCGCACCAGACAGGCCGCCGCGTCGTGATACCAGCAGGAGATCCCGAGGACGTCCATCCTACCAGTACCTCTCGAGATGTTCGGTGGAAGCCTCGACGTCGTCCCGCTCGATCCAGTACGACGCGATCCCCGGCGCCGGGGATCTCTGGATCGGATCCCGTCCCAGCGCCCGCCGGATCAGGCCGATCGGCGTGACGACGAGGAAGAACACGACGGAGAGGAGGACCCGGGTCATCACGTGACCGAGTACGAGCGCGAAGCCCATCCACCCTCGATACACGGGACGCAGGAGAGCGGGAGCCGCAAGGCCGAGGAAGGACAGCGCGGCCCCGAAACCCGCCAGCCAGCGCGCTCCCCCGCCGACCACCCATCCCGCACGCCACACCAGCACGGACGCGACCAGGATCAGGAGCAGCCCGATCGTGAGACCGAACGAGCGCAGACGCTGGTGGCTGGTGTCGAGAGCCCGGAAGTCCTCTCGCAGCGACTCGATCATCATCCCCATCGTGGGAAGATGGGTGCCGGGATCAGAACAGCACGTAGATGAAGGGCGACAGCGCCGAGCCCTGAGAGAAGACGATCAGCAGGCTCAGGAGGATCAGCACGATCACGATGGGCGCCAGCCAGTACTTCTTGCGAGCACGCAGGAAGCGAATGAACTCGCCGAGGACACGGACTTTGCCCATCGAATCGGCCTCTACCATAGCGAACGGGCCGCCCGGACGCTACGTCGTCGAGCTTGACTCCTTCTCACTGATCGAGTGGCCTCCCGGGCCGGGCGCGGCTCCTTTACTCCCCTCCATCGCGAGTTGTAGAATGAAACAGCTGACTGGATGCCTCCACAGGAGCGCCTCTCATGAGCTCCCTTCCGCACCGGCTCGCCGCGGTCTGGTTCGCCGACCTCTCGGGTTTCAGCCGGTGGGCCTCGCGCGACGAAGATCAGGCGCTGCGGCTCGTGGCGCTGTTCCAGCGGGTCTGCGAGGACATGGTGGCGCGCTTCAGCGGGCGCGTGGTCAAGTTCCTGGGCGACGGTGCGTTGGCGGAGTTCTCCAGCACCGAAGCCGCCGTCAAGGCCGCCTGCTCGCTGACGCACGCTTTCCCCGGGATCGCCGAGCGCGAGGGCCTGGCGGGCGCAAAGCTCCACGTCGGGATCCACGTCGGCGAGGTCGCGAGCGGTCCGGACGGCGATCTCTACGGAGAGGGGGTCAATGTCGCCTCGCGCCTGGAGGGGCTGGCAGAGGGCGATCAGGTGCTCACGAGCATGGACGTCCGCAATCAGCTCCACCACCGCGCCGAATTCGACTTCGAGCCCCTCGGGGAGCGTTCCATCGAAGGAATGGATGTCTCGATCCCGGTCTACCAGGTCTCGTTCCTCCGGGTCGAGGGTTGGGAGACGATGGGCGAGTCCCCGGGTCGCGTTCGGCGCAGGGCCCTCCGGGATCGCCTCACTCGGCCGGGTTCCCACCTCGGCTTCCTCGGACTCGGAGTGCTCCTCGCCCTCGTCGCGATCGGCCTGACGATTCAGTTCCTCCCGCGTACCGAGTCGAAAAGGGTCGCTCCACAGTTCTTCGACGATCGAGTGGCCGTTCTCTACTTCGAAGACTTCACTCCCGACCGCCACCTCGGGTTCCTGGTCGACGGGCTGACGGAATCCCTCATCCACGAGCTCTCCGAGGTGTCGGGGCTCGAGGTCGTTTCCCGCAACGGCGTCAAGCCGTTCGCCGGTACGGACGCGAGCGCCGACAGCATCGCACGGGCGCTCGGTGCGCGCACGCTCGTCCAGGGCAGCGTATCGGAGTCCAATGAGTTGCTGCGGATCGACGTGCAGCTGATCGACGGCCCGACGGGCACCGTGGTGCAGAGTGAGAGGCTCGAACG
>CAYYRT010000058.1:0-4947 GCA_964474055.1 uncultured Acidimicrobiaceae bacterium | reverse complement strand
CACCAACATCAGCTGAGCGTTCGATGAATGGCCGATTTGGGTGCGTCGTGTGACCGTCGCAGTACACATTTCGGGCGTCGATATCACTCGCCGCGCCGAGACGACGTCGCGACACGAGCTCGACGCGATGAGCGGATCGTGCGCGAGGCGCTTAACGGCGCCAACTCGACGCGCCTCCGCTCAGGCAGGCGACGTTGCCACGCCGGCGATCTTTCTGGCTACGGCATGGGTACGAATGGATGGACTCGCGAGACCCGAACGGCCCCGGCCAGCCTCGACGGGCCGACGGGGGTCGTACTGTGTCCGCGTGACCACCGTTGACCACAAGGCGCGACCGGAGGCCTACCGCAGCTTCCTCAGCCCGACAACGGTGAGGATGACTGGCCCAACCGTCCCAAGTACCGCGGCGATAGACGCGGTCTCCTGGTCACTTCGAGTGGAGGTGATCCCGTACATGACCGCGATTGACCACGCTCCGATGAGACGATTACGGCCGCGAGCCTGACACACTGGCACCGGCCCTCCAAGCCGGTCCCGTCGTCGCGATCACGGACTTGCTCCCCCGGCAGACTGGCAAGGCGAAGGCCGCCAGGTGCCGTGGCGCCGGCGGTTGCACGGTCAATCCGCGCCTGCTCCTGGCCGAACGCTACCATCGGCGACGGCCCCGTTGCGTCGTGCACCCCCAGGACGCGCGGGGGCTCACCAATCGGCTACCGCGAGCGCCTCATCGTTGAGGCGATTGCGAATGCGGGACCACCGGCCGCCGGCTCGACCAGGGTCGGCGAGCCGATGTGATGGGGGAATTCGGTTGCGGTCGGGCGGGACCAATGGGTCGGTGCACGGCGCCAACACCCTGCCGCACGATGACCTTGCCGTGCTCTCGTTTCGCCTGCCCTTCGTCCGCTTGCCGGTACGCGCCCGCCCGAACGGCGTGCTCGCGCGGCGCCGTGGCCGCGCGCGGGTCCGCGACGTGCCCGTCATCCGCCTGGTCGTAGCGTACGCGCTGGCCGCGGGCGCCTGGATCCTGCTGAGTGACCAGGTGGTGGCCGCGCTCTTCCCCGCCGGCCAGGCACAGGCAACGGTCCAGTCGTTCAAAGGTCTTGGCTTCGTGGCGGCCACATCGAGCCTGCTTCTCGTCCTCTTGAGCCGCGAGGGACGCGCCATTCGACGTGCGCAACTGGCGCTCCTCGCGCGCGACAAGTCCCTGACGGCGGCCACCTCGCGCCTCGACGCGATCGTGGCCAACGCCGCGCTGGCGATCCATGTCGTCGGCCCAAGTGGAGTGGTCGAGATGTGGAACCCGGCCGCCGAGCGACTCTTTGGCTGGCCGGCCGCCGATATCGTGGGAAACCCGAACCCGACCGTCGCCGACGGAGACTCCGAGGCGCACGAAGCAGCGCCGGTCACGTTCGATGGGTCCTCGTCCGGCCCCAATGAGGTCCACCGTCTTCGCCGTGACGGCTCGGTCGTCCCCGTCCGGCAGTGGGTCGCCCCGCTGCGCCGGGAGTCCGGCGAGATCGGCGCGGTCATTACGATCCTGCAAGATCTGACTAGCGAACGGCGAGCGAACATCGAGCGCGACCGTCTGCATGCCGCCCTCGATGCCGCGGAGGCGCTCGTCATCACCGATCCCGAGGGCCAGCTCCTGTTCGCGAATCGCCGCTTCGCGGAATCAGCCGGGGCCGCGCGCTTGGCGGTCGGACGCGTCGACCCAGGCACGTTCGCCGGCGTGCTCTCGCCCGAGGAACAGGCCACGATGGCTCGCGCGCTGGCTGACGGGCGGACGTGGGTCAGCGTCGTCGAGCGGACTGGCGGCGACGGTGCGACCCTCATCGAAGAGCGCACCGTGGTGCCCGTGGCCGATCCCGCCGGTGAGCTGATCGCATACGTCGGTCTGGCCCGAGACGTGACCAGAGAGCGAAGCCTCGAAGCCCGCGTCGCCTCGCAGACGGATCTGGCAGGGGCGCTCGATCGGATGACCCCGGGCGCAACGCCTGAGGCGACCGCGGAGGCCATCTGCCGCGAGATTGTCTCGTTGCCGAGCTTCGGCGCCGCGGCGATCCTCGCCTTCGGAGCCGGCGATGTCGTCACACCGATCGCCGTGGTCGGGCCGCCCCAGCGCGCGCTCGTGGCCGGTCGGACGATCCCTCGACTGCGCGGCCGCTACCTGCGTCAACACGCAAGAAGCGAGCCATGGTCCGAGGCGTGGCAACCCGGTCCCGCCGAGAACGGCTATGGCGCGAAGCTCGCGAGCGCCGGCCTGCGCGCCGTGGCGTACGCCCCACTCCGCGGTGACGATGGTCCAGTGGGCCTGTTGGCGGTGGGGAGCAGCGCGCGCGATGGTCTCGAGCAGCTCACCGGTCGGCTGCCCGAGATCGGTCAGATCGCGACCCTTGCCACGGCACTCCTCGCGCCGAGCCTGCAAGGGCGGATCGCGGCGGACGATCTGTCAGCCCGGATCCGCAAGATCATCGAGGCGAAGGCCTTTTGGCCGGTGTTCCAGCCGATCGTCGCCCTCGAGAGCGGCGACTTGATCGGCTATGAGGCGCTCACCCGTTTCGACGACGGCCTGCCGCCAGATCTGCGGTTCTCCGAGGCCGAGGCCGCCGGCCTCGGCAAGGAGCTCGAACTCGCCTGCCTCGCGGCGGCCATCGACGCGGCACGGGACCTCGATCCACTCCTCTGGCTCAGCCTCAATGTCTCGCCTGACCTGCTCTTGGCGGACGACCTGCTTGGCGGGGTGCTCGCCGCGGCAAGGCAGCGCGTCGAGATCGAGATCACGGAGCACGTCGCGATCGACGATTACGCCGTCGTGCGCGACGCGGTGATCCGCCTTGGACCCACGGTCCAACTCGCGGTCGATGATGCCGGAGCCGGGCACGCCAGCCTCCGCCACATCCTCGAACTGCGGCCCGCATCGGTAAAGCTCGACCTTGGGCTGACGCGCTCGGTCGACGTCGATCAGGCACGCCAGGCGATGATTGCTGGGATGAGCCACTTCGCCACCAGCGCGGGCTGTCGGCTCGTGGCGGAGGGCATTGAGACCGAGGCCGAGCGGCAGACGCTCCTCTCGCTCGGCGTTCAGTATGGGCAGGGTTACCTGTTCGGCAGGCCCGCCCCGGTCAACATGCTTGGTGGTGTCGGGCCCCTTAACGCTTAGGGCGATCTGCGAGCGGCCGCCTCGTTCTAACGGACCGCCGGGTCCTGGTCGCCGAGAACGGCGTGATCACCCTTGACGTGCCCATCGACAACGTCCGCCTCGTCGAGTTCGACCTCGAGAGCCAACGTCCAGTGTCTCGGCGGTCACCGTGACGCCGGGAGGCCGACCACGATCCACGAGCCGAAGGCTATGGCGGAACGGGTCGGGTTCGAAGACGAGCGGAACCGAATAGAATCAATCCGCCCCCCTGTCGGTGCTTACACGTCGGCCGGGGCGTTGGAATGGGGGACCGAAAATGGTCGACAGGGACTGGATGCAGGCGGCGACCGAGCGATGACCGAGCCGAGAGATCGCCGAACCAAGCGGTGGGCACATCGCAAGGGCGACCCGATGCCGAACGGTTGGCACCTGCTCATGGACTTAGAGCCCGATCCTGAGGGGATGCTCCATTTCGAGTGCGGTACTACGTTCCATGAGGACGAGCAGCTTGAGTGGATGGATGACCAGCTACCAAAAGTGCGGCTGCCCTGCACGGTCTGCCATCTTGCCGCGGTGTCCTAAGCCTCTACGTCGAACGACTCCGGGTCGACCTCCAACACCGCAGGTCACGGCTCGCCCGCTCCGCGTCCGGACGACGATCACGGCCTTCGAGTGCCGCCGGCCAGTCGAGCCGGAGCGACGGGCAGCTACCCTCGCGCCTTGTTGTCCTCGTGGCCCTGATTGTCTGCATACCCGATCTGCGCGCCGCGTACTGCTTTCAGGACAGCGACCCGCTCCAGGGCCTCTCTCTCCTCTAGTTCTCGGCCCGCCTCGCGAGCCTCGGCTGCCTCGGCCTCCGCCTCCGCGATCTGTTCGTCGACGGAGTGTTCCTGCTCAGGCATCAGTGGCCTCCTCCGGTTCACCCGATAAGGTCCACACGATAACAATGCCCACGACGCACGGGTAAGTCGCGGTGGCTAGCTGTTATCCACGGCTCCCCGCGTCGGCTACGTCGTAACAGCTAAAACCGCCGGCGACCGGGGCCCTGGCAGGTGGGACTCGGCGCTAATCGAGTACTCGACACGATGAGTACATCGTGTCTGGAGGCGTACTAGCGATACCGCGAACCCGACTACGACGAACACACGGCTAACGCAGCCAGGGCGTGGCGCCGCGGGTGGTCATGGAGACGCTCGGTCACAGCCAGATCGGCCTGACCCTCAACACCTACACCCACGTCATCCCGGCCCTCGGCAGGGCTGCCGCGGAACAGATGGACGTGGTGTTCGGGCGACGCTCGACAGAGGTCGCCGCGGGTTGAAATCCGGCAGGGGTCAGCGCAGGGGTCAGATCGCCACCAGTCGAGGCACCTGGCTACTTGGGTGGACGGATCCGTGCGTGAAATGTGGAGCCGACACTCGGATTTGAACCGAGGACCTGCTGTTTACGAAACAGCTGCTCTACCGCTGAGCTATGTCGGCGCCGTTCAAGTATAGGTGCTGCTCGCATACATCAGCTCTTCCCTGCACGAGGAGCACGCTCTCGGGCCCGTTCAATCGTGGGCACAATGCTCGAACAGCTGATAACGAACGGGAACCGGGTGCTCGATCTCCAGACCGATGAGAACGGCCGTTCGATACACCAGGTACGCCCGAGGGTCGACCGGAGAACGTCCCAGGGATGACTCGCTCATGGTCGGGGAGTCGTCCCTCACCCGATCGTGCTCGACGTCGACGAGGCCCTGCTCCTGCATTGGAACCTGTAACCCGTTCGATGCGGCGCTGACAGGCTAGCCGTCGGGTGTTGCC
>CAYYRT010000057.1:0-1838 GCA_964474055.1 uncultured Acidimicrobiaceae bacterium | reverse complement strand
ACTTCAAGCAGTCATTTGCGGTGGTCATCGAGGTCATCGACCACAACGGCGTGGTCGATGTATGGTCGGACGTTTCTGCGGAGGCAGGGGGAATCTTCCGGCCCATGGCAGTACACGTCGCTGCGTAGCCGAGTACTCGGGCATCGGCACGTCCCACAACACACGGTGAGCGCCTCCGCGGCTAGCGCCGCTCCGGGCCTGCGGCACATCGAATCCTCAGCGCCCCGATGGGGCGCCTGCGGTTCGACGTCGCTTCCCCCTGAACGTTATCCGGCAGTGCGGCAGCGCATCTGGAGACCGAGGAGGCCTTACGGAAGTGGAGTCATCCAACCCCGGCCGGCTGAGAGCTGCGATGTGGCCACTACTCCGGCTGCTGTTTCCGGCAACGCGCGTCGCGAACCTGGATATCGTTGACGTCGGCCTCACGGTGGAATCCATGGAGCGCACCCAAGCGCTCTTTGCCGATGCGGCTCGCTACATAGAAGCTGCGGGCCCCGACCTCAATGCGACCTTTTCCTCGAATCTCCGGCGCATCGCGTTGGTTCAGGAGGGATTCGAGCAGATCGCCGTGCGCGACAGGAAGTACGGGACCACCCTGAAGGGTGCGGAAGGCACGAATGCATTCTACCTCGCGTGCCGATTGCTATGGGTTGCTAGATACATAGAGCTCGCGCGCGCCGGGACCTACCCCGAGGACTCACGTGCACATCGCGATGCCTGTTTTGACTTCGTCAGTGCTTTCGCGTTGCGCTACCCGGAGGGCGAGGCCTGGGTGGGCTATATGGAGCGGGAGCGGCTTCGGGATCTTGGGACATGACCGACGGTGTGGTACACCTGACGGTGCACCGCCGGATAACAACCGGGTGCCGCCTGCGCTCGCTTCGCTCGCTCCGGTGAAACATGGCCCTTTGACGTGAGAGGATGGTCGGCGGTATAGGTGCGATCGAGCAAGTGGACGGATTCGGCGTAACCTGTGGTGGGCCACGTCGGCACCCTAGAAACGTTATGCGCAACTTGTGTAAGCCTAAGAGACGTCATGGACCATTGCTACAACCTCGTGGTCGATGAAAGGCCCGTAGCTATTTGGGCGGCTGACCTTCCACGAGACAACGATGAATTCCTTCGCGGCATTGAGCCTCGGTTCTTTGTCGAGCACGTAGACTACTTGCGAGGCGAGGTCGTGGAGAAGTCGAGTATGTCTGCGGCCATGCACTTGCGCCTCCTGTACGCCCACGCGATGGAGACGCTGTTCGCTCTGATCGCCGCTGCCGCCCAAGCTCCGGACTGCCCACTGGGTTGGATACTGGCGTATCGTCCTCACGAGCTGCGCAGCGTGGTGAGGAAGATCTCAGACCGTGAGCTGCGGTTTCACAGAATGGGCGAGGCGGTGGACTGGACCCTCATGTCTCAAACGGTCAACCGCTTGTCGATCCCTGATCCTTCCGAGGAGCAACGTATCAGGGCGGGGTTCGCCGACGCATGGGCTCTCTTCGCGCATGAGTTCGTGGATGAGGAGTTCACCGCTGAGTCAAATGCGATCAAGCACGGGCTCAGAGTGAAGCCAGGAGGGTTCACGTTCACCCTGGGGGGACCAGAACCTGAGGATGTCATACTCGATAGTCGCAGCGTCTTCGGTAGTCGGTTCTACCAGAGGTCTGGCCTTGGCGACCGTTACAACTTCACGCCGCTAGACACCGTCAGGAATTGGAATCCTGAAGCGTTGGCAGTAGGGCTTGAGCTCCTGGCGATTTCCATCGGCAATACTGTCTCCCATCTGCGTCTCCGTGCAGGTTTACCGGGGCCGCCGGCTCAGTTCCATTGGCCCTCCCAGCCGCACG
>CAYYRT010000056.1:0-11934 GCA_964474055.1 uncultured Acidimicrobiaceae bacterium | reverse complement strand
TCGATCGCCTCGTGGGGCCGATCGGTCATAAAGGAGGCTCTCGACTTGGCGGCAAGGAACTTCACCCGAGTTTGCGGCTCGAGTTGGTCCTCGGGGATCGTCGCCAGGCGGTCCATCGCCTCTTGAGCCCGGAACTCGTCGCAAAGGGATTCGGCCTCGACGATCATTACCCGCGAGGTGCCCTGGATGTCACCGGCTCGCCGGTAGCCGTCGGTTGCCTGAGCTGCGGTAGCCGTCACCACCTCGTTGTTGCCTGTTGCCCGGGCTGACTCGAGTGCTCGTTCGAGGATGGCCCCGATCCGGGCGGGGTCGTCGGTCAGGGCGGCAGCCTGGCGGTAGAGATTGACGGCCTGGCGGTGCGAGTGCAGGTTGGCGGCACGGTCGGCGGCAGACATCAGAGCCTGGATCCCCTGCTCGGCAAGCTCCGGGGAGTGGCCCGGATCGGCCTCGTATGCTTTGAGGTAGTGGAAGGCGACCACGGGGGCAAGTTCAGGATCGTCCAACGCCTGGAGATAGAGAGCGGCGCCGATGTGCTTGGCCCGGCGGTCGGTCCGGGTCATGCGACCGTAAGCCACCTCCCGAATCAGCTCCTGGATGAAGCGGTACTGACCGCGCTCGGGTGAGGTCGGATCGTCCTCCAAGGCGAGCACCTCCGCCCGGATCAGGCGGTTGAGGCTGGCGCGGACATCACTCGCGCCGTCGCCGACGAGAGCCGCCAGGGCATCGATGGTGAAGGTCTGACCGAGGATCGAAGCCTGCTGGAGCAACATCCGGTCGACCGGGTCGAGGAGATCGAGCCGGGCCCCAATGACCGAGTGCAACGAATCGGGAATCGAGAGGCCTCCCGTGGCTCCGGAGCGGCGGTCCCGCGTGGACAGACCGGCGGCGACCCATGTCCTGACCAGCTCTACCGCGTAGAGGGGCACTCCGGCCGACGCCTCCGCAATCCGCTCGACCTCCTCCACTGTCAGGTCAGGCGCCAGACCACGCACCAACTCGGCGATGTCAGCCTCCGCCAACGGCCCGAGATGGATCGAAAGTCGATTCGGTTTTCCGGCACCCCAGCCCGGGTGGCGGTCGAGAAGAGCCGGGCGGGCGAGTGTGATCACCAGCAGGGGATGGCGAGGTGAGCGCTCCACGAGTTGCTCGACAAAATCGACCAGTCCCGGGTCTCCCCAGTGCAGATCTTCGAACACCAAGACGGTGGGGGCGTGTTCGGTGATCCGCTGGAAGAACATTCGCAGTGCGCCGTAGAGCTCTTCTCGATCTCCGGGGGGAACCGGAGCGAGGCCGAGCAATCCCTCCAGTCTGGGCGTGATCCATCGGCGATCCTCGGCATCGAGAACGTACTCCGACAAGGTGGCCCGCAGCCGGGCGAGGCTGGTGCCGGCATCGGCCGTCTCAGCCAGACCGGCCAGCTGTCGAATCATCTCTCCCAGAGCCCAAAAGGTGACTCCGTCGCCGTAAGCGGGGGAGCGTCCTTGCAGCCACTGGACGCCGTCAGCCAGGCCTCCGGCGTACGCCTCGAGTTCTGCGACCAGGCGGCTCTTTCCGATTCCCCCCTCACCGACAATCGATATGAGGCGCGGTCTCCGTTCGCGTCCCACCACCGACAGCTGATCCTTGAGGATTCGCAGCTCCTCCTGGCGGCCGACAAAGGGTCCCTCCAGACCGCGCGTTTTCCTGCGACCTCCCTGGGCGGACAAGGGCCCGACGGCCCGCCAGACGGCGACCGCCGCCGCCTTTCCCTTGAGGACCTGGGATTCGAGGCTTGCATACTCGATTGAGCCCTCGGTTAGTGACTTGGTCGAATCCCCCACAATGACCGTCCCCGGCTCTGCCACCGTCTGCAGTCGAGAGGCGGTGTTAACGATGTCGCCGATGATCAGGCCGTGTTGATTGCCCCCCGGACCGACGGCCGTCTCACCCGACAGGATCCCCACCCGGGCAGCCAATTGTGGGCCACCCAGTTCCCCTCCGAGCGCCGCCACCGCGTCCACCAACTCCAAGCCGGCCCGTACGGCCCGCTCGGCGTCGTCCTCGTGGCTGGTTTCGGCTCCCCAAAACGCGGTGATGGCATCGCCGATGAACTTGTCCACGACACCACCGAAACCTTCGATGATTGCCCGGCTCCGGTCGAAGTACCGGGTGAGTAGGCGGCGCACGTCTTCGGCGTCGGTCGACTCGGTCAGCGGAGTGAAACCGACCAGATCTGCGAACAGCGCCGTGACGAAGCGACGCTCTTCGGCTCGTGGCGGTTTGGTGGATGTGGCGGGTGTGCCCTGCGCCCCGGCATCGCCGCATTCGGAGCAAAACCGATGATGAACAGGATTGGCTGTGCCGCAGCCCCGACACAGCCATTCAAGGCGGGCACCGCACGCCGAGCAATGCCTGTGCTCAGGCGAGCTGTCGGCCCCGCAAGACGGACAATTCATCGATCCGGCAGGCTACCCAGACACCTGCTCTCTTGGGTTGGTGTATCACCGATCGTCGAAACCGGCCGCCGGCCGAAGAAGCAGCGATACTGCCCTGCAATGGAATGGCGGGACCTTCTACCCGGGGTGATCGGCTCGTTCGTCGGAGTGACGGGGTGGCTGGTGGTCGGGCTTCTCATCCAGCGCCGTCAGTTCATGTCTCAGGCCCGCAATGCAGCCAAAGCCGTGTATTTCGAGCTCGATGTGAATCTTGCGGCGATGTCGGTGGCCCGTGAACACGGCCTCTTCTCAGACCTCGACCGCGGCGCCTTCGAGCGTCTCTTGCCGGAGCTGGCGACGCTCGTACCGGCCACCGACCTGCGGATAGTCGTCGACGCCTATATGACTCATGCCGGCTACCGCCAGATGGCTTCGCGCGACGACCTTCCCTTGGAGGTGCGGCGGCAGGCACTCTCGGCATACGTGAGTGTTCATGAGAGGGCAATTGCCAGCCTGAGCCACAATGTCTTTACCGTGGCCGAGGCCCGAGCCGTCGCCGGCGCGTTGAGGTTCGTCGATCCGAGCCCCACCGAACCGGTGGCGAAGGCCCAGCCGTGAACGATCCCCTCCACCAGCGGGTTGTGGGTGGCTTCGCGAATGCTCTTGACCGGCAAGATTGGCATCAACTCGGCGACTACATCCACCAGGACGCCGTGTTCGAGTTCCCGCAATCCGGGGAGCGGTTTCGGGGCCTCACCAGTATCCGCGCCCAATTCGAGAACTACCCGGACTTTGGCCCCGGTACCTCGCATCTCGACGAGATCATTGGCGGAACGATGTACGCCTTAACGCCGTCGTACACCGTTATCGCCATAGACGGCAGTGGGGATCGGGGGACGGCCGTCGTCCGGGTGCGCTATCCCGATGGCAGCATGTGGTGGGCCATCAACCTCTACGAACTGCGAGACGGCCTTATCGCTCGATCACGAGCCTATTTCGCCCCGGACTTCGAGGCGCCCGACTGGCGTGCCCCGTATCGCGAGACTCCCTAAGGGAGTCGGCGGCAGCGGTTGGGAGCGTCTTGGGTGATGCGGGCGACCACATCGGGGATCGGCATCGAGGGTCTCGGTTCTTCGGCTACGTCCTGGACGTTGCTACCAGTGTCGTCGCTTCGATCCCAGTGAGGGCCGTCGAGAGCGGCCCCAAGGTTCTCACCTTGAGAGCCGAACCCCGACGGACCGTTAGAGGTTGGTTAGCGGCATGTGCCAGCCTTGGACATGTGCGCCCGACCGAATGCCGCCAGGATCGGTAGTTTCCATGTTCGTGGACGTTCGTTTGCTCGGTCCCATGCAGGTCGTTGATAGGTCGGGCGAGAGCATTGAGATCCCGGGCGAACTGCCGAAGGCGTTGCTGGCCGTTCTCGCCCTGGAGGCGCCGACGCCGGTCAGCACCGATCGGATTGTCGATGCGCTGTGGGGCGAGGAGCAGCCCGATTCCCCCGAGACCTCGCTCCACTCGACCGTCTCCCGGCTTCGCCACGCCCTCGGGAAAGACATCATCAAACGTCTTGCCGATAGCTATCTCCTCGAGATCCCTGTGGCCAACTCGGACCTAGCCCGTTTTCGCCGCCACGTGCAGCGGGGCGTCCAGTTCCGGACCCTCGGCCACCCCGGCAAAGGTGCCGAAGCCTTCCGCCAGGCCCTCGCGCAGTGGCGGGGCACCGCCCTCTCCGACCTCCGCCGCTTCGAATTCGCCGAACAGGCCAGCCGTCGTCTAGAGGAGGAGCGGCTCTTGGCGGTCGAGGCCCTGATGGACACAGAGCTGCTCGTCGGCGATCACGCCATGGTGCTTGGGGAGTTGAGCGGACTGGTCGAATCGTTTCCGTTGCGGGAGCGTTTGTGGGGTCAGTTGATTCTGGCGCTGTACCGCTCGGGTCGTCAGGCCGAGGCCCTGCGTGCCTACGCCCGAGTGAAGGAGACCCTGGCCTCCGAGCTCGGCGTGGAACCGTCGCCCGAGCTCGCTGCCCTTGAAGACCGCATCCTCCTCCACGATCCCGCCCTCACCGAGTTCGCCGACTCGGCTCCAGCTGACTGGCTCGACAGCCCCGAACTGATCACCTTCGCCACGGGGGAGACCGTGGTGCAAGAGGGGGGACCGGCCGACGCCGTCTACTGGATCGAGGCTGGAGAGGTCGAAGTCTTTCGCACCGATGCCGAGGGCTCCGAGGTCCCGCTCGCCCGCTTGGGTGCCGGCCGTTACTTTGGCGAGCTGGCCTCGCTGCTCGGCACCGGACGGACCGCTTCGGTTCGAGCCGCCGCTCCGACCACAGTTTCGGTCCACACCGTCGAGAGCTTCCGCCGTCGTCTTGGCATCGAACGGGTTCGCCCCCAAAGCGGCTCCAGTTCCGCCGATGAGGTCCGTCAGCTGATTCGTCAGGGCCAGTACCTGAAGGCGTATGACCTCGCCGCCGGCCACCTCGAGTTGGGCAGCGGCGACACGGAGCTGCGTTATCTGGCGGTGCTCGCCCTCGCACGGTCGGGAGCCACCAGTCAGGCCCGCCGTCGCTACGACTCCTTTGGTCTCGCCTCGGTGGAAGGCGCTTCCATCGCGGCCCGTTTGGCAGAGGAGATCGCAGCCCTTGACGCCCGCCTCGACAAGGACATCGCCCTCGCCCGCGACGGTGAGCAACGCCGTCTGTGGGCATCGCGCTCGGCGACCGGATACGGCGAGGGATTCGACCGCTATCACTCCCCCTACCTGGCGGTGAACGCAGCCACGATGTGGCTGTTAGCCGGAGACGAAGTGCGCGCCGCCGCCTCGGCCCGCCTGGGGCTCGAGGTCCTCTCCAAGGCGAAGGCGGCAAGTTCCGAGGACCGTTACTGGTTGCTGGCCTCTGAAGCCGAGGCCGCTCTGGTACTCGGTGACCGCCAAAGGGCTGAAGATGCCTTAGGGCGGGCCGGGCAGGGGAGTGAGTCCGCCCTCGCCTCCCGGGCGACCACGCTGCGCCAGCTCAAGCTCGTTTGCGAACTCAAGGGTTTCGACCCTGTGCTGCTGGCTGCGATTGCCAACCCGACCGTGGTCCATTTCTGCGGTCATCGCATCGGTGCTCCCGGTGAAGGGAGCCGTTTTCCTGCCGCAGAGGAGCCGCGAGTGCAGTCTGATCTGAAAACGGCGTTCGACCGGCTGGGGGCGGGGATCGGCTATGGCTCCTTGGCCGCTGGGGCCGACATCATGGCCGCCGAGATCCTCCTTGACCGGGGCGCCGAATTGCATGTCACCCTCCCCTTCGATCGGGAGGAGTTTGTCCGCACCTCGGTGGCGCCGGCCGGTCCCGCCTGGGTGCGTCGCTTCGAACGCTGCCTCGCCTCGGCCGCCGAGGTTGTCACCGCGGTCCACGGCGAATACCTCGACGACCCCACCCTCTTCGACTTCTGCGCTCGCATCGCCATGGGCGATGCGCTGGTAATGGCTCGACAGCTTGAGGCCGACGTTTGCCAGGTGGCGGTGTGGGACGGCGTCGAAACGGGGCAGACGGCTGGCACCTCGGTCGATGTCGCCCGCTGGAAGGCGGGTGGTCACCCGGCCACGATTATTGCGGCCGGTCCTCCCGCCATTGCCGCCAACGGCCCCGCCGGCCTACCCAAACGACAGGTCCGGGCGCTCCTCTTCGCCGACTTCGCCGGTTTCTCCCGCCTCTCCGACGCCCAGGTGCTCCTCTTCCAGGAGAAGGTGATGTCCGAGATCGGCCGAACGGTCGAGAAGTTCGGCTCTCACCTCCTTTCCGGCCGCACTTGGGGTGACGGTCTCTATCTGGTCTTCTCTGAAATAGGGGCGGCGGCGCAATGTGCCCTCGATCTGCAGACGACGATTAGCCAGATCGACTTCGAAGCCGCCGGGCTGCGCGGTTTGCGCGGGCTCCGCCTGGCCGCCCACGCCGCCCCGGTGTTCGAAGGATGGGATCCGATCTCCGGCGCCCGCCTGTTTTTCGGGGCCGGGGTCACCCAGACTGCCCGGATCGAACCCCGCACCCCCGAGGGCGAGGTCTACGTCACGCATCCGTTCGCCGCTCTTGCCGCCCTCGCCGGTGACATCTCGATCGTCTGCCAGTACGTCGGCACGCTCCCCACTGCCAAGGGCTACGGGTCGCTGCCCCTTTACGCCCTCCACCAGAAGGTGTAGTCATGGCCACAGTGCAACAAGCCGAGACCGAGCCCGGTACTGGTCAGGTCCGCTTCGACGGCTTCATGTCCTACAGCCACACCGCCGATGAGCTGCTCGCCCCCCGCTTGCAGGCCGCCCTCCAGACCTTCGCCAAGCCGTGGTGGAAGCGGCGGGCGGTCCGGGTCTTCCGCGACCAGTCGTCGCTTTCGGCCAACCCGCATCTGTGGTCGTCGATCACCGCGGCTCTCGACGCCTCGGACTGGTTCATCCTCCTCACCTCCCCGGAGGCGGCGGCCTCGACCTGGGTCGATCGAGAAGTGGCTTATTGGAAGGACCACAAGGATCCCGAGAGAATCCTGCCGGTCCTCACCGACGGCACCCTCGCCTGGGACGAAGCCTCGGGTCGGCTCGATGCCAACTCGTCGGTGCCGCCTTCGTTGCTCGACGCGTTTGCTGGCGAGCCCCGCTGGGTGGATCTGCGGTGGGCGGAGGAGGAGACCCAGCTCGACCTTCGCAACGGCCGCTTCCGCGACGTGGTGGCCGACATCGCCTCTTCGCTGCGGGGAATTCCCAAGGACGACCTCGAATCCGAAGAGGTCCGCCAACACCGCCGGACCCGCCGCACCGCCTGGGGTGCGGGGATCGCCCTGGCCGTTCTCGCGGTCGCCGCCGTCACCGGAGCGGTCATCGCGATTGATCAGCGGGAACAGGCCGAAGCCCAAAGGACATTTGCCGAAGCGGAAACGGCCCGGGCCGAGGAGGAAACCGTGCGGGCGGAGTCGGCCGAGTCGCTGGCCCGTTCCCGCGAGCTGGCCGCCTCTGCGATCAACTTGCTGGATGACAATCCGGAATTGAGCATCCTCCTCGGCCTGGAGGCGATCGAGTCGACCCCGCCGAGTGCTGAGCAGCCGGTGGAAGCGATCAACGCACTCCGCGAGGCCACCCATGCCAGCCGTCTGCGCAGCCGGGCAGCCGTCTCTCCATCGGGGGGCTTCGTGGCGCTCGACCTTTCTTCCGACGGGTCCCGTTTGGCCACCGTTGCCCACCTCGACGCCAAGGTCACCGTGACCGATGTCGCCACCGGTCGGGAGATCTCGTCATATACCGACTCGACGACCGTGGACCATCTCTTTTCCCTCTCCTTCTCCGCCGACGGTGAAATGCTCGCGGTGGGGGTGGTGGACTCCGCCCGGCAGACCTTCCAGCCGGGGATGCCGCCCCGTCCGGGTTCGGAGATCCCCGACGACCTGCCGCCCAGGGTCATCCTCCTGCGGGTCGAGGACGGAGAAGTCCTCCAGACCATCGACTATCCCTCCTGTCTCCGGGCAACACCGTTACCCCGCTTCTCCCCCGACGGAGCCTGGCTAGCAGTGGCGGGTCTCTCCGGCCCCGATTGTCGGGCGGATCAGTGGGTGGTCGAGTTGTTCGACGCTGAGACGTTCCAATCGGTACACCGCTGGGAGACGACCGCCGAAACGGACCTGACATGGACCACTGACGGATCGCGGTTTTCGGTCGCCAGCGACACCTCCTCAATATCGGGCACCACCGTCTTCGAAGTCGCCACCCGGGAAGCAGTCCTGCAATACCCCGCTATTGGAGGGATCCTTAGCCCGGATGGACAACGCTTGGTAGCAGAGGGAGGACTTGGTCTCGGAGGCCTCGAGGTGATCGAGGTGGCGACGGGGACCCGAACCGACATCCTGACCGGCTTTGATCTCTTAGTGGAAAGCAAGGCCTTCACTGCCGACAGCTCCCGGCTGATTGTGGGGACAGGGGGGCAGGAGGTGCTGGTCTTTGACCTGGAGTCGGGCAAGCTGGTTCATCGGCTGAGCCCTACCGGCGTTGCGCTCTCGTTCGATTGCCTCGATCAGTGCGAAACCCTGGTGCACTCGAACGTCCAAGGTGAGGTGCTCACCTGGGATCTGTCGACCACGGCTGGAGGTGAGTTCAACTCGGTCGATACTGGCTATTTCGTCAACGCCAACTCTCTCACCGCCGCCGGAGACACCGGTGTCTTTTTGGGTTTCTTCTCTGATCGCATCCATCCCGATGTGGTGCCTTTCGACCGCGTTTCCGGCCAGATCAGCACAGATCGCCGGCCCACCGAGACGAACACCCCCCTACCTCTTCCCGATGGACGCATCATGCTCCTTGATGCATCCGAAGACACTCCCGAGTTTGGCCCGGTGGTGGCCTGGGATCCCGCCAGCGACAGCGTTGAGGAGGTGGCCGGCTGCTGGACGACCCTGGAGGCGGTCGAACGGAGTGGCTTCGGCTCTGCGGCTATCCCGTGCGCAGATCGGGAAGGCGACTACTTCTACATGGATGGAGCATTCCTAAGCCCCGACGAGTCGAGCCTGCTGATTACCTATCTTGAGAAGGTGGAGATCTTCGACGCCCGCACGCTGGTGGAACAGACCGTGCCGGCCCTGCCGCCAGGGCATAGGACCGTCATGGCCTACGGCGGGACCTGGCTCCTCAGCAGCGACGGACAAGTTGCAAAGGTTGTCGACGTCTCCGACGGGCGGGTGGTGGCAACCCTGCCGACCGGCTCCTCCAACTTCTGGTCCGACGTATCGGCCAGCGGAGATCTGGTGGCCATCCTCGAGTGGAACAGGGAGTTGACTGTGTACGACACTGGCACCTGGCAGCCGATCAGGTCTCTCGTGCCGGGTCCTAGTCGCGGCATCTCATTTTCTCCCGACGGCTCCAAGATCCTGACCGCCCAGACCGACGGCTACGTCCGCATCTGGGACACCCACGCCGGCACTGAACTCTTTCGGATTCCGCTGCCCGGGGCCTCTGACGGCTACTGGCTCGACGAGACCCACATCGTCATCGGTTCCGCCACCGGCCTGTGGACGACGATCACCCTCGACCTCGAAGAACTGAAGGACCTGGCGGTCTCCCGGCTGACCCGGGGCTTCACCGCCGAAGAGTGCGAAACTTATCGCATCGATCCCTGCCCCGATCTGGAAACGATCGAGAGCAGATAGTGCAACAACCCAAGACCGAGCCCCGGACCGGGCAAGTCCGTTTCGACGGGTTCATCTCCTACAGCCACACCGCCGATGAGCTGCTCGCCCCCCGCCTGCAGGCTGCCCTCCAGACTTTCGCCAAGCCGTGGTGGAAGCGGCGAGCGTTGCGGGTCTTCCGGGACCAGTCGTCGCTTTCGGCCAACCCGCATCTGTGGTCGTCGATTACCGCCGCTCTCGATGCTTCCGAGTGGTTTGTCCTCCTCACTTCTCCGGAGGCGGCGGCCTCGGCCTGGGTCGATCGAGAGGTCGCCTACTGGCGGGAGCAAAAGGACCCCGACAAGATCATCCCGGTCCTCACCGAGGGCACCCTCTCCTGGGATGAAGCCTCGGGCCGCCTCGATCCTCACTCGTCGGTACCCCCATCGTTGCTCGACGCCTTCACCGGCGAGCCCCGCTGGGTGGATCTGCGCTGGGCAGAGGAGGAGACCCAGCTCGATCTCCGCAACGGCCGCTTCCGCGAAGTGGTGGCCGACATCGCCTCGTCGTTGCGGGGAATCCCCAAGGACGACCTGGAGTCTGAAGAGGTTCGCCAGCACCGCCGCACCCGCCGCACCGCCTGGGGTGCGGGGATCGCCCTGGCCGTTCTCGCGGTCGCCGCCGTGACCGGGGCGGTGATCGCAGTCGATCAGCGCGACCAGGCCGAAGCCCAACGGGTATTGGCCGAGGCGGAAACAGTCCGGGCGGAGTCGGCCGAATCGTTGGCCCGTTCCCGCGAGCTGGCCGCCTCGGCAATCAACTTGCTGGATGAGAATCCGGAACTGAGCATCCTCCTAGGGCTGGAGGCGATCGAGTCGACCCCGTCGGGTGCTGAGCAGCCGGGGGAAGCGAACAACGCCCTGCGCGAGGCCACGCATGCCAGCCGGCTGCGCAGCCGGGAGGCCGCCTCTCCGTCGGGGGGCTTCGTGGCGCTCGACCTTTCTCCCGACGGGACTCGCCTGGCCACCGTTGCCCACCTCGACGGCAAGGTCACCGTGACCGATGTGGCGAGCGGAAGGGAGATCTCCTCCTACAGCGACTCGTCGACCGTGGACGACTTCTTCTCCCTGTCCTTCTCCGCCGACGGTGAAATGCTGGCGGTGGGGGTGGTGGACTCCGCCCGGCAGGGCTTCGCACTCCCCGTCTCCGCGCCGACGACGCCCCGGCCGGGATCGGAGATCCCCGACGACCTGGCGCCCAGGGTCATCCTCTTGCGGGTCGAGACCGGGGAGGTGCTGCGGACCATCGACTATCCCTCCTGTGTCGAGGCGCTACCGCTGCCCCGGTTCTCCCCCGACGGAGCCTGGCTGGCAGTGGCGGGTCTCCCCGGTCCCGACTGTCAGGAGGGACAGTGGGCGGTCGAGTTGCTCGACGCCGAGACGTTCGAATCGGTACACCGCTGGGAGACGACCGCCGACGGGCTGTCATGGGCTGCTGACGGATCGCGGTTTTCGGTTGCCGGCGTCAACTCCTCCGGATCGGGCACCACCGTCTTCGAAGTTGCCACCCGGGATATGATCCTGCAACACCCCGCTGATGGAGGGATCCTCAGCCCGGATGGACAACGCCTGGTAGTAGATGGTCTCGGGGGCCTCGATGTGATCGAGGTGGCGACCGGGATCCGAACCGACATCCTCACCGGTTTTGACCTGCTGGTGCTGACCAAGGCCTTTACTGCCGACAGCTCCCGGCTGATTGTGGGGATAGGGGGGAACGAGGTGCTGGTCTTTGACTTGGAGTCGGGCAAGCTGGTTCATCGGCTGGGCCCTGCCGGCACTGCGGTCTCGTTCGACTGCGCCGCTCAGTGCGAAACCCTGCTGCAGACGAACCTTGACGGTGAGGTGCTCACGTGGGATCTGTCGACCACAGCTGGAGGTGAGATCAACACGGTCGATACCGGCTATTTCGTAAACGCCAGCTCCCTCTCCACCGGCGGAGACACTGGTGTCTTCTTGGGTTTCTCCTCTCTTCGCATCCATCCCGATGTGGTGCCTTTCGACCGCGCTTCCGGCCAGATCAGCACATACCGCCGTCCCACCGAGACGAACAGACCCATACCTCTTCCGGATGGACGCATCGTGCTCCTCGAGGTATCCGAAGACACTCCCGAGTTTGGCCCGGTGGTGGCCTGGGATCCCGCCAACGACAACGTTGAGGAAATGGCCGGCTGCTGGACGACTCTGGAGGCGGTGGAACGGAGTGGCTTCGGCTCTACGGCGATCCCGTGCGCCGATCGGGAAGGCGACTACTTCTTCATGGATTTTGCATTCCTGAGCCCCGACGAGTCGAGCCTGCTGATTACCGATCTTGAGAAGGTGAAGATCTTCGACGCCCGCACGCTG
>CAYYRT010000055.1:0-3774 GCA_964474055.1 uncultured Acidimicrobiaceae bacterium | reverse complement strand
CGGGTCTCACTGACGAGCGAGTGATACCGCCCCACTCGTTCCGGAACCTCGATACGGTTATCAGGATCTGACTCGAACCGCCGCCGCTCCGCCACCGGCCCAGTCTCTTCGGGCTCGGCCCCCCGTGCCTGGGCTCGGGCGAGGATTACCCGGTCGCGTGTACCGGCGGAGAGAGCACGCAGCGGCGGCTTCCGGTCCCGCATGCCAGCTCGGAGCCTCTGCCAGTACCCTCGGCCTGGGCGGGGGACCGTGAGGCGTCGGCAGATCTTGGCCAGCCCTGCATCGGAGAGCCCGAAGCGTGGAGCAATCACGCTCATCGGCTCCGACCACACCATCTCGTAGAGCTGCTGGCGAGTAAGTTCCGTGCGCTCGTCGGGCATGGCGCCTCCTGAGGGTCTAAGGTGGACGTGAGGCTTCGCTGGCACCGTCTGCGGACACGCACTCGAGACGCTCAGCCGACCTCCCCACTCACGCGCCGCCCCAGTGGATCCGCACCCACTCTCGCTGAAGCTCGCGCTCCGTCACGCCGAAACTCTCAGCTATCTCCGCATAGAGCGCGTCCGAAAGGCGCTCGGCACCCCTGATCCGTTCCTTGATGGCCCGGAGAGCCGTCGCGATCCGGGCTCGGCGACGTTCCGACGTCTCAGCAAATTGGATCACCGTTCTTCCGGCTCAGCGCTTAAGCAACGCCAACCGCCGCTCCGCCTCCCGCTTCCCTAGATCCCGCACTGCGACAAGCTTCGCGAGCTGCGCCGGCCGAGGCTTCGACTTGCCGCTCTCGTAGCTGTAGATGGTCTGCGCGCTAAGTCCCGCGAGGAGGCCGTAGTCGGCAGCGGACAGGCCGAGCTTGTGACGGCGCGACTTGAGACCCTGCGCTGAGAACCGCACTCCCTCAGCTAGCGTTGGCGAGGGCGGCTTCTCGGCGCGCTTACGCTCCTGTCCCTCGACGTAGCGGAGGCGCCGCTCCAGGCGCTTTACTGTCCTCTTCAGGTCAGCAATCTCGCGGCGGTAAGCGACGGACGCCGACCTGAGCGAGGCGACTTGCGCCTTCGCCTCTTTCTTGGCCAGGCGGGTGATCTCGGTTCGGAGTGCGTCGGTGAGGTTCTTCATCTAGCCTGACCGTGCTTAGGGGGATCGCGCATAGTTGGGCCAAGGTTCTGCACTATGCACCGCCAGTTGTGAGACGATGATAGGGCACGAAGGGCCGCACGCGGGACCCGAAGAACGTCTCGGCAACCTTGGACTCAAAATGTCGTGCTTCTTGGGCTCCGAGTGCAGCTAAGTCGTCAATAGTGCGGCTATCGTCAAGGCTGAACCGTCCCGGTCCCACCACATGATTCACCCGAATCATCCTGTGCTTCGTCAAAAGATTTGCTTGAGCCACGCTCCCCTTAACCTGTGCCTCCATCATCAGTTGGAGCATGGCCCCAGCCCACCCAAAGACCCCGGCTGTGACTTGAGCCGCCCGGACGTGCCGAGGAGGCTCTTGCGTTGTGCCGATGCTGAGGATGTCGATCTCATCGACAGGTCTTCCGAGTTCGGCGATCGCCTCGAGGATCGAAAGGGCAGCCGGACAGTTCGCCCAGATGCCTCCATCAATGAATGTGACGCCCGTCGGGCCGCGAAAGGCCGGTAGGTACGTGGGAGCGGCTGAGGTAGCCAAAGCAGCCTCAACGGCCGCAAGCTTGTAGTCGCGCGTGAATTTGGGAGAATGCGCGGTCTTGAATAGATGCACATCACTTCGTGCGCCGTCCCACGACACGATCATAAGGCGTGTGAGTGCTTCGCCGATCCTACGCTCACCAAACACGCTCTTCAGGGCCGCCGATAGCCGCTCGGGAGAATGCTTCGACCGCAAGGCGCGTCGCAGTCGCAATGACAGACGCGTGCCCCATGTGGCAGCTGGAAAGATCTCGGGCCCATGAGTCCTGTAGAATCGCAGGATCTCCTGCGCCGGAATGCCCAGCCCAAGCGCCAACGCTATGATCCCGCCGGTCGAGGTCCCCGCGATCAGATCGAAATGCTCGACGATTCGACGCCCGGTGTGCTCCTCAATCTCGGCAAGAAATCCCGCCGAGAACGTCCCTCTGATCCCTCCTCCATCGAGGCTGAGAATTCTGAACCGCTCGTCGCTCTCTAGGAGCTCCCTACTCTTTGGGCGGCTCAACCTTACCATCTCCTCCCGGATCTGCTCCTCCTCCGATCCACTCGCCCGTTGCGTGCCACAATTCGTAGTAGAACAGCCAAAGCGCCAACCACGGAACGATGGTATCAGCTATTCGGTTATTCGGGGTCCACTCGCCACTCCCCGGCAGGTACAGGCATGGACGAGGGCCGGCGTAGACGTGCGGGATCCTTTCCTCCGGACTGCGACGCCGGAGCGTTGGATCTTCCACGAAGGCAGCAGGTGAGCCTGACTGCCCGTACTCAATCCGGACTCGGTACCTACCATTGATCGGCGTGGGTCGAAGCTCTCCCCGACAAATCAACCTGCGATCCTTGATCTGCGAGTCAAAGTCAGGCCAGACGGCCCGCATCGCGGCAAGCTGGACGGCGAGATCGACTCGACGCGTGACGTTTGGGCTATTCGGCCGTCGAGCCATGAAACGTGTTGCTGCTGACGGATCTCGTGCCAACAGCCGTGGTTGTCAGGCCAACTTCCGGACTGATCCTGAGGTCCCTGCCCCCTCGTGCCCGCCCCATACGACGGCCCCAGCTATCGAGAGCCTTCTTCGTAGCCTGCTCCCCGAAGAGGCGCTGTAGGAGATCCTGGAGGCCACTATTGATGTCCGCGTTCGGGAGCTCAAACAAGATCTCTTGGAGTTCGTCGAGATACTCCCCGAATTCGACGTAGGACTGGGGATCGGTAATCCACGACTCTGCAAAGTTCTCGGCCGGGTTCGAAGGATTAGGCACGGTTGGGACTCCCTCGGTCTGGGCGATGAGGGCTCGAATGCGCGTCACGGCACCTAGCAGCGCGAAATAGACTGTCTGCTCTCCGCCGTAGTGGCTCGCAGCGAGAGTGGTAAGGACGACCGAGCGGGGCGCCCGATCGCTGCCCCTGAACCGGATGTCGCGGTGCCGCTTGAAGAGCTGCACGGCTCGTGTGAGCGGAGGACGCGCTTCGGCCGGATCGCTCTCGGGCAGCGGCTCGTCAGCTCTGTTTTGGATGAAGGTCCTCGTCCCTGCGCGATCATGGTACCAGCCGATGAATCCCTTCGGATTGCTCGGCGACCAATCCTGGACCTTCCTATCAGGAACGACAATCGCTGTGGGCAGCCCGGGCAGCGGAGCTGGGCGAGCCGGGAGGATGTCGAGATGAAAGGCATTCTTGTAGTTCAAGCACCAGCACCTCTTCTTCCCCTCCAAGATCGTCTTGTAGTACGCGTGCTGCTGTAATCGCTCACCGATCAAGCGGTAGAGTCCCATTGGGTCCGCGGGCCAGTCGACCTCGCAGACGAGATCGACGTCATACTCCTCGTGCTTCCACGGCCGGCACGTGGTTTGAAGCGCGACCGATCCGTGCGGGTAGATTCTGGGGTTGTAGCGAACGAGACCCGATTCGGGTGCCTGCAGCCACGCTCCGACGGCCTCGTACTTCTGCGATGCATCGTCGAACTGCGTCTTCGTGAGCTGAAGAGCACGGCAAATCTCGTCGAGCAACATGTCCAAGTGCGTGGACGAACTGCGCGGTGGCATAGCTGTGTCGGCGAGTGCCATAGGACGCACCTGGATGAGAAGAAAACGGGTCCACCCAGACCGAAGATAAGCCGA
>CAYYRT010000054.1:0-6626 GCA_964474055.1 uncultured Acidimicrobiaceae bacterium | reverse complement strand
TAGCGCCAGGAGCGCTCACGTCTGTTGACGAGCTCATGACCAGGGTCGCGAGACGGTCGATCCCAAAGCGAAAGCGTGGGCGAGTCGTACTCGCGTCCAGTCGCGCTCGTCCAACGTGACGTCCGTTCGCACCGAGCGTACCATCGGTGCGTAGCCCGCGTCGGGCGGTGCTCCGTGGCTAGAAACCCGAGGCGCGTCCCAGCCGACCGAGCTCCCGCCGGGCCTCGGGCTGGTCGGGAACGATCTGCCCTCGACCGGATGCGCAGCGCGTTCCGGCTCCGGATGACCCCGCGCCTCTGGGAGACCGAGCAGCGCCTTCTCTACGCGATCAGTGGGCAATGCCGGCCTGAGCTAGAAGGCGAGGGAGGATGTGAGCAGAGCTGAAGTGCTCCACGGCAATCCGGCGACGATCGGCGCCTCGTGGCTCCAGAACTCCGGCACCACTGGATTCCAGGTCGGGATCCACTGCAGTCCGAAGGTGGGCAGCGCACAGCGAGGGGTGCCGACGTTGGCCCCGACGGTGAAGTACCGGTCATGAACGCCAAAGATCTCCTCAGGAGAGCCGCCTAGCTGGATCCAGAGGTGGGTGTAGCCAGGATCTTGGTCGACCAGGATTCTCGGCCGGATGGCGGCGAGCAGCGAGGGCGGCTCTCGCCGTCCGGAGATCGCTAGCGTGATCAAGGCGTCCGCCTCTCGAGCCGCCTGGCGCACGCCCTCGCTGCTCACACCCCACAACGACCGCAACGAGTCAGCCTCGATGAGCGCAGCCCGGGAATGACGCCACCACCTCTCCATCACACGCGCGAAGTATTGCTGCGCCGCCTCGCGACGCTCTGCGAGCTGCTGCTCGACGAAGTTCACGAACAGTATGCGGTGGCCGAGCGCCTGAAGCCCATGAAGCCACTGCAGCACGGACCCCCGCGCGCTCCAAGGGGGGCCCACGACGACGCTCGTGGCAATATGTTCTGGACGACGATCAATGTCGCCATCTTCCTCCGGAGCGGGTGCCCTTACCCCGCGCAGGCGGAGAGTAACGCCGCGAGACACTTGCGCGAGTCAAAGTACTCCTCCGCCATCTCGCGCGCGGCGCGGCTGTGCCGCGCGTAGTGGCCATCGATCTCGGCAACCCCCGCGACCGCCTCCTCCAGGTCTCGAAACGCGACCAGTCCCAGGCCCGTGGGCAGTCGTTCGCTGAACTCGGTATCCCGCGCGAGCACGGGCCGCCCGCTTGCCAGGTAGGCAAGGCTTCTGTCGCTGAACCATCCCGTCTTCAATTCCACGTGGATCGGCTTTGGGCACATGAACTCCGCGCGAGAGGCGCGAATGTATTGCTGATACTGCGGCACCGATCTGCAGACCTGTTCCGGGGCCACCAGCTCCCACCCGCGTTCCTGCAGCCACTGGCAGTCGTGCGCCGGGTCCTCATCGCCGATATTTGCCGCGAGTTCGAAGGGCCGGCCGGTCCGCCGCGGCAGATCGGCGTACTCCAGATAGGCCGCCCGCTTGGAGACACTGAGCTGGCGACCTCGCCACGGAAGTTCCTCCCATGTCCATTGGGTCACCGAGCTAAAAGGTGCGCCAGCCCCGGGATCGGGCGCCGCCTGCCACATCGGGAGGTACACACAGGGCTCGAACGTCCGCCAGTTGAGGTCCAGGGTCGGGATCTCGCAGTCGGGCGCGTTGACCCTCGACCCGATGGTCAGCAGCACGTCGTGTTCGCGAATTCCGAGGTCCCACGTCAGCGCCGAGACCTGCAGATGGCCAGGATCAAAGTCGAGGAGCACGCGATGCCCGAATTGCAGCAGCAGGGGCGGCCGCAGCGCGCAGGAGAAGTTCAGAAGCAGATCGGCGCTACGAATGATCTCCGCGAGACGCTCTCTACTTCTCCCGAACACCTCGCTCTCCTCGAAGGCCTGGAAGTCGAGGTCCCCGTTCAAGAGGAGAACCGCGCAATCGTCCTCGAGCCCGTACGAGGTCAGACGCTGGAAGAAGTCGCGGATGACCCGCACGTCGTGCCCGCGCTCACCGCTCGACGCCAGCAGCTCGAGCCAGAACACGTCGTGGCCCAACGCTCTGAGACCCAGCGGATACTGCAGGAACCAGCTCCAGTGGCCACCGCCCTGCTGATAGTTCACCAGCGAAGAATCGCCGAGTACGATACGCACCCGAAGGGTCCTAACCCGGATACTGCCTGTCCCGTTCGGTCAGCGCGTCCACGCTTCCCCCCTGCTCCGTCACAATGAGCGATGTCGAAGCCACGAGCCGGTTTGCGTGCGTCATCTTACTCCACATCTTGGATGGTTGCGGCTGCATCGGCCCTCCCGCGCCCGACCGCCCTCACCTCAAGGTGCCCGCGGCTCGACCCAGGCGGGCCAGCTCCCGCCGGGCCTCGGGCTGGTCGGGAACGATCTGGAGAATGCGCACGTATTCCTGCGCGGCCGCGTGCCGGTCTCCTGCCTTCACGTACGCGCGCGCGAGACCGAGACGGGCCTCGAGATTGCCCGGGTCCTGGCCCAGGACCGCCCGCCACTCGTTCATCGCCTGGTAGTACTGCTCAGTCTCCCAGAGGCGCTGGGCCAGCCGGAGCCGGAACGTGCTGCGCGCCCCGTCGAGGGCCACCGCCTGCCGATATTCCTGGAGCGCCGGGTCCCCTCTCCCGAGTGCGTCCAGGACGATCCCGCGGGCGAAGTGGGCCTCCGCATCCCCGGGGACTGCCGCCAGCGCCGCATCCCATTCTGGGAGCGCCTGCTCCCACAGCTTGCGGTCCGTGAGGTACTGAGCCAGGGCGCGATGGTAGCGCGCAGGTCCGACAGGGGCCTGGAAGACTCGGGAAACGAGGGTGCGCGTACGGGGGGCCAGGGGCCCGAACGGCTGGTCCGCGGGCCGCCCCATCGGCACCTCCGCCTTCAGCACGGCCAGCCGGTACGCGGTCAGGGCGCCCACGTCGCCGAGCGCACTCAAGGCTTCGGCACGGACGAGGTGCAGCTCCGGGTTATCGCGATCCTGGGCGAGCGCCATCTCGATGGCGCCGAGCGCTTCACGGGGTCGCTTCTCCCGGAGCTCGAGCCGGGCCAGGGCCCAGTAGATCACCGGCGCCTGGTCGGCCGAGGCCACCTCGGTGGCGCTCCGGTAGGCCTGAGCCGCTTCCGCGAGCAGCCGCCGCTCCTCCAGCACGGCGCCGAGCTCCGCGCGGGCGTTCGCCGACTCGGGGACCATCGCCACCCATTGGGCGCCGCTGAGGCGGAGGGGGAGAAACTGGTCGACGAGATCGCCCAGCAGCTCCGGATCCCGCTCGATCGCCCCGCGGGCCGCGCGGATCCCGACCTCGGTGTAGCGCCCGCCCTGCGGCACGGCGAAGACCGCCAGGGTCCAGTACGGAAACGGGTTCTCGGGAGCCAGCACGACCGCCCGCGAGAAGGACGCCAAGGCGGCGTCCAGATGCTGGGCGGCGTTGCCGGGATCGAGGAGCGCCTGGGCCCAGAAGGCGCGGGCTCGACCGTCATGGAGCCGGGAGTCGGACGGGACCTGTGCCAGGGCATCCGCGAAGTCCTGCCTCGCACCCTCCACGAGGACCAGGCCGGCCTGTCGCCGCTCGGCCAGCGATGTCAGGATCTGCCCGTCCGGAGCCAGGCCGGAATTCCAGAGCTCCACGGTGGCGGCAAGATTCAGTCGGCCGCGGAGAGCCAAAGCACGCTCATTCCGGGGATCGAGGGCCAGCACAGCCTCGACCTGTCGCAGGGCAGTGACGCGATCCGTGCCCGGACGCTCGGCTGCCTGGAGCCGGGCCAGCACCAGGGCGGGGCGGACGATCCATGGCACGGCCGCCAGCGACACGACAATCGCCACCGAGCCCAAGGCGAGGGCGAGGCCGGCGCGGCCGGCGAGCGACACCGCGTGGGATCTCGTCAGCAGCCGCTCGCCGGTCGCCTGGAAGCGCGTGTGGAGGGCCACCGTGGCGATGCCGAGGCACGCAGAGGCCAAGATGCCGTTGGCAGGAATCCGCGCGGCGAAGTCAAAGGCACTGTGCACCAGGAGGGCGAGCACGCTCCCCACGGCCCCGACCCCGAGGCCGACGCTGAACGGATCGCGCCGCTGCGCGCCCTCGTGCTCGCCTCCGCCGACCGGGCAGGCCGCCCGCCCGAGGAGGTGCGCGCCAAGGAGATCCCTGCCGACCCGCCACGCCATCCACCCGATGAGCACGGCCCCGACCGCTCCGAGCTCGACCGCGAGCTGCAGGAGATCGTCATGAGCGTAGGGGTAGGCCACCTTGCCGGGGGCCAGGGCCAGCGGCTGATAGCGCAGGTAGATGGCGCCATAGGCGCCGAGCCCGACGCCGAGGAGCGGAAACGCGCGCAGCATCGGGAGCGTCGTGAGGCCCTGGATGAAACGGCCGGCATAGTCCGCCTGCCAGACTCGGGTCAGCAGCGGCTCCAGGCCGATCCAGGCGCCGTAGCCCAGCACCGCGGCCAGGAGCACTCCGAGCACCATCAGGCTCCACCGGATGCGGCCAAGCGCATGGAGGACCAGCAGGAGGATGAGCACCGTGAGGAGCAAGCTCGCGATGGCGCCGCGGCTCAGTGTAAAGACCAGGGCCACTGCCATGACCAGGAGGGCTACGAAGGGCAGGTACTGACGGGCCAGCCGCTCCCGTCCGTCGCGAGAGCGGAGCACCCCGGTGAGTGCGCGCGCGCCCCCGCTCGACTGGCGGCGCGCGAGGAGATAGCCTACCCCGAGGCAGATCAGCATGATGAGCCAGGACGCGAAGTGATCCGGGTTGACGAAGGTCCCGGACAGGCGCCCGGTGGCGGGGCCCCGCCAGCGCAGCAGCCAGGCCTCACGACCGAGGTAGTCGAGCAAACCCAGGAATGCCAGGAGCCCGCCGAAGACCAGGAGGGTGCCGACGAGGCGGTCCAGCTGCGCCCGGGTCCGGACCAGGTTGATCACCAGGAGGTAGGCGCCCGCATAGGTCAGTAGCAGCAGCAGCGAGCGGGCGGTGTGGGCAGGTGCGACGGTGCCGAGGGTGAGAAACAGGGACGGCAGGGCGTCAGGAGCTCCTGCGGGCGCCAGCGCCCAGCGCACCAGCGGGTGGTTCCCGAGCGCGAGCTGCCCCAGCACCAGGACGATCAGCACCGCGAGAGGCAGGTCCAGTGCCGTTGCGCGCCACTCAAGCCGCCGCTCGGCCACCATCCGGAGCATCCAGCAGAGCAGACCGAGCAGGACCAAGAGCTGCGTGGCGGCCAGCGGCCATCCCTGGACCGCCCCGAACGGAAGGGGGGCCCACAGCAGGAGGCCGTAGAGAGCGAGCCGGCCGAGATCGTCTAGACGTCGGGCCGTCGAGGGGACGATGCGGTCACCCTAGGGGTGCGAGTTGGCGTAGCCTCCTCACTGAGGTAGGGGGGGGGCGAAGTTGGTGGACTGCTGTGGACTTGCCGGCTGCCCCTGCGCTTGATTGACGACCTGGTTGACCCCGAGGGTTGACGGCCCGCCCACACCCGCCTCCGGCCCAGATACGCTGAAGCTCACCGGCGCGGCGCCCACGGTGGGCCCGCCGATGCTGGTGACCAGCTGCTCGATGTTGGCGGGAACGGAGACCGGCGCGTTCAGCAGGGGCGTGCCGGCCGTCGCGGGATTCGACATCGACATGAGCTGCGTCGTGGCGGTCACGGTTGGCCCGCAATCCGTCGTCGCATACCCCGCGAGGACCATCTGGCGCCTCGGCTGGGGGGTGGCCACGGTGATGCACTCGATTCGGGGCTGGATCCGGAGCCCGGGCTCGGGCTCGACGGCCACGAGCGTCCGCGTCCCGTCGGTGTACACCCACACGATCGTGCCCCTCGCCGCCGCCACCGCGGTCGGGGTCGAGATGCCGAAGTTGGACTGGCGGGCCCGGACTAGCGTGATCGCGGTCTGGGCGATCGCGGCCCGCACCTTGCCCACCACCAGGTGCAGGAGGACGATGCGGCTCTGATTCTGCTGGTCGTACTCGATCTTGGTCATCAGGAGCCGGCTGTTCTCGGCGAGCAGCACGGTACTCGCATCCGGTAGCGCGAGCTCGGCCTGGGCGCCCGAGAACGCCCGGATGTCATCACCCTCCACGAGCTGGGCCCCAATCACGGCCGGGATCCACTGCGTCTGGCCCTTGCGGAGGATCTCGACGCGGCCGATCACGCGCTTGAGCTCGGCGCTGGGCGGCGCCTGCTGCGCGAGGGCGGGAGTCGCGAGCGCCAGGGAGAGCAGGGCTCCGAAAAGAGCCGCCGCCACGAGCCGGAGCGATCCGTCCCTCCGCCGTCCACCCATGGCTACTCCTCCCCCCTGGTCAAGTCTTCGTTGTACCGCATCAATAGGCCCCCGCGGGCTCCTTTGTCAAGGGAGCCGGAACGGGCACGCGCTCCACTGTCTCACGGATCCCGCGCAGCTCGTAGACCACGATGGGGCGGGTCTTGCCCTTGACCGTGGCCTCGCCGAGCCGCCGGACGTCCAGGACCTCCTGGGCCGCCAGGTACGTCGTCTCGCTGATGATGATCGAGGTCGCGGTCGCGTACTCCTTGTTCAGCGACTCCACCCGGGCGCCGACGTTCACCCCGTCGCCGGCCACCGTGTAGTCGAAGAGCTGCTCCGAGCCGAGT
>CAYYRT010000053.1:0-4260 GCA_964474055.1 uncultured Acidimicrobiaceae bacterium | reverse complement strand
GGGCGGAGCCCCGCCCGTGTGCCTCCTCCCGCACCATGCGATCGACCATGTCATCGGCGGTGAGGATCAGGTCGAAACCGTCGAAGTCCTCTTTGCGAATCTGGCGGGCTCTTTGACCCGAGACATCGAAGCCGCGCCGTCTGGCCTCAGCAATGGTTCGTCGATGCGGAGCCTGGCCTTCGTGCTCGCGGCTGGTCCCGGCGCTGTCGACTTCGATCTCCAGACTGCGCTCGGCGGCGAGATGCCGGAGGATGCCTTCAGCCGCAGGCGACCGGCAGATGTTGCCCCAACACACCATCAGGACCCGATAGGGATCACCCGGCAACGGAGGCCTTCACTGCGGCCTCGATGGCCCGGCCGGTGGCGACAAAGGCCGCTTCAGCGGCAAGGTCGAGGTCGCCGGGAGTCTTCCCACAAGCGGAGACAAAGACGACATCGCCGTCGTAACGAGTGTGGGACGGACGAATGCAGGCGCCTATCGCGTCGTGGGCCCGGATCCTCATGTGGATGAGATCGGCCCGGGTGAAACTCGACGAGGTAGCGACCACGACCAGGGTGGTATTGACCAGAGGCCGCGGGAGTTGCGCGGGAGGCCCGGGTACCAACGATCCACCGGTGAGCGACTCCCCTTCCAGCGTGAACACATCACCGACAGGGTTGAGCACGACCAGCGCCGCGACAATGTGCCCGTCGCCCGTCTCGGTCACGGCCGAGCCCACCCCGGTCGGTACCTTCAACTCGAAACCTCTCCATTTGGCCGATGATGTTGCTGCGCCGGCGCCGACCCGACCCATTGCCACGGGTTCGCTAGAGGCTGCTCGATAAGCGGACGCGCCCTGTTCCGGACCCGGACGTATTCCTTCACCATCAGGGGCTAGGTCAAATACCACCGCAGCCGGGACCAGCGGGACGCGGACAACGGGGGTCTGGTGACCTCGCCCATCTGTCTCGAGCTCGCGGACGACTCCATCGGCCGCCGCCAGCCCGAAGGCGCTCCCCCCGGTCAAGAGGATGGCCTGGACCTGTTCGATGCGCGATCCCACCGCCAGGAGGTCGGTCTCGCGGGTGCCCGGGGCTCCTCCCCGGACCTCGACCGTGGTGACATTCGGCTCCGGCAGGACCACGACTGTGCATCCCGTGCGAAGACCGGAATCGGTCCAGTGCCCGACCCTGATTCCGGGGATGGCGGTGAGCGTCACGTTCGATACCGACGGGGCAGCCGCGGCCCGATTCGGCTCATGATCTCCCACGGGATCGTTTCCATTCTTTCGGCCCATTCGGTCACAGACACCGCGACATCTCCTTGCTTTCCAAGCAATACCACTTCGTCGCCCACCTCGACCGGGTCATCGCCGAGGTCCACCATCATCTGGTCCATGGTGACATTGCCGGCCAGGGAGTATCGCCGACCCCTAATGAGAACCTGCCCGCCTCGAGCCCCCAGGTTGCGTGGCACACCATCGGCGTACCCGATCGGGACGGTGGCAATCGTCGACTCCCGTTCGAGGGCCCTGATCCGACCGTAGGAGGGTCGCTCCCCGGCGGCCAGCCTGCGGGTGAACATCACCCGCGAGACGATCCTCATGGCCTGGCGGAGATCCACCTTGCCTTCGGTCGCCGCTCCAGGATGGACGCCATAAACGCCGATTCCACAGCGGACCATGTCACGACGCGCGCGAGGAAAGAGCACCGCCCCGGCTGTATTGGCGAGGTGGGTCATCGGAACGATGTATGACGCGACCGCCTGCTCAAACCGATCGATCTGTAGTTCGGTGAAGTCGGGGTCCTCCTCGGATACGGAAAAGTGTGACCACAGAGCTTGAAGGGTCAGCCCTGCCTCGTTGATTGACGAGATCAGTTCCTCGAGACCATCGAGGTCGACACCCACGCGGTGCATTCCAGTGTTCACCTTGACCTGCACCTCCGTGGCACCGGCCGCGGCCAAAGCAGCCACGTAGCTGGCGCGATAGACGGTCGGGGTGAGACCCCAATGGACCACCTCACCGGCGTCAACGCGGTTGGGTTCGGAGAGCAGAAGAATCGGAGCCTCGACTCCTGCTTCGCGGAGCCGGACACCCTCCTCCAGCAACGCCACTGCCAGCGACCCCGCCCCGGCTTCGATGGCAGCCTCGGCCACCGGCACATCACCATGGGCGTAAGCATCAGCCTTTACGACCGCGCAGACAGCAGCCGGAGCCACGACTTCGAGGAGGGCGGCGACATTGTGATGAATCGCGGTGAGGTCCACTTCCACCCAGGACGGTCTCATCGGAACCGTCCGATATGGCGGGAGAGCGCGTCGGCGGTCACGGTCTGGGTCACGCCGAGGTCGGCGGCGGCCACGCCATGCCAGTAGGCGGCAGATCGTGCCGCTGACAGGGCTGGCACCCCTGCCGACAGCAGCGCCGCCACCATCCCCGCCAGGACATCGCCTGTGCCGATCGTGGCCAATTGCGGCCCTCCGCTGGTCACCACCCAGGGAGCCGAACCGTCGGTCACCCAGGTCGGATTGCCTTTCAACAACACCACCGCGCCGGTGGCGGCAGCCAGGTCGGTAGCTGCTTGTGGGGTCGGTTCAATACCGGTTAACCGCCGAAACTCGCCCTGGTGCGGTGTTACCACCAAGGGTCCGGACCGGATGCGTTTGGTGGCGTCCACCGCGGCGAGGGCGTCGGCGTCCACCACCACCGGCCCTCGCCACTCCGCCAGGACCCGCCGCACCAGTTCTTGATGACCGTTCCCCAGACCCGGACCGATCACGAGCACTTGAAACCTCCCGGGAAGTTGATCGATCGAGTAATGCAACAAATCCGGGGCCGCCGTAGAGGCCGCCAACGACGACTCGTCGGGGACAGCCAGGCCCACTGCTCCAGCCCCGAAGTGAAGCGCCGATCTCCCTGCCAGGATCGCTGCCCCCACCATGCCGCGACCTCCTCCCACTACGAGGACCGAGCCGGCCGACCACTTGTGCGCAGTGCGCGGACGGGGAGGTAGGGGGGCGTCCATCTTTTCGGTGACCAGAAACTCGGGGGTGCCACCGATCAGGCCGATGTCGGCAACCTTGACCTCCCCACATAGGTCGGGGCCCTGTCCGAGGAAATGGCCAGTCTTGAAGGCGTGAAACGTGACGGTTCTGGTGGCGGTGAAAGAGACGTCGATCACCTCGCCGGTGGCGGGATCGAGGCCGCTGGGGACATCTACCGACAGCACCGGGGCAGGGTGTTCCAACCAGGGTTTGAGCTCTGGTGGCAGTCCCCGGCTCAGGCCACCTCCGAACACGGAGTCAATGATCAAGTCGACCGGTCCGAGGTGGTTTGCTGACTCGAACCTGACCCCGTCCACCTGTGCTTTGCGTTGGGCGCTCTGGGCAGCCGCCGTCTTCGGATCACCAAAAGAGTGCACCCGGACCCCCACCCCTCTCCGTCGGAGATACCGGGCCGCGACGAGGCCGTCGCCACCGTTGTTACCGGGGCCGGCAAGGATCGCCACCTGGCTCCCATAAGCAGCACCCATCGCCACCGCCGATAGCGCCACTGCCCGGCCAGCCCGGTCCATCAGCACCTCGACCGGAACCGTGGCGGCCTGGTCAAGACGAGCGGCCTCGGCCGGGGTGATTACCGGGAGCAAGTCAGTGCTCTCCAACCGCGACGGCCATGACCAGGGCCGTCGTGTCGGTATGGGTGATGGTCACCAGAACTTCACTGACACCGAGGTGGTCGGCGAGCGCAGCTGCTCGTCCCGAGAGTCTGACCGTCGGCTTGCCGCCCCCGGTGATCTCAATCTCCGTCCACCGCAGCCGCCGCCAACCGGTTCCCAATGACTTCATCACTGCCTCCTTGCCCGCGAAGCGGGCGGCGTACCGGCGAGCCGGCTTCGCAAAACGAGAGGCATACGCCCGCTCGTGCTCGGTGAAGCAACGATCAGCAAACCTCGGATACCGTTCGAGCACTCGATCGACCCGGGCAATGTCGGCCAGGTCCACACCCAGTCCGATGATGCGCATGACCTGACGGTAGCTGTCGGTGCTGTCACGCCTCTCGACCTGCCAACTGATGATCAGCGTGCCTCTTCACTTTGGTGGCAACGCGTGGCACAATTGTGGCCATGTCTAGTGAGTCGTTGCGTACGGTCCGTGATCGGTTTTCGGAATTCATCGATCGGGTGCAGAAGCATCACGAGCGAGTGGTGGTCACTCGGAACGGGACTCCGGCGGCTGTGCTCATCAGCCCTGAGGATCTGGAGTCTCTGGAAGAGACGCTC
>CAYYRT010000052.1:0-13464 GCA_964474055.1 uncultured Acidimicrobiaceae bacterium | reverse complement strand
GTGGTCGCCTCGAAACACTTGGCGGGGCGTCCGGCGCCAGGGCCGGTACGACCGCTTCTTCGCTGGTGGGTGACCCTCAGATACCCGTCGTCGGCGAGCCGATCGAGGTGATGGCGGGCAACATTGGGATGGATCGAGAAGAGCTCGGCGATCTGGGAACTGGTGAGCGGTTCAGGGCTCTGACGTACGGCCAGGTAGATGCCGCGGCGAGTCGGATCACCCAGTGATGAGGCGAGGTCGCCGATGCTGCGGTCTAGAGAGTCGAGACTCGAATGGCCCATCGCCACCTGAAACTATAGTGACCGGGGTTTTCTACCCACTATCCACGTAGGGGAAACTATGACCGCGGCCGAGGACATCCAGCGCGCCCTGGAAGGGGTGATCGAGCCACTGTTCAACCGAACTCTGGGTGATCTCGGATTGTTGGGCGAAGTCGAGAAAACCCTGCTGGGACGACCAAGGGTCGCCCTGCGACTACCGGTTCCCAACTATCCCTATCGGACCGAGCTTTTGCAGGGGGTGGATGCGGCAGTGGATGGACGGGCAGACGTCACAACCTCCGTGATTGACGACGATGCCCGGACAGCCTTGATGACGAAATTGCGTGACTCGGCCGGACCCCAGGTGGGTAAGTCGGGGTCGCCGACCAGGGTGATTGCCGTCTCCTCTGGCAAAGGCGGGGTTGGCAAGTCTTCGGTAACCACCAACCTGGCTGTAGCGCTCGTGAGGCGTGGCCACTCCGTCGGAGTGATCGACGCCGACATCTGGGGGTTTTCGATTCCCCGGATGCTTGGCGTCCGCCATCCACCGGTGGTTATCGACCAGTCCATCTTGCCTCCGGTCGCTTACGGCGTGAAGGCGATGTCGATGGACTACTTCGTCCCCGAAGACAAAGCCGTGGTGTGGAGAGGCCCCATGCTCCACAAGGCGATCGAGCAGTTCTTGACCGATGTCTTCTGGGACTCGCCAGACTTCCTGATCGTCGATATGCCGCCAGGCACCGGTGACATTGCCATCTCGATGAGCCAGTTCCTTCCTCGTGCCCAGGTGCTCTTGGTCACCACCCCCCAGCCAACTGCCCAGCGGGTCGCTCGCCGGGCTGCCCTGATGGCCGACACGGTCAACCAGGAGGTGATGGGGGTGGTGGAGAACATGAGTTGGTTCACGGGCGACGATGGCACCCGGTATGAGCTATTCGGGGCGGGGGGAGGGGCGGCCCTGGCGCAGGAGATCGGGGTGTCACTCCTCGTCCAGATCCCGCTGTTGCCAGCGATGCGAGAAGGGGCCGATCAGGGCCAACCGGTGGTCGTGGCTGCTCCAGGAAGCGAGGCGGCCACAGCGTTTGACACCCTGGCCGCACAGGTTGAACGGCGCAAGCCAAGAGTTCGCAGTCACCCCCAACTGGTCATCAAGGGCTGAAGTCGAAGCCTCCGAATTCAGCAGATGTGACGATGCCGACGGGGATCAGCACCAGGAAGAACAAGAGGATGCCAATTACGAAGCATCCCAGCAACACCGTGCCGACTATCCCACATATCTTGCCGGCCTGGGCCATGCCCTGACCTTCCGGTGAACGACGGTTCTCGGTTATCGCCTTCAATTCGTCGCTGCCCATCTTCCAGGCAAACGGTCCGAGAATCTGGCAGATGATGATCGAGAGGATGCCGAGTACCAGAACCGTGACGGCCTGGCTCTGTTCGGGATAACCCGCCTGTGGTTCCGTGGTCATCGATCTACCTCCTATGTCATACCGGGGGAAGGGTCCCGGCAGCTATCCGGCTCAACCATACGCCCAACATGAGCACTCCTGCGATCGACAAGGCGATGTTGGTTGCCTTGATAGAAATCGCGGGCCATCGCCCTCGCCGTTGCCCTATCCACCAAACGAGGCCAGCGATGGCTGCTATCGCCAGCACTGGCGCAAGCGGGTGGTATACGAGCGTGCGATCGATATCGCCCCTCACCAGAAAGGCCAGGGCTCGGGTCATGCCACAGCCGGGGCAGGCGTGGCCGGTTATCAGGGCGAAAGGACAGAGCGTGGGGCCATCGTCGGTAGGGGTCCAGAAGAGCAGGAACGCAACCGCCAGCGGTCCCAGCATCCACGCCCGTGGAGCGAGCTTCTTCACCCGCCGAAATTGGCGAAGGGGTTGGCCACAGTCCCGCTAGCGGTGAGGATCGCACCGAGGATCCACAAACCCAGACCGATCCAACCGAGGATTCGGCCCACAGTCGCATTCGAGCGATTCTGAGGATTGCGTCGGCCTTCGTCGATCGCCTGCAATTCGTTGTTCCCCATGACCCAGGCGGCTATACCCAGGAAAGGGCAACAAACCAGGCTGAGGATGCCGAAGACGAGGATGGTCGTCGACTGACTCTGTTCGGGATACGCCTGGGCGGGAACGGTCATAATTGGTCTCCTTCCATAGAGTCGAGACTAGAAAATCACAGAGCCCTGATGCCGCGCCGGAGCCCCTCCGTCATCTCGTCTACGTGGGAGGGGGTGAATACCAGGGGCGGCGAGATCTGCAGCCCGTTGCCGGCCAGCGCCCGGGTTATCACTCCGAGTTTGCGCACGGCCAATGCCGCCCGGACCGCCATGGTTGGATCTTCTGGGTCAAGCTGCACTGCTGCCATCGCTCCCGTTCCAGCCCGGATGCCGATGACGGGGGCGAGGTCGGTAAGGCTGGCAACAGCAACGGCCAGTTCCTTCTCGAGTTGGAGAGAGCGGGCGAAGATCTCTTCGTCCTGGTAGATCCGACAGACGGCCAGACCGGCTGCACACGCGGAGGCGTGGCCCGAGTACGTGTATCCGTGCCGCCATACCACCCCGGGCGAGTCGAAGAAGGGTGCGGCCACTCGCGGCGATGCGATCAAACCGCCGAGAGGTTGGTAACCGGCCGTCACCCCCTTGGCGAAGAGGATCAGGTCCGGTTCCAGATTGAAGCGATTGGCGGCGAACCAGTCGCCCAGGCGGCCGAATCCGGTGATTACCTCGTCGGAGATGAAGAGACCGCCCGCATCGCGGACCAAATCTCGCACCCCGAGCAGGTATTCGACCGGCACCGCCCGCACTCCGCCCGCCCCGATGACCGGCTCGCAGAACAGCCCGGCAATGCGGTCGGCACCGACGTGTTCGATCGCCTTCTCCATCGCCTCTGAATCGTCGTGGGGAACAACGACGACGTCGCCCACCAGGTCGCCATAACCGGTCCGGTTGGGCTCGATTCCTGCCAGAGAGGTCCCAAAGGCGTGCATCCCGTGATAGGCCCAATCCCGGGCGATGAACACGGTTCGTTGGGGGTTGCCGGTGAGAGCATGAAACCGCCGCACCAACTTGGCGGCGCTGTCGACCGCGTCGGATCCACCACTCGTGAAGAACACCTTCGAACCCGGGGCGGCGGCTTTGGAGGCGATGTGGTCGGCCAACTCGATGGTGGGTGGAGCAGCGAAATCGGTGAAGGTGTGATAGGCGAATAGGGTCGCCATCTGGCTTCTCACGGCCTCGATCACGTCCGATCGCCCGTAACCAAGGTTGGCGAACCAGAGACCGGCGGTAGCGTCGAGATATCGGTTTCCAGCGTTGTCGTAGACGTGACAACCCTCGCCACGAGACACAACGAAGGGGTGATCCTGAACGACGTGCATTTCGGCGAATGGGTGCCAGAGCGAGCTCATGCAGCTTTCACCTCGGCGATCACCCTGGAGAGGGAGGCCTTGGCGTCCCCGAACAACATCGAACAATTCGGCTGATAGAAGAGTTCGTTCTCGATCCCCGCAAAGCCCGGGCTCATGCCTCGCTTGAGAACTATCACTCTTCGGGCCTGGTCCGCGTTGAGGATCGGCATTCCGTAAATGGGGCTGCCGGGATCGTTGCGGGCCGCCGGGTTGACGACGTCGTTGGCGCCGATAACGAGGGCGATGTCGGCTTCGCTGAACCGGTCGTTGATCTGCTCCATGTCGTACAGCCGGTCATAAGGAACGTTGGCTTCGGCGAGGAGGACATTCATGTGGCCGGGCATCCTCCCCGCCACCGGGTGGATGGCATATCGAACCTCTCCACCGTTCTTCTCGATCAGTTCGGCCAATTCGCGTATTTGATGTTGAGCCTGAGCCACCGCCATCCCGTAACCCGGCACCACGATGACCGACTTGGCATAACCAAGCTGGAGGGCGGCGTCCTCAGGGCTGATTTCGGACACGGTCAGGCCTTCTGACGTCCGGGCGGTCGCCGGTAGCACCTTGCCGAACGCACCAAACATGACATTGGAGAACGAACGATTCATGGCCTTCGACATCACCACCGAGAGGATCAAACCGCTGGCTCCGTCCAGAGCGCCGGCGATGATGAGGACTTCGTTGCCGATGGCAAAGCCGGTAGCGGCGGCAGCCAGCCCCGCGTACGAGTTCATGAGCGACATCACGACCGGCATGTCGGCGCCGCCGATGGGTAAGACCAGGAACAACCCGATCAAGGTCGCCAAACCCAACATCAGATAGAAGGCCGGAGACGTCTCCGGTCGGAAGATCAAGTAGATGAACAACCCCGCCGCGATCGCTGCCAACACCAGGTTCACGGCGTTCTGCCCTTTGTAGGTGATGGGGCGACCCGGCAGGAACTCGGCCAGCTTGCCAAACGCCACGAAGCTGCCGGTGACCGTCAATGCACCGAACAGGACCTCGAAGGCCAGGGCGGCCATCTTGGCGCCGGAAATGGGATGACCCTCGGTCAGATCGGTGTGGTACTCGGCAACGCCAACCAACGTGGCCGCCAGGGCACCGAACATGTGGGAGAAGGCGATCCGTTGCGGCATGGCCGTCATCGGCACCCACATGCCAAGTGGGTACCCGATGGCGGTACCCACTGCGAGGCCCACCGCGATCCAGCCGTAGCTGACGATCTCCTCTTTGGCCAGCGTGCCGATGATCGCCAACAGCATCCCCAGCGCTGCCAGGTTCATGCCGCGCCGGGCCTGATCGGGTTTGGTCAGGCTGCGGAGGCCGAGGATGAACAAAACTGAGGCCACCAAATAGGTGACCTGGATGAGGATCTCCCTGTTCATGGGATTGCAGTCAAATTCGCTACTTGGTTGGGCCCGTGCGGCGGAACATGCGCAACATTCGGTCGGTAATGAGGAATCCGCCCACCACATTCGCCATCGCGCAAGTGACCGAGATCACCCCGAGGATGGTGGCGAGGGTGCTCCTGCCGGACCCCGCTACCACCAGCGACCCCACCAGCGAGATCCCCGAGATGGCATTGGTGGCTGCCATGAGCGGTGTGTGGAGGAGGGCCGGAACCCGGCTGATGACCTGATAGCCGACGAACCCGGCCAGCACGAAGACGTAAACGTCGACGATGTCCATGGCCCAACTCTACGGGATTCCGTCTCACGTCTCACGTCTCCCGTCTCACGCCTTATTCTTCCCGGATGCCCCTCTCATATCAGGAACTCGTGGCTCAGGCCCGCCAAGAGGTGCGTGAGGTAGCCCCGGCGGAGGTGGCGTCCGCGATCGAGGCCGGGGAGATCGTGTTGATCGACTGCCGGGAACCCGAGGAATTCTCCACTGGCATCATCCCGGGAGCATCGCTCGTCCCCCGATCCTCCGTCGAGGCAGCTATCTCGCAATCGGGATTGGCCGCCCAAACCGCGATCGTGGTCTATTGCACCGCGGGGATTCGCTCTGCGCTCGCAGCCAAGACGATTCAGGATATGGGTTATCTGAACGTGACCAGCCTGGCGGGCGGCATCGCCAGGTGGAAATCAGAGGGTCGTCCTATCAGTGTCGACAGCGCCCTCTCCGAGGACCAGCGACTGCGCTACGCCCGCCATCTCGTGTTGCCCGAGGTCGGCGAGGCCGGCCAACGGAAACTGCTCGAATCGAGGGTGGTCGTGATCGGTGCGGGCGGCCTCGGTTCTCCCGTGGCCTTGTATCTGGCGGCCGCGGGAGTGGGGAACCTGGACATCGTCGATTTCGATGTGGTTGACGCGTCCAACTTGCAAAGGCAGATCTTGCACGGTGTCGACCGGGTTGGGCAGGCCAAGGTTGAATCGGCTCGGCAGACTCTCGCCGGCATCAACCCCGATGTGATGGTTGCCGGGCGACGGGTGCGCCTCGAGGCCGCCAACGTCCTTGACCTCCTCGCGGGCTGCGACGTCATCGTCGACGGGACCGACAACTTTCCCACCAGGTATCTGGTCAACGACGCCTCGCTGCATCTGGGGATCCCGGTGGTCCATGGTTCGATCTTTCGGTTCGAGGGCCAGGTGTCAGTATTCGACCCCTACCGGGGACCGTGTTATCGATGCCTTTTCCCGCAGCCCCCGCCGCCTGAACTGTCTCCGAACTGCGCAGAAGCGGGAGTGCTGGGCGTCCTCCCCGGGATTATCGGGTCGCTTCAGGCGATGGAGGCCATCAAACTCCTGCTCGGACTCGGTGACCCACTGATCGGCAGGTTGCTGGTGTATGACGCCCTCGATCAGGAATTCATGACGGTGAAGGTCAATCGCAATCCTGCCTGCCCGGCATGCGCTGACGAATCCTCACCACCACCCCTGGTCGACTATGACCAGAGTTGCCTACCGGTTATCCGCACCTCGGTGAAGGAGCCGGCATCCAGCAAGAACCCGCGGATTGCCTCGCCGCTGACGATCACATAGATCCAGTCAGGCTCCGCCGCGAGACGCAGGTCGGTCGGTGATGGGTGGGGCGGACCCTGGGGATGCGAGTGGAACGCGCCGATCAGATTCCAGCCATTGGCCTCGGCATGTTTCCAGGCCCGGTAGTGCTCGTACGGCTCGATGGTGTAGGCCACCGGAGAGAGATCGGAGTTGGTGAGCGGATACACGAATTCGACCTTGCCAGGGGTGTTCCCGGCCAACAAACCGCAACACTCCAGTGGTGAGCAGAACGAGGCGTGGGCTCGCATCGCCTCGTAGGCCTGCGGTGGGATCAGGAAATCTCTTACAGCCATCGGGCCACCAGTTCCTCGCTTCGCTCCCATAGCGACCTCGCAATATCCGGATCTGTGGCGTAATCGGCGGCGGAGCCCAGGCCGCGCGGGGTGTAGTACCCGCCGGAGATCAGGTCGGCGGCCGTTGCGCAGTTCACCACGACCGCCGCCCCCAACTCCGATGGAATCATCCGGCGAGTTACCAATCCGCGGATTGGTGCAGGGAGTCTGCGCCAGAGGCCCGTGTCGACCAGCCCGGGATGAATGACCGCCGCCAAAACGCCAGTGCCTTTCAGGCGCCTGCTCAGCTCCACCGTGAAGGCCACGTTGGCCGCCTTGGAGCGGCGGTATTCCGACAGGCCAGTCCACGATCTGGTCCTGCCAACAACGCCATCCCAGTTGAGGGACCTCAAGCCGAGATGGGCGTTCGATGACAAGGTGAGGATGCGCCCGGGGGAGTGGGCCACGATTACGTCCATGAGAAGCCGGGTCAAAAGAAAGTGGGCGAGGTGGTTGACGCCAAAGGCCAACTCGAAACCATCGGCTGTGACACCACGGGTCCCTCCCACCCCCGCATTGTTGATCAGGACCGTTACCGGTGGATTTGATTCCCGAATAGAGCGGGCCGCTTCGGCTACCGCTGCAAGATCAGAGAGGTCGGCTTCAACCAGTGTCGCCTTTCCACCCGAAGAGGTGATGGCATCGAGAACTGGCTGGTGACGCAGGCGATCACGACCCAACAGCACGAGATGGGCACCCATTGCAGCCAGACTGTCGGCGGTTGCTCGTCCCAATCCGCTTGACCCTCCGGTCACCACCACGGTGCGCCCGCTGACGCTCCAGTCACTCACGCCGCAGATGCGAGCTCAACCTTCAAGGCGTCGCCGAGAGCGACATAGTCCTCAAAGTGGTTGTAGGGAGCAGCCGACACCCGCAAGTTCCGGCTGGGCCACTCTGGCCAGATGAAGGCAGGCACCTGTATGTTCCACTTCTCTCGGAGAATCCGGCTGAGCGGGTCAACGAACCCGGGCGGGCCATCCCCTAACCCTGGCGGAAGAGTGATGGCAGCCAGCGATCCGATCATGTCGTCGGGAGCGGCCGGCGGGGTGCCGACGATTTCACATAGCAAAGAGCGAGCCTTCAACGCCAGGGCTCGATTGGCGGCCATGACCCCGCTGAGTCCGTCAGGGTGGATAGAACGAAGAAACTCGATTGCGACTGGGACTGTGAGATATGGGCTCGGGTCGATGGTGCCCGGGTAGTCGAATAACAAGTGCAGCCGGGGCCGGTCGGTGCGCGGGTCGTTGGCTCCGTGACTGATGACGGCCGGTGTCACTTCCTGGTCGGGACGCACCCACAAGAAGGCGGAACCGGGGGCGCCGCACAGCCACTTGTGGCAGTTCCCGGCATAGAACGAAGGTCCCATCTTCTCGATCTCGAGAGGAATCATGCCGGGGGAGTGAGCTCCGTCGACCATGACGGCCACTCCCAGATCCTCCAGGAGGCGGACAATGGTGGCCGCCGGCAGGACCAGTCCAGTGGGCGACGTAACGTGGTCGATCAGGGCGAACCGGGTTCGCGTGCTCACCCGCTCCATAACCGCCTCGACTACCTCGTCCGAGGATCTCAGCGGGAACGGCACTGGGGCGATTACGACTTTTGATCCGGTGGTGGCAGCCACATGGTCGAGAACGTTGCGGCAGGCGTTGTATACGTGGTCGATGGTGAGAAGTTCGTCACCAGGCTCCAAGGGAAACGACCGAACCACCGCATTGACCCCGGTTGTGGTGTTGGGGACGAATCCCATCGAGGCCGGGTCGGCCCCGACCACCCGGGCGAGAACCTCGCGCGCCTCGTCGATGGCAGGCTCCCAAGTATCGACGACGAAGTTCGTCGGGTCTCGTTGAAACCGTCGCCGCCACTCCGTCTGGGCTTCGAGGACGGGGACCGGGGTCGCCCCAAACGATCCGTGATTGAGATGGATTACGTCAGGGTCGAGCAGCCATGGTGAGGCGATCATTCCGGCTTATGGTACGACCGGCCCAGCTTTGGCCTCGAGGGCGGCCAGAGCCTGGGAGAACTCAGTACCCCAGCAACTCTGATACCCACGACCCTCTGCCCGGGCGACCCGTTGGATGCGTCCCCCCCGCTGGTACCAGAACAGGTCGGGAGAGATCGATCCCGGACCGTCGACGTACCACTGGGAACCGATCTCCATCATCGCGGCGGCCTGATGCACAACATCGGTGTCGGACATCTCGACGTACAACAACGCGTCCCGGCAAGGAGCCATGGCCAATGCTCCGTGCTGGTTGGTGCGAGCAAGGAGGTGGTCGAGGCTGAGAAGGAGACTCGAAGCAAAGAAGCTGTCTCTTACCCAAACCACCCGGGTTTTGCCTTTGGCGAGCAGACGGCGTTGGCGGGTTTCGTCCCAGATCGTGTGTTCCCGGGCTTCGTGCCAGACACTCTCGACCGGCTGACCCCACGCCGCGATCTGGTCCTCGTTGACGGTTTCACAGCCAATGTCGTTGCGCAACATCAACATTTCATCTAGGCCATCGCATACATTGCGATGCACGGCCCACCCTGGCTGGCTGGCATCGGCCGCCAGCCTCACCCGAAGTCGGGGAGCAGCCAGCTTGTAGTCGTTTACCGCCGCCGGTTTCATCTGAAGGAGCCGCTGCACCCACCCGCCGACCCGCTCGGCCCACTCCGCTTCGTCGATGCCGTCGAGATGTTGGGCGAGGTTGACGAGCCCGAAGGCAGCGCCGGCTGTTTCATCGACCACGGTCCAACCATCGTCTTTGACCACAACCTGGTGTCCGGCCAGTTGTTCTTTGACGAGAGTCAGCAGGTGTTGGTGATTGAAGACGGTAGATTCGGCCATGGGTCGGTTGTAACGGTTGCCGGGGTCGAGGGCAAGGGGTATGTGCTCGGTTCGGGTCGGCTGACACCGGCCGGATATCGTTGTGGGGTGGATCGCTCCGAGGTCGAGGGAACGCTGGCCAGATGCGAGGACCCTTCGTCGGGGGGCCCCAGCGCCGGCCCACCCTTGAAAGGGTTTTGGAAGGCCGTTGCCGCCGTCAAACGTCACCCAGAATGGGTGGGCGAGTACGCCGAGCGCATCGGCCGCATCGAGCAGGAGTCGTTCCTACGGTGGGCGCTGATCAAGGTGCCGGTGGCGGTTGGCACCACGGTGATGCTGCTGGCAACCGCACTCGGCTTGTTCTCGATCGGCGTCGCCTACACAGCGAGCGGATTCGGGCAGGTGTTTCTGCTTGGGGCCGGGACAGTCATCCTCCTGGTTTCCACCCACGGCCTCGCCCATTTGCTGGTTGGGCGGTTACAGGGAATGCGTTTCACGCACTGGTTCATCGGCACGATCAGCCGTCCCCAGCCAGGCGTGAAGGTCGACTACGCCACATATCTCCAGGTCCCGGCATCGCGTCGGGCGTGGATGCATGCGTCAGGCGCCATCACGACCAAGCTGATCCCACTCGTCGGTCTGGGGGCGGGATGGGCCATGGGTGCCGAGACATGGGTGCTGGGTCTGCTGGCAGCGCTGACGCTCGGTCAGGTCATCACCGATGTGGTCTGGTCGACCAAGAAGTCGGACTGGAGAAAGTTCCGCAGGGAGATGGGGTACGCCTCTCCCCGATGAAGGTTGTGTATTCGCCGGAACAGATCCGCCATGATCCAGCGGCGGAGATTTGGGTTGGGGTGCGCATTCCCGGGACCGAGGTGGGCCGCCGCGTCGAGCTGATCGCCGAGGCGGCCGTGCAAGCCGGTCATCAACTGGTGCCTCCACGGCCCGTCACCCCTTCCGAGCTTGAAGCTGTTCACGATCCCGGGCTGATCGACTTCTTGCGCACCGCCTGGTCTCGATGGCAACAATCCGACTATCCCCGCGAACCGGGACAAGACCGCGTGGTTCCTTATGTGTTCCCGCTCGCCTCGCTCACTTCGGGCCGTCCTCCCCGTCGGCCGGTATCAGTGGGAGCGTTGGCCGGTGTGTATGCGATGGACACCATGACTCTCATCGGCCCCGGAAGCTGGGAGGCCATCGATGCCGCCGCCAGTTGTGCCGTCACTGCGGTGGATCTGGTCGTCGGCGGCGAACCGTCCGTCTATGCGGCCGTGCGACCTCCCGGTCATCATGCTGGACCCGCTTTCTACGGGGGATCGTGTTACCTGAACAACGCCGCCATCGCCGCGGCGAGGCTGGCTGAGTCGGTCCGGGGCCAGGTGACAGTGATCGATCTCGACGCCCATCACGGCAACGGAACCCAGGAGATCTTCTACGACCGGTCCGACGTCCGCTATGCCTCGGTGCACATCGGACCAGCCTTCGGATATTTCCCGCACTTTGTCGGTTTTGAGGACGAGCACGGTTCCGGCAGCGGCTCCGCCGCCAACCTCAACGTCCCGCTTCCGCCGGGGACTGGTGACCACGATTGGCTGGGGGCAGTGCAGGTTCTAATCGACTTTGCTGCCGGCTCTGATGCGTTGGTTGTTTCCCTGGGAGTCGATGCCTGGTCGGGTGATCCCGAAAGTCCCTTCGAGGTCACTCATGAAGGTTTCCGCATGGCCGGTCAGATGCTCGGATCGACCCGCCTGCCAACGGTCATCGTCCAGGAGGGTGGATACGATCTGTCTGCCCTGGGATCGCTGGTGATGGCTTTCCTCGAAGGTTTTGCGAGCGCTGCGTCACCACGGCCGAACGGTTAACGTCGCCGGGGGCGGTATGCCTTCGGAAAGGAACTGAATCGTGAAACAGAAGGGTTTCTTCAAGCTCTGGGCGTTGCTCGTTCTCACTGCGGTTGTGGCTGCTGCCTGTGGGACGGGTGGGGAGGTTACGACCACCACCACCGGTGGTGAACCCGTCGCAGGAGGCACGGTCCGGATCGGATATGGCGGGGCGCCCGCCGATCTCAATCCCGGGTTGGGGGTCCTGGCCGAGGACTACATCATTTACGACCTGATCTATGACAGCCTCGCCAGCACCGACCTGGAGGGCAACGTCCAACCCGAGATCGCCACGGCGTGGACGCCGTCGGATGACGGTCTCACCTGGACTTTGACGATTCGCGATGACGTCACGTTCCACGACGACACCCCTCTCACCTCGGCGGATGTCCTCTACACCTTGACCCTGTATCGGGACACGGAAGCATTCCCACTGATACCGACCTATTTGGAGCCGTTCACGTCCATCGAGGCTCCCGATGCAACGACGGTGACCATGACCTCCGCATCCCCGGTGGCAGCCTTCGAGTACCGGCTGTCGTCGATGTTCATCCTTCCGCGCCACATTTGGGAGGCGCAGGGGGACGTAACAACTTTCACCAACGACGAGATGATCGGTTCCGGCCCCTTCACCCTGGCCGAATACACCCAGAGTGAGTTTGTAAGGCTGGCGTCCAATCCCGATTACTGGGGTGGCGCTCCCAATGTCGACGAAGTGGTCTTTCAGACCTTCGACAACGCCGATGCCCGAGTGCAGGCTCTGATCAACGCCGAAGTCGATGCCATCATTGAGTTCCCGGCGACGGCCATCGCCACCCTGCAGGACACTGAAAACATCGAGGTGGTCGACGGTCTCGAGTTCGGCGGTCGTTTGGCAGACATCTTCTTCAATATGGTTGACCCTGCCAACTGTCCCCCGGACGTCGGAATCTGCACGGGCCATCCCGCCTTGCGAGACGTCGAGGTGCGCCGGGCTCTGGCCCACGCGGTCGACAAGCAGCAACTAATCGACACGCTTCTGCTCGGTCTGGGCGAACCCGGGCTGGGCGTGGTGCCGGTCTCACTCGGCACCTGGTACGCCCAGGAGTTGGTGGCCGAGGACTATGCCTTCGATCTGGAGCTTGCTGCCGAGATGCTCGAGGATGCGGGTTACGTCGACACCGATGGAGATGGCGTCCGCGAGTGCCCGACCGCCGATTGTGGGCCATCGGGCGATCTCACGTTCCGGATGAACTACCCGACCGACAATGACGAACATCCGCGTGTCACTGACACCTTGTCCGGGTGGTGGGGGGAAATCGGCGTCGCCGTTCAGATCCAGGGTCTCGACCCCGATGCCTTGACTGCGATCTGTTGTCCGTCTTTCGACTTCGATGTCATGTTGTGGTCGTGGTACTCCGATCTCGACCCGGAGGGTCTGCTCAGTGTGATGTTGTGTGACCAGATCCCCACCGGATTCTCGGAGACCGGTTACTGCAACCCGGCCTATGACGAGTTGTACGCACAACAAGGAGTCGAGACCGATCCGGCGGCGCGGCGGACAATGATCGTCGAACTGCAGCGGATGGCTCTGTCGGACGCCCCCTACATCATTCCCTGGTATTACCCCAAGATCCAGGCGTACCGGACCGACACCTTCACCGGCTGGTTGGTGGATTCTCCCATCATCGCCCTTGAGGACCGGTCTTCGTTGACGGTGATTCAGGCCACCGGGTGACCTAGATCCGCGAACCCAGGGTTCAGGCGTCCGCTAGGGGACGCCTCAA
>CAYYRT010000051.1:0-27644 GCA_964474055.1 uncultured Acidimicrobiaceae bacterium | reverse complement strand
GAATAGCCGCCCCGACTGATGCCGAAGGCCCCGATCCGGTTCCGATCGACCTCTGGTCGGTCGGCCAGATAGTCGACGGCCGCCTCCCAGGCGTCAACCGACTCGGGCGCCCATGGGAACGGGTTCTCTCCGGTGCCGGGGCCATCCATCACCAGGGCGGCCATCCCGTTGTCGATGCACAGGTCCTGAGCCCAGCCCCGATCCTCCTTGAAGACATCGGCGCCACACATGACGAGGACGGCGGGAACGGGAGAGTCGGTGTGGGGAGCACGAAAGTGCGCCCGGATCGTCTTGCCCTGGTGCTCGAACTCGACGACCTCCATGGGTGGGTCGAGATGGGCGCAGGCCGTGCGGTATGCGCGTGCGCAGTCCTCGCTGATCCTCCGCTTGACATTCGACACCTCCCCCGGGAAGCGCCCGATGGCGTAATAGGTTTTGGCCTGGAGGAAGGAGCGTCGTGACCCCTGGTAGTCACCCGCCTCCTCCAGCCGATCCCCCTCCGCCTCATGGCGACGGGCGACCTCTTCCCAAATCGGGACCCACTTGTCTTGGGTCGTCCCCTCGAGACGTGCGACGGTCGCTTGGAGCTCGGCGATGTCGTCGATCATCGAGAACCAGCGGCGATAGAACCCGCCGTGGGTCAAAACGAATGGGTCCTCGTTGGGGGCGAAGGCGAGTTCGAGGGTCAATGCCTGCTCTCCTGATCGGGTCGAGTGACGCTAGCCATGAGATCGCTTGCGGTCACCGTTCCTGCCCCGCGACCACAGCCTCGATGGTCGTCCCCAGGTCGTCGAGGATCACCGTGGCCGCATTACGCCCGGGGCCACCGGTGATCGACCCGCCTGGATGCGTCGTGGCTCCGGTTTGGTACAGGCCCGGAATCGGCATCCGGTGCTGGGCCCAACCCGGGACCGGGCGCTGCGCTCCTCCATAGGCCAGGCCGCGGTCACCACCGTGAATGGTCCCTCGCCACATGTGCGGGTTAGAGGCCTCGATGTCGACGGGGCTCTTTGCTTTGCGGGCCAAGATCTTCTCATCGGTCAGGTTCGGGGCGCAATCCTGAAGCATCCTCAGGTGCTCGTAGGCGAGCCGGTCTTTGCCTGTCTCCCAATCACCAAGCTCCTCCGGGGCCTCGTACGGAGCCAGGCTGAGGATCTTCACGGTGTGATGACCCTCCGGCGCCCGTGATGGGTCGATGATCGTGGGAGTAGCGAAGAGCAGGAACGTCCCCGGTCGATGAAGACGACCTTGGCGAAGCAGCCTGCCGAACTCGATGACATCTTCTGCCCATGGTGCCGGTCCCGCCGACACCACCTCGATCTCCTCTCCATCGACTCTGAATCGGGGCGGTTCAGTCGTTGCGTAGTAGGAGGCAAATGACGAAAGGCCCTCGTCGTATGTGTCGACGCCGTAGAGGAAGTCATCGCCCCACAGCTCGGGCGGTGCCATGCCCACGAGGGACTTGATATGGATGGAGGAGACGACGCCACGTCTCGCCCGGTATTGGTCTCCCCCTTCGGTCTCCACCCCGACACACCGTCCGCCCTCGATGATGAGGGACTTGACGAATGTGTTCGTGATGACCTCCCCGCCTGCCTTCTCGATCGCGGCGACCGTGGCCCGGGGCAGGCTGGCGGATCCCCCGAGCGGAATCGACCAACTCCGCCGTTGCCGTCCCCCAATGAGGGAGTAGGCAAGGTAGGCCGAGCCGGGGGAGTCGAGCGGCTGTGCGGTTTGGAACGCCATCCAGGCCATGAAGGCTCGAATGTGACGGCTCTCGAACTCGCGCCTGATCACGTCCCACGCCGACATCACGTTGCGGCGCATCCACACCAAGCCGTGCGGGTGCTGGGCGAGACGCTCGTCGAGCGAAGGCCCGTACCCGATGGGGGTGAAACGGTAGGCGCCATAGACGCCTTTGACTTCCTCGAACTCGTCGAGCATTCGCCGATAGGACACGGCGTCGTCCTTCGAGAAGCGCCCGATCTCCTCAAGGGTGCGGTCGAGGTCGAGCCACATCGTGAGATGCTCACCGTCGGGAAATACGACGTGTGCCACCGGATCCGGCTCCACGTATTGCAGGCCGAACTCCGAGATCAACCCGAGCTCATCATGGGCGAGGACCGGGTTGACCTGGATCAGGGTATGGCCCGTGGAGCAGGTGTCGAACCCGAAACCAGGCAGCAGGATCTCTTCGGTGGTGGCGCCGCCACCCGCCTCGGGTCGTGCGTCCAGAACCACGACCTCATGTCCCGCCTTAGCCAGATAGGCCGCGGTGATGAGGCTGTTGTGCCCGCCCCCAGCAATCACGAAGTCTGTCGTCGTTGTCAACTCGTCATCTCCTCGCTCGACTTGGGCGGTATCACGGGTATCAACAAGTGGGAAGGGTGGTCCGGGCCTACGTGCAGCGACACCGAGCCGCCGAACACCTCTTCGGGACGTGAGTCCGGATCGGCGTGGGTCATCCCACCCGTGCCACGCGTGGCGTAATAGAAGGTTTGGCCGTAGTCGTCCAGCGGGCCCCGGTATTCGTAGTCGCGGCCTCTGACCCAGAGCTCAAGGCGATACCCGGGTGGGACCACGATGCAGGTGGGGACGATCTCGATGTCGAGCTCGTATACGGTGCCCGGCTCCAGCGGTTCGGCCTGGTCATGGGGATGAAAGGGTCGCCAGGGAAGGGTCCGATCCGGGTCGAGGGCGCGATGGGAGGCCCGCAGCCATCCGTTGGCGATTGGCGTGTTGGGATCCGTCGAACCCTCGAATGTCACCTCGTTGCCGCCGGGGTCGACCAGCTGGAGGATTAAGAACAGATCGGCGTCCGTGGTCTCCGACGAGATGAACAGCTTGACGGCGAGCGGCCCCGTTATCTCGGTTTCTTCAGAGAAGGGAGCGGTGGGAAAATGGAGCCCTTCACCCAACGCCTCGTAGCGGAGCGATGCCTCGACCTTGACCGGCTGTGGGGACAGGGACAGGTCCGGTTGCAGGTGGAGCGAAGTCCACTCCGTGCGGGCCAGGGGCCACTCGTTCTCGCTGCGCCACTCGAACTTCTCGCCCGGATGACGGATGTTGAGTTGAACGCGTGGCGTGCGGTCGAAGCCATTGTCCAAACCCTTGATCAGGTGGTCGAAGAAGCGCTTCTGAAGGTCGCGCCCGTACGCCGAGTAGAAGTGCGTCCAGTGGGTGTCGCCATGCACCTCGAGCCACTTCTGTTGCGACGACGCCTCGAGGAACCCGTTGAAGTTTCCCCGGGGATGGATCCCCTGGCCTCCCCAATTGGCCGCCGAGAGGAAGGGGACGGTCACCCGCCCTAGGTCGATGCTTCGCGCTCGGTGCCAGTCGTCGTAGAAAGGGTGGGCCTTGAGCTCGGGGAAAGACTCGACCCGGTTCTGGTCGAGCTCCTCGTCGGAGAGGTCCATCGGCCCTGCCACCGATTGCCCGGTGTTCGGGTTGACCGGGGCGCGTGTTCCCCGACCGTGTTGGATCGGGTTGATCTGACGCTCCTGCCAGCGCCGGCTGAACTCGCTGAGAATCCCGCCGTGGTAGTAGGCATCGCGATAAGGGTCGTTGAACCCTTCCCAGGCGATGAACGCGGTCAAGTGCTCGGGCTGACGGGCGGCGGCTGCCCAGGCCATGACTGCGTAGTAGGAGATGCCCATGATCCCGACCTTGCCGTTGCTCCATGGTTGGGCGGCTGCCCACTCCACCGACTCGGCGATGTCGTCGTACTCCTGGGGGTTGCGAGGCCAGAGGATGCCAGGAGACCAGCCCGCCCCTCGAGAGTCGACGCGGACGACCACATATCCATCGGGGACCCAGCGCTCGGGATCCGTTACCTCCCAGGCCTGATACTTGCCGGTGCAACCCTCGAGCACCGATGGGTCCTTGTCCACCAGCTTGTCCCACTGCATCCGGTAGATGGGGCCGTTGAAAGAAAGCCCCTTGGCATAGACCCCGTGGGAGAGGATTGCCGGGTATTGAGCATCCTCACAGGGACGGAAGACATCGGCACGGAGCACTGCTCCGTCACTCATGAACACGGGCACCTGGTAATCGATGCACATGCCATCGACGGTGACGGTGAACGTATGCTCGTCTCCCCCTGAGGTCATATGACCCTTCCGCCCAGCCTCTCCGCCATCCAGTCGTCGATCCAGGGCGCGAACTTGTAGGCCAGGTTGCTGACGCCGTGGGTGGCATCGTCGACCGTGATCAGGGTGGCATTGGGGGCCTCGTTGGCGATTCGCTGCGCGTGCTCGACGCCGATCAGTGGATCGAGCATCCCGTGCACGACGACCAGAGGCTGGGCGATCTTCTCTGCCACGCCGGTTAGGTCGAGGGCCTTCGCTTTCTCTTTCGCCTCTTCGTCCGACGACGACCACGAGTACTTGCGAAAGGCGCCCCGGGTCACTTCGGGTAGCTCGTCCCAGCAGTCGATCCAGCTATAGGGGCCGCAGTTGGCCACGGCGGCGGTGACCCGCGGCTCGAAGGCGGCCGCGCGGCAGGCGTAGTAGCCGCCCAGGCTGGCCCCGATCAGGCCGACCCGGCTGGCGTCGATGCGGTCGTAATTTTCCAAAGAGTCGATGGCGGCGGAAACGGCCACCTCGTAGTCATGGCGGATCGGCAGTTTCGGACTGATCTCCCCCTGGCCGGGGCCGTCAAGGCTGAGCACGGCCATCCCGCGGCGAACCAACGACCCCCGCCCGCCGTGCCGTTGCTCTTTAGTCGAGTCGAGACCGGGGAGAAAGATCACCACCGGAGCGGGACCGTCACCGCCAGGGATACTCAGAAGACCGGCGAGGTCGGCCGCCGGGAACGGGATGCGAATCTTCTCCACGGCGGGCTCCATATAGGGCAGAACCCGGTCATGGCACTCCACCATCTTGGCTAGGCCATGGGCATGAGCGTTCTCGTCGTCGACCGAGAGGAAGTAGGAGAGGTGATAGCAGCGCGCCGCCGACACGAAGAAGCCGACGGCGGAGATGCGACGACCCTCGTCCAACGCCTGCTCGCCCAGTTCCTCATGTGCTCGAGCTGTCTCGGTCCATTCCGGGCCCCAATCGGACCAGTCGTCAATTCTCTCCATGGTCGCCGTAAGGTCGCCGACTTCGATGTGACCGTGGAGGAACCGGGCCGCCCAAATGTCGAGGACCTCCTGGACCTGTGGATCCCGGTGGTGAAGGGTGCGGGTAGTAGCGGGGTCGACTCTCATTCCGGCGCTGCCGCCCTGTTCACCATCGGAGCGACTGCAACTGCCTCACCGTTCCGGCGAGAGGACTCCAATGCGGCATGGACCACGGCCAGAGCGCGGATCGCCTCCAGGGCACCGACCTCGATCTTGGCCTCACCTCTGATGGCGAGTGCAAACTCGTCGAGCTGTTCTCGGAACATGTCGGTGTGGGGCATGTCGACTGGAGGCCTGACGGACTCCCGATACGCCTGGCTGACGAGCGTGCTCTTGGCGTCGACCAGGTGGGACTCGTCCCAGTTGTTGAAGTCGAGGTCGTAGAACAGATTCGCCTCGGTCCCCTGGAGGCGGAGCTGATACACCCCGGGGGAAGCCCATCCGGTGCCCAGGTATCCGAGGGGGCCCGACTCGAACTCGAGTATCGCCATGATGGCATCGGGCACCTCTGCTCTGGTGTAGAGCTTGCGGGCGTGGCTGGAGACGGCGGCCACCGGCCCGAGCAGGTACTGAAGGTTGTCGGCGTGGTGCACACCGAGCTGGATCATGGCCCCGCCCGGGCTCTTGTCGGCGAACCAGCGCCAGGTGTCGGTGGTCAGTTCGAGTCCGCGTTCGTTCGAGAAGTTCGCCTCGGCCAGGGAAACCTGGCCGATCTTGCCGGTCTCAATCCATTCCTTCATGGCGCGATGGCCACCGAGACGGCGGGCGCTGTGGCCCACCGCGAATGGCACCCCCGAAGCCGTCGCCGCCCTGGCAATCTCCCCGGCGTCCTCCATCGTGTGCGCTATCGGCTTGTCGGTGTACACGGCCTTGCCAGCATCGAGGCTCTCCAGGATCACTGCCTTGTGCGTGTCGTTGGGTGTCGTCACCAACACCCCTTCTATCTCTGGGTCGGACAGCAGCTCGTCGAGTGTCGAGGCGGCCCTGGGTACGCCGAACTCCGATTGAAACGCGGAGCGGCGCTCCAGTGACCGCGAGAAACAACTCGCCAGCTCGATCACAGATCCCCTCCGCGCTCCCCGGGCCAGCACCTTCGCCCAACGGCCCAGTCCGATCGATGCCAGCCTGACTCGTTCAGACAATTCCGTCCTCCTCGTCTGCCTCGATTTCGAGGTCGAGCTCCTCGATGTTCTTGGAAAAATCGTCGTGCGGGAAAAAACACACGAGCGACATCCGCTCGCCTCGGTTGGCCATGGTGGCGTGCGGGGTCCTGGCCGGGATTCGATACCACGAGCCCGGCCCGACAGAGTGGATGACTCCATCCAGCCAAACCCGACCCGTTCCCGCGACTACGAACACGATCTCCTCGCTATGCGGGTGCAGATGGGGAGACCTGGAGGGTACGTACTCGATCACCACTTGGCGCACGGTGGACGCACCCTGCCCGGCATCTCGGAATGGGTCCGATGTCGAGCGTCCCGGGAAGTCGCGATACCGGAGTTCATCCGGGCCGACGACGGTCACTGCCTCCCTCTCCTCATCTTCAGGATCGATTCAACGGTCGCGGCTATCTCGTCGGCGACCGTCTTGGCGAACTCAGCGGCTCTTTCCTCGTCAGCCCAGGCCGGGTTGCCGTACCAGCCATCATCTGCGATCTCGGTGACATCGGTGATGTATCCATAGACTTCGCGCGATCGTCGCATCGCGTCGAGCTGGTCGGCTCCTTCCGGCCGGGTTGGCTCGCCAGCTCGGTCGACCAGAGCCAGCTCGGGATCATGGGCGAGGACCGCAAGTGTCTCGATCCCGCCACCATGAGTGAGTTCTCCTCCGGCAGGGGCGTAGATGCGCTGCGCCGTGTAACAGGCATGGGCGGTGACCACCAGGACCTCGTGGTCGGACTGGAGGTCGGTGGCCACCGCGTCGAGGGAGGCGATGTTGCCCTCATGCCAGTTGACGAAAACGAAGGTGCGGGCGCCCATGCCCACCATCTCCTCGCAGAGATTGGAGAGATAGGACTCGAAAACGCTCCGCCGGAGCGAGATCGTTCCCGGATGGCCCGCATGGATCGGGGTGACGCCGTATTGGCCTGCGGGGACGACGATGGCGTCGAGGCTCTCAGCCAGTTCTGTGGCGACCAGATTCGCAGCCATCGTGTCGGTCCCGCAGGGGAGGTGCGGGCCGTGTTGCTCAACGCTCCCAAAGGGCATCACCACGACCCCGGTGCGGCCTACCAACTCGGCCACTTCGGGGGATGTGAGGTCGTAGATAGATCGTCGTGCCATGCTCACTCGACCTCCGCCGTGGCCGGGGTCACCACCGGGTGGAGAGGGGGTTGGGAGTCGAGGATGCGGCGCGCCTCTGCTGCCGCCTGGCGCCGAAGGGCCAGCTGGCTCTCCTCGGTGTACCAGGCCATGTGTGGGGTGAGGACTACCCGATCGGAGACGCTCTCGAACACGGTCAGGTCGGGAGGCTCGCGTTCGAATACATCGAGGGCTGCCATGGCAGGCCGGTTCTGGACGAGGGCCGCCACCAGCGCCTGGGTGTCAACGAGAGCACCGCGCGCCGTATTGATCAAGATCGAGCCCTCTCTCATCATCCGGAGCTGATCGGCCCCGAGAAGGTGACCGCGAGCTTCAGGGGGAGCGTGCAGAGTCACGACGTCGGTGCCAGCGAGCAGTTCGGGCAGGTCGACCAGTCGGGCATCGACCTCACCGAGGGCCTCGTTCAGATCGGTCGGCTCGATGACCGGCTCGACCACGAGGACGCGCTCGAACCCGACCCCCTTAAGCATCACCGCGACTCTGCGCCCGATTCGCCCGAGTCCCACCACCCCGACGGTCAGCGAGGAGGGCAGTTTGAGGGGACGCAAACCGGCGACGCCCCACGAACCCTCTCGGAGCTGGCGGTCGGCTTGCGTCAATCGGCGGAGGCAAGCAAGCACCAGAGTGACCGTGTGCAATGCCACCGCCTCCGTGCCGTAGTCAGGGACGTTTGCCACCCACATCCCCAGTGCGCGAGCGGCGTCGAGATCCACCCCGTCTACCCCCACACCAAGCCGGACGATGGCCCGGCAACCGAGTGCCTCGAGTGTCGCGGCATCGAATACCGGTGAAGCGCCGGCGAGGATGACATCGGTGCCGGTGGCGACGTCGAGGATCTCAGAAGGGCTTCCCCCCGGCCCGGAGAGGAGCTCGACATCTCCCAGCACTTCGCGCTCGATATCGAAATCAGCGAACCGGGTTCCGACGATCGCCACCTTGGGTCGCCTAGCAATCACGGGGCGCCGGGTGTACGAGTGTCGACCCGCTCGATCGACCCGGTCGCCACGCTGCGCTTGGCCGCTTCCAGCACGGCAACCACGGCGAGACCCTCGGCGCCCGAGACCTCGGGACGCCTCTCTTCCCGGATGCTGGTGGCGAACTCGACCATTTGATCGGCGACCGCGTCGACTTCCGTCAACGGGATCTCGGTAGGCGTGTCCTCGCCTTTGGCTTGGTAGCAGAGAGTTGTCCCGTCGCGGGCGGCGAAGGCAGCGCCCTCAGTGCCGTAGACAGCAAGGCTGATGCGCCAAGGCGTGAAGAAGGATGAGACGAGCGTACCCACCGCGCCGCTGGCGAACTCGAAGACCAGTGCGGTCGCCTCGTCGATCGACACGGAGCGACCGCGGCGGGACACCGCGCCCACCTTGATGATGGGCCCCGCTAGATAGTGGAAGTTCTCGATCTGATGGATGCCGAGTGAGGTCATCGATCCCAAGGGACTTTCTTCCTCGTCCCAGCGCCATGCGTTCTCGGGGATGCGATTGGGCAACGAGTGATTCGCCTCGAGCGTCTCGATGTCCCCGATCGAGCCATCGTCGATGAGGCGCTTCATCTCTCTGAGGGCCGGGTGCCGCCGCCGTTGGAACCCGACCTGAAGCACGATGCCACCAGCTTCACCCGCCTCCACGCACACTCGGGCGTCTTCGATCGAGAGTGCCAGGGGCTTTTCGATGAACACGTGCTTTCCGGCCCGCGCTGCGGCCTCCACCAACTGGCGGTGACTGCGGTGTGAGGTGGCAACGATTAGCGCGTCGACGGTGGGGTCGGCGAGAACCTCTTCGAGACTCGTCGCCTGCTGGCAGCCCACTTCTGCTGCGAAGGCCTCCCTGGACTCCTTGGTGCGGGCGTAACACGACACGACATCGATGCCGGCGGCTCTGGCACCACGCGCCAGTTCTTTGCCCCACCTACCCAGTCCCACACTGGCCACCCTCAGGCTCTCAGCCATCAATCTCCTTCAGGACCGGGAACGATCCTAACGTCGCGTGCAATCGATTGTCCTGGCGCGGCACACAAGCTATAAAGCATCGCGTGGACGGGATCCCATACTTCGAGGCCCGCTCGTTCCTTCGCCGGGAAGACCATCGCCTGATCACCGGCGCCGGGCGTTACGTCGCCGACCTCGCCCCACCGGAAACCGTCCATTTGGCCTTCGTACGCAGCCCAGTGGCTCATGCCCGGATCTCGACGATCGACACCGACGCGGTCGACCGAGCTGCAGTGGTTGGGGTGTTCCGAGCAGAAGACCTCAATCTCGACGACATACCAGGGGACAGCATTTCCGTGGCCGCCCCCAACTTCTCCAGACCACATCTCGCCCTAGACAAGGTCCGCTACGTCGGCGAGCCGGTGGCCGTGGTGGCTGCGAGGTCGGCAGCCGGCGCCGTCGATGCAGCCGAGCTGGTCTGGGTTGACTACGAGCCCCTAACAGCGGTGATCGACCCCCGCACCAGCCTTGAGGACCAGATACTCATCCACGAGAAAGCTGGGACCAACGTCGTTCAACGGTCGGACCTCGATGTGGGAGAGCCACGCGAGCACTACGAGGTCGTCGCCGAGATCGAGTTAATCAACCAGCGGCTGGCCCCCAACCCAATCGAGCCTCTGGTCATCCTCGCAGTGCCCGAGGATGACGGCCGTCTCACCGTTTACGTCAGCCATCAGCGTCCTCATGGCGTGCAAACTCGGCTGGCTCAACTGATCCCAATCGATCGTGCCAAGCTCCACGTCGTCGTTCCCGATGTGGGGGGAGCCTTTGGCATGAAAGGCATGACATATCCGGAGCACACCGTGACGGCGGCCATCGCCCTGCGCCTCGGGCGACCGGTGATGTGGGCGGAGAGACGTCGAGAGCACCTGAGCGGCGGAACCCACGGGCGCGGATCGATCCATCGGATAAAGCTCATGGGGAGGCGGGACGGTCGCATCGAGCGTGTCGAGATCGACATCCTGGCCGACGTCGGTGCCTACCCGCACAACGGGACAGGAATCCCGCATTTCTCCCGTCTTGTGGCGTTAGGCCTCTATGACATCGAGAGCGTTTCGGTGAGGATCACTTCGGTGGTGACCAACGCAGCGCCGACTGGCTCGTATCGAGGGGCGGGGCGACCCGAGGCGGCCTACGCCATCGAACGGGCAGTGGACGTGTTCGCCCGAGCCGCCGATCTGGATCCGGTCGCGGTGCGCTTGGCCAATTTCATCCCGACCACCGCCCTACCCCACCGCACCCCTACCGGTGCTCTCTATGACTCCGGCGACTACGCCGAGGCTATGTGGCGCGCAGTCGAGCTGGTGGGACTGGATCGGCTCCGGAACGAGCAAAAGCAACGTCTCGCTGAGGGACGCAATCCCATCGGAGTTGGCTTCGGCGCATTTGTGGAGCGGGCCGGGGGTGCCGTTGACGCCGGGGAGTACGGACGTGTCGAGATCGACCGAGCTGGATCGATCATCGTTCGGACCGGTTCGGCCTCCTCGGGTCAGGGACACGAGACAGCCTGGGCTCAGGTGGCGGCCTCTGCACTCGGTGTCTCTCCCAACGACGTCCTTTACGTGGCAGGCGACACGGATGAGGTGGCACACGGCACCGGGACATTCGCCAGCAGGTCTGCCCAGATCGGCGCGGCGGCGATCTGGCGGACGGCCCATGCGGTAAGGCAGAAGGCGATCGAGCTGGTCGCCGACCTTCTAGAAGCGTCGCCAAAGGATGTGGTGCTCGCTGAAGGGACCTTCTCTGTGGCCGGCGTGCCGGGAACCGAGATTGGTTGGTCGGATGTGGCTGAGGCAGCCCACGTACGAGGCGTGGAACTCGCGGCCGAGGAGTGGTTCGTCCCCGGAGCGCAGACCTTCCCCTACGGGGTGCATGTGGCTGTAGTCGAGGTGGACCTCGAAACCGGTGAGGTGAGACTCGACCGCATGGTGGCGGTGGACGATTGCGGCAACGTGCTCAACCCGATGATCGTGGAGGGCCAGCTCCACGGTTCTTTGATGCAGGGCATTGGCCAGGCCTTGTATGAGGGCGTCCAGTACTCAGAGGAGGGACAACTCCTCACCTCGACGCTTATCGACTATGCAATGCCACGCGCAATCGATGCGCCGCCAATCAAATCGGAACGTTTGGTCCACCCGGCGCCCTCGAATCCTCTCGGGGCCAAGGGGTCGGGCGAGGCTGGCTGCATCGGTGCCCCACCGGCCATCGTCAATGCCGTGCTTGACGCCCTCTCCCCCTACGGAGTGGTTGACCTCCAGATGCCACTCCGCCCGGCGACGGTGTGGACCGCCCTGGCCCGCTCTAGAGGCGGCTTCCCCGCCTAGGCCAGCGAGATCACGATCTTGGCGTGGGGAAACTGCTCCTGGCGGGACCAGGCTGAACCGATCGACTCAAGCGGCTCCACTTCGACATTCACCTTCACGGCGCCGGTCGAGACCGCTTCGATCACGAAACGTAGGGCGTCGAGCTTCTCAGGCAACGGAGTCCAGCCAGAAGAGAGGCCGACCACCGAGCTCCTGGCCTTGCGCATCGCCTGAAGCGGCAGGTCGACGTCGGTACCCGCGGTGTTCCCAACGTTCACCAGCCTCCCCCCGTCGGCCAGGGCGACGATCGCGCCCACCGCCGGCGTGCCCCAAAGCGTGTCAACCACGATGTCGAGAGGGCCGCCTGCCACTTCCACCAGTGCTTCATGCAGATACGTTGACTCGGTCAGGTTCACCGACGACGTGGCTCCGTTCGACTCGAGCCAATCGAGAACTAGCCGATTACGTCCCACCGCCACGACGGACGCCGCACCGCGAGCAGCGGCCAGTTGCACCGCGAACTGACCGACGCCGCCGGTGGCGCCGAGGACAGCCACTTTTTCGCCTCCCTGCATGCGCGCCAGACGGAGGGCCAACTCGGCTGTGACTCCGGCCACACCGGTGGCGGCAGCGGTGACATCGTCGATCGATGAAGGCAGTTCAAAGAGAGTCTCTTCCTCGGCGATCGCGATCTGGCGGATCGCCCCGTCTTTGCCGAACCCGGGGAGGTTGTTCTCGAACCGGACCCGGGTGCCCTCGGGCAGGGTGTTGGATTTGACGATGGTTCCCACCCCCTCGAGGCCGGGCACGTATGGGGTCACCACACCGGACATACGACCCGCGGCGACCCGCAGCTCCACCGGGTTGAGCGCTGCGGCCGTAACCGCGATGAGCGCCTCTCCATCGCCAACGGAAGGTTCGCTCAAATCGACGGGCTCGGGCGGAGCACCGATGGCAATGATCTGCGCGGCTCTCATCGTGGTTCGACCCCGCAGCAGAACATTGCGGCTGTATCTTATTGCCCTAACGTTTGCGCAGGTCAAGAAGGGACGAGAGATGGACCCCGAGAATGTCACGATCATTGAGGAGGTAGTCGGCTCCGACATCCCCGTGGAGCTCAAGTATCTGGAGACCTGGGATGGCCTGTATGCGCCGGTCGGTCTTCGTCTCCCACCGGGGGACGGTCCCCACCCACTCGTCCTGCTCGCCTCGGGGAATGGCGGGGGAGGGATGGCGTGGATCAGGAACGCCGTCGCCAACCGCGGTTACATCATGGAGCGTCTCCTGGCGCGAGGTTACGCCACCGCCTGGATCCGATATCGAACCGAAGTCGAGCTCGGCTACGAGACGGGTGGTCGGTTGGTCCGGGACACACGACAGGGCCGAGACATGTTCAACCGTTCACCGCTCGAGTACGAGGACGAGATCGCCATCGTTGATCAGCTCAAGAAGGATCCGCGCATCGACGCCGAGAGGGTCGGCTTGATCGGGATGAGCCACGGCGGAGAGATGGTGCTCAAGATCACCTCTGAGTACCAGGGCATTAAAGCGGCTGTGGCTTCCGAACCGGCCTCGCACGAGTTCCTTGCGTTGACCCCGGACGAGTCGGCCTTCGTCGAACCAGATACCGGGATGCGCAACATCGAGGAGATGCAGATGGTCGAAACCGAGAAGGTTCGCTCACGCATCGATCTGGAGAAGGCGATGGCGCGGATCTCGACCATCGACACCCCGATCCTGGTCATGGGCCGGGACGACGATCATCTCCAGGGGATATTCCGGGTCTCGTACGAGTTGCTTGTCGAGGCCGGGAAGGCGGTGGAATGGGTCAGCTGGGACCACGACCTCCACGGCTACGTGTACCCGTTACGTGGTCCTGATGGCCAATACGAGGTCAACGAGGTGGCCGAAGCTTCCATCGACGGCGTCCTCGACTACCTGGACAAGCATCTCTGATCGCTCCTGGGCCAGGAACAGGCCCGGTTTACACGTTGGCCCAATAGTCCTCGGAAGCCTTCGTCTGGGCCAGGTCTTCTGCGCTCTCGAACCCGGGAGCCATCGCGGCTTTCGTACCCGGCATTACTTGGTGGTGGTCGATGTTGAGGAGACGGAGCCAGCTTTGCTGACCCAGCGTTAGACCGACGAAGCAACCGAGTTCGACGAGCTCGGCCTCGGTGAAGTGCTGATAGAGGCGGTCCCAGAAAGCGTCGTCGGTGTCAAGGTGCCAGGTGATTGCCTCGGTATAAGCCAACGCCGCCTTCTGCCTCTCGTCGTACTGGTCCGACGACTCGAAGTTGAGGAGTTCGTCGTATTTGCCTTCGGTGAGCCCTAACGAGCGTCCCTTCTCGGAGCGCTGATTTCCGCAGTACTCGCACTTGACCGAGCGGGAGACATAGACCCGACAAAGCTCCTTGAGGTCATGTTCGGCGACACCCTCGCGAAAGAGGTCCTTCCAGCTGTTAGCGAAGAACCAGAAGGCGCCGGGGACGTGGGCGCGAATGGCAGAACTCTCGGGCCGAGGAGTTCCTTCCCGGGCGCAGCGCTCCATCTCGGCCCGCATTTCCGGAGTCATGTCATCGACCGGCACGTAGCTGATGCGCTGTTTGCTCGTCATCGTCGTTCTCCTTCCTTTTGTCGAATTCTGTGGCCGTTTGTCGAATTCTATGGGGGCTTGGTCGCTTGTCTCGCCTTGGATCTCAACTCAGGCCGTCGGAGATGTCCTTGTTTTCCGAGACCAGCTCCACACCGGTGCCTTCCGCGTGTCGGGACAGCATCGAGGCGAAGTCCTGATCGCCGAACCCGCGTCCGATTCCGTCCATGACAATCTGATGCACGAGGGCGGCAGTCGGGAGGGGGACACCCAGCAGCCTGCCGCTTTCGAGGCCCAACTCGAAGTCCTTGCGGAGCAGATGCCAGGTGAAGGTCGGCGTGTAGTCCAAATTCACGAATGCCGGAGTCTTGTACCTGGTGAATGTGGAGCCCATCACGCTGTCGTTGAGAAACTCGAGGAAGTCGCTCCGTGACACGCCGGCTGCCTCTGCGAGGACAGTGATCTCTGCCATCGCCTGCGTTACCACCCCGAGCATCAGGTTGTGACATATCTTCACAAGCCGGGCCTCGTCGCCGCCGCCGACGTAGGTGACCTTGCGCCCGAAGCACTCGAGGTAGGGCCTCACCGTCTCGTACGCTTGCCTCGGCCCCGACACCGCCGCGGTGAGACGGCCGGACTTCACGACCTTGGGATTGCCGGATACCGGTGCAGCCAGCACCGCCGTTCCAAGCTCCGCTGCTTTCTCAGTGAGAATCCGAGACGTGGTGGCATCAATTGTCGTCGAGTCGACGATGATCTCCGGCCGCTGGTCGGACCGAGACAGGACACCCTCCTTCCCGAGCGTGACCTCAAGCACGTCCTCGGGGCCAGCCACCATGATGAAGACGATGTCCCGCCCGGCGAGATCGGCCGGTGAGTCGACGATCTTCGCGCCCTTGGCGGCCAAAGGCTCCGCCTTGGAGCGTGTGCGGTTGTAAACCCAAAGGTCCACTTCGGAGGCCAGCAGTCGCTCGATGAGGGCGGAGCCCATGCGACCCGTCCCGATCCAGCCCACCCGATGCGGGAACTTGTTGTCAGCCATCTCTTCGCGCTCCTCTCGCCTCTAACGGGCATGCGAGAACAGTGAATGGCTTCCCGCAATCGTTTGTATTATCAGATCTTCGAGTAGACAGCGCAAACAGCGGTGGCACGGCCTTGCGACTTCGCGTCGCTGTCATCCGGTCCCCCAGGGAGCCGGAGCAGCGGATAGCCTCACGCATGGTGTCGACCCGGACCACATTGAAAGACGTTGCCCGCGAGGCCGGGGTGCACATCTCCACCGCCTCGCGTGCCCTGAACCCGGGCACCGCCTTTGTCGTCAACCCGGCGACGGTCCAGAGGGTCGCCGAAGCCGCCCGAAACCTTGGTTACCGGCCGCATCCACTGGCGCGAGGGCTACGGACCAACCGCACCATGTCGGTCGGAGTGATCATCCCCGACGTTGAGAACCCCCTCTTCGGACCGATCATCGCCGGAGTTGAGTCGGTGCTGGTCGAGGAGGGCTACTCGGTGCTGATCGGCAACGCCGACAGGGGTCCCAGTCACGCCGACAGCCTGGTCGAAGACATGCTGGAGCGACATGTCGACGGGCTGATCCTGGCGACGACAGGTCGCGCGGTTTCCGACGCCGCCCGGATGGCGCGACGAGACGTATCGATTGTTCTCGTCAACAGGTCGGTGGACGACGACTCCATTCCGGCAATCGTCGGCGACGATCACGCCGGTATCGGGTTGGCGGTTAGGCACCTGAGGGGGTTGGGCCACGAGCGCATCGGCCACGTGGCCGGACCCTCGTGGGTCTCGACGGGCAAGGGTCGGCGTGATGCGTTTCTCGAGTGGATCGCGACCGTGGGACTCGACCCTGACGCCGATCTCGTCGAGGAAGCCGAGTGGTACCAGGTAGAGCCGGGCACAACTGCCGCCCTCGCCCTGCTCGACCGACATCCAGATCTCACTGCCATCGTGGCGGCCAACGACCTGTTGGGCCTGGGTTGTTATCGGGCGGTGCGCTCCCTCGGCAAGGCAATCGGTGTAGACGTCTCCATCACCGGCTACAACGACATGCCTCTTCTCGACTTGATGCAACCGCCGATGACCGCGGTCAGGGTCCCCTATCGCCAGATGGGCGCCGATGCGGCGAGCATGATTCTCGCCTTGATCGCCGGAACAATCGTTTCCCCGGGCCGAGTGCTCCTCACCCCCACCCTCGCCATCAGGGGGTCGACGGCTTCTCCCGGCCGATAGTCCACCTTCGGGCCGTCAAGAGCGAGGGATGACCGGCAACAACACCCCTGACCTGTGGTCAGGGCCGGTGTGGATAGTCACCTCGCGGCCAAACACATCCGCGGGACGGTCGAGCGGGTCGTCGTGGAGGAATGGCCCGCATCCGGTCAGCCGGTTCTTGAAGGTGCTCAGCGAGGCCTCACCCAGATCTCCCTCGTACTGATAGTCATTGCCCCGGATAGTCAGGCCGAGGCGGTAGCCGGCCGGGGCGACGATCGAGGTTGGCCAGATCTCGATGTCGAGCTCGTAGACCTCGCCTGGCGTGAGTGTTTCTGCGCGATCGTGTGTGTGATAGGGGCGGTAGGGGAGAGACAGCCCAGGGTCGAGGCGCCGGTGCGAAGCGCGCAGCCAGCCCTGGGCCACGGGTGTGTGTGGATCGATTGCGCCCTGGAAGGTGAGCTCGCTGCCTTCGGGGTCGAAGATGCGCAGCACCGCGAAGATGTCGGCGTCGGTGCTCTCCGACGAGACGAACAGCTTCAGAGCGGTCGGCCCGGTGATCTCCGTCTCGCCCCCGAAGCGCTCGAGGAGGAAGGTCACGCCGTTGTCGGTGGCGTCGTAGCGCACCTCTGCGCCCACCGCCGGCTCCTGCCGAGAGAGGGTCATGTCACCGGCGTTGAGGTAGAGACGGGTCCATTCGGTCTCGGGTAGCGGCCACGTCTCGGCGGTGCGCTCCTCGAAATGATCGACGTGTCGGATCTGGAGCCGGACCGCCGGTTCGTCGTCCCATCCGTTGTCCGCGTCTTTCAGGAAGCGTGCGAAGAAACGCTTTTGCAGACCCACTCCATAGTCGGTGTAGAAGTGGGTCCAGTGCTCGAGACCGTGGAGTTCCAGCCACTTGCGCCGGGTGGCCGAGCGGACGAATCCCTCCACATTTCCCCTCAGGTGGAGGCCCTGGCCTCCCCAATTGCCCGCCGAGAGGAGGGGGACGCCGATCTTGGACCAGTCGGGCGACCGGTCTCGATGGAACTGGTCGTCGAGGGGATGGTCCTGGACGTCGCCGCCTAGGTCGGCCCGGTTGCGCTCCAGCTCGATCTCGCTCAAGGTGACGTCGCCAGTGACCGGGATCCCGGTCACCCTGCTAACCGCGCCACCATGGCCGAGGCCGTGCTGGACGGTCTTCACCTGCATGTCGTACCAATTGGCCCAGAAGGTGGAGAGGATCCCGCCATGGTGGGTCATGTCCCGATAGCAATCCGCCGCACCCTCCCAGACGCAGATGGCAGCGAGGTGCTCGGGCTGTCGGGAAGCGGCGTGCCACTGGTTGATGGCGTAGTACGAGATCCCGTTGAGCCCCACCTTCCCGCTGCTCCACGGCTGGACGCCGGCCCACCCGATGCAGGCCACCAGGTCGTCGGTCTCCCGTGAGGAGAACACGTCGACGTAGCCAGGGGAGCGTCCGCAGCCCCGGGAGTCGATGCGGACCACCGCGTAACCGTCAGGCACCCACTTCTCGGGGTCGACCACCTCCCAGCTCTGGTAGAGATTGCTGGAACCCGCCTCCACGTCGGGGTGCTGTGTAGTCATCAGCCGCCACTGGTCCGGGTAGCCCTCTTGAAAGGCCAGGCCCTTGGCGTACGGCCCGTAAGAGAGGATGACCGGGTAAGCGCCGACAGGATCGGGGAGGTAGACGTCGGCCCGCAGGACCTGGCCGTCGTCCATTTCGATCGGAACGTCCCAATCGATCTGCATCTCAGTACCCACGGCGGGCCGGAAGGGTACTGATGTTGTCGAGGCGATTTGTTGTCGAGTCAAGGCTGTCGGGTTCTAGTGAGCTGGAGTGGCCGCTCCGAACCAGGTCGCAAGTGATTGAGGCAGTTCTGAGTCCGTAAGGATTCCTGCCCAAGCGACATGTCCGTCGGGTCGGATCAACACGGCCGGGGGTGCAGTGATCTTCCCGAGGACCGGGAGTTCCCACACACCATCGTGCCTGGCGTCGACCGACCGGACTCGATTCGCCCAGGGAGAAGTGGCGAAACCGCCGGGCTCGCCGAGGTTGAGGAGCACGGGCCGGGCGTCGCGCAGCAGTGCGAATACCCGTGTGGGGCCGTCGGCGGTATGCAAGTCGAGGTCGGGCATTCGCCTTCCGAGCAGCGGGTGTTCCTCTCCGAGGTCGTAGTGGATGTCGAGACCGGAGATCATCCCGGCGATGCGCTTGCGCGGCTCGTCGATGCTCAGCAATTCGAGCATGGTGTCGCGGAGCGCCTTGCTGCGCTCGTCAGTGCGGCTGAGCGCTACTTGCGCCATGGTGTTTTGCAACACCCGGGCACCCACTGGATGCCGTTCGGCGTGGTAGGTGTTCAGGAGGCTCTCGGGTGATGTCTTGTTCACCACCTGGGCCAGCTTCCATCCCAGGTTCACGGCATCCTGAACGCCCGTGTTGAGGCCCTGTCCACCTTGCGGGCCATGCACGTGGGCGGCGTCGCCAGCGAGCAGCACCCGTCTTTCCCGATAGGAGGCGGCCTGCCGGGTCATGTCGGTGAACCGGGAGATCCAGGTGGGGTTGTGCATCCCGAAGTCGGTCCCGTAGGCGGCCACGAGTGCGTCGCTGAGGTCCTGCAGGGTGGGCTCGCTGGTGTGTTCGATGTGTTTCTCGAGCAATACGACCCGGTACGGCCCTCCGCCTTCTTCCCGGTTGACAGGACCGATGCCGCCACCCTCGGGACGCATGCCGATCTCCGGCTGCTGGTCCATCTCGACCTCAGCGATCAGGTGGCTGGTCGTCGGGTCCCACCCAGGAAAGTCGATGCCGGCCGTCTTGCGGATCAGGCTGCGTCCTCCGTCGCACCCGACGAGGTACTCGGCTCGGAGGATCATGTCGCCGGACAGCTCGACATCGACCCCGATGTCGTCTTGGGTGAAGCCCACCACTTCGCGTTGACGGAGGATCGGAACCCCGAGCTCTTCGACCCAGCCGCCGAGGATGGGCTCGATGCGGCTCTGCCAGAGCGCAAGGAGATAGTTGTGGCGGGTGGGGAGGTCGCTGATGTCCAGGAAGGTCCCGGCGTAGCCCACGAACGGATGCTGTTGGCCCGCTGCGAGGAACCGATCGGCGATGCCACGCTGATCGAGCACCTCGATGGTGCGGGAGTGAAGTCCGCCGGCGCGCGATCCGTCGATCTCCTGACTGGCGCGTCGTTCGACGATGACGACGTCGATCCCCGCCAACGCGAGCTCGCCCGCCAACATCAGCCCGGTCGGTCCGCCCCCGGCGATCACCACCGCATGTTCGGTCACATCCATGCCATAACTCCTAACTCCACAGGTTATGGCCGCGATCGGCAAATGACCTAGACGGGCCCTGTCTCGCTCCCGGTGAGAACAAGCGGACAATCGCGGAACGGATGATCGACTACAACCATCGGCTGGTCATAGACGGTGGTTAGGAGGTCAGCCCGTAGTACTTCTCGCGGTCCCCCTTCAGCCACCACGGCTCCCTGGTTCATGACGATGATTCGGTCCGCGTGCACGGCGGCCGCGTTGAGATCATGGAGGACGACAACGACTGTCTTCTGTTCCGCAAGCGCTACGACACGGTTCATGATTCGTTCTTGGTGGGCCACGTCGAGGGCGGTGGTGGGTTCGTCGAGGAGGATGATCGAGGTGGCTTGGGCGATCACCCGGGCAAGAGAAACCCGCACTTGTTCACCTTTGGACAGCGTGGAGTACGTGCGGTTGGCGAGCCGTGTCGTGTCGGTCTGAGCCATCGCATCTGCCACGGCCGCCCGGTCTCGCTCTCGGGTGTTGGCTTCATCTCGTCGGTGGGGGAACCGCCCCATGGCGACGACTTGGGAAGCGGTGTAGGGGATGTCGATAGGTTCTCGCTGCGTGAGAATCGATCGCTGGAGGGCGAGGTCGCCCGGAAGGGCACGGGAGGAATTGATGCCGTTGATGAGGACTTCGCCGTCGCTCGGGTGGAGATCTCCCGAGAGCAGGTTGAGGAGCGTGGACTTGCCGGCCCCGTTGGGCCCTATGACGGCGACGAGCTCTCCTCGCCCCACCACCAGGTCGACACTGGAGACGAGCGTGGCGCCTTGCACTCGATAGGTGACGGCGGTGGCGACGATGGTGCTTTTAGGTATCACGCCGTTTGGTGAGCAGCCAGAGAAAGACAGGTCCGCCGACGGCTGCCGTGATCAGGCCGACGGGCAATTCGATGGGTTGGATGGCGAGTCGTGCCACCAGGTCGGACGCGGCGACGAACAATGCTCCGGCGGCCAGGGACGCCACGAGCAAGTGACGGTGGATTGGTCCGGTGAATCGGATCACGGCCAACGGGACGAGCAAACCGACGAAGGCGATCACCCCTGCGGCACCAACCGTGGCGCCGACAGTCGCGCCGACCGGGATGAGGATGACGGTTCGCACCAGGTCGACGTCGATGCCCAAGTGTCGGGCGTCGCTCTCTCCGAGGCGGAAGATGTCGAGGATGCGAGTGGATGCCAGCATCACGGTGGCGGCGATTGCAACAAACACGATGACTGTTCCGAAGGCTCGCCAGGTAGATCCGGCAAGGCTACCGAGAAGCCAGAACTCGATCGGTGGGACGGTGGCACGATCCGCGGCGAAGACCACGAACCCCACCCAGGCGCTCAGCGCAGTACCGAGGGCCACACCCGAGAGGACGATCCGGGTCGGGTCGATCGAAGCCTGACGCGCTAGTCGACGGATCGCCAAGGCGGTGATAACGCCGGCCACGACGCCACCGGCGATCGCCCCCTGGACGCCACCAGCGGATGATCCAATGGCGGCTCCGATCGCGGCGCCAGGCCCGATGCCCAGCAACTGGGGGTCGGCCAGGTTGTTGCGGAACAGCCCCTGGAGCACACCGCCTGTGAGGGCGAGAGCCGCCCCCACGGTGAAGGCGAGCAGCATCCTGGGCATCCGGAGGCCCCACACGACCGCCTCGGCTTGAGCGGAGGGGTCGGCGAACATCTCCATCCCGAGCTTGCGGGCGAGCACACCGAGTACCTCGCTCGGGGAGACAGGGACTGCTCCGAGGGACAAAGCCCCCCATGCCACGGTCAGGAGGAGGATTCCGACGACCGGGCCAACCCAGCGACGCCGGTTGACGAATGGGTCGGCGTTGTGTGCGGACTCGCTATCAGCGGTCAACCCGCGATGCCGGGATACAGGTCGCGGACGAACTCGTTCAGAGCCTGCCCGGCGCGTGGGCCGAGGTTGAAGAAGTAGGCCTCGTCATAGGCGAGAAAAGCCTCGTTCTGCGCGGCGGGGGTGTCGGCCACCCCGGGCAGGGCTAGGAAGGCTTCGATGCCACCGAGCGCCTCGAGCCCCGCCTCTGGCAGCACGATCACTTCCGGGGCAGCTGCTACGAGCGCCTCTGGCGTAAGCGGCGCAGGCCCGAACACTCCCGATTCGACACCGGCGTCAACGGCCCCGGCGCCTTCGATCATCGCCTGGGTCGCCACCCCGGCGCCAAATAAGAACACCACCTGGGGGCCACGCACGTACACGAACGCGACCCGAGGGTCCGAGTCATCGTCGGCTGCGAGTTCACGGGCTGCGTCGATCTCTCCCATGACTCGTTCCGCTAAAGCGGCGCCCTCATCGGGCACCCCCATAATCTCAGCGACCTGTCTGATCTTGGTCTCCACCCCGTCGAGAGTTGTCTGCGTCTCCAGGATTACAACTGGAATCCCGGCGCCACGCAGCTGCTCGATGGCTTCAGGAGGAGCAACCTGAGTGTCTCCGACCACCAGCGAAGGCTCGAAACGAAGCACCGCTTCGGCGGTCAGCTGCTGGGCAAACCCAACCGTATCACCCTGGTCATTGAGCGCGGCCGCCGCCGGCGGATAGGTGGTGGTGACGTCCACACCCACGACGTTCTCTCCCAACCCGAGCTCGAAGATGATCTCGGTAATGTCCCCGTTGAGCGAAACGATCCGCGAGATGTCGGTAATCGCAGTCTCGACACCATCGGCCCCGACGAATTCTCGGCCTTCGGTTTCCGTGGTCGTCGTCGTCGTCGCCGCCGAGGCCGGGGTTGGGGCCGAAGTCGACGTTGTCTCGGTCGTTTCTTCTCCGCATGCCGCCAGGGTCATAGCGAACGCGGAGACAAGCGCTATCAGGCTCTTGATTCTCATTGATGGGTACCTCAAGTTGTTTCGGTCGTTGATGTGGTTCTGAAACGTCTCTGTTCGCGGTGAATCGAGATCACCTGGTCGGCGGCGATCACTCGGTAGCCGGCCCAGATCAGAAGCAGCCCGATCAGTTCGGTCACGTAGAGCACTTCGATGACTCCGGCGCGGGCAAATGAGCCACCGATACCAGGCAGGATCGCTCCCACCGCGATCAGAACATTGCCCCGCACACGCGACGTGGCGTCGCCCTGTCGCCAATACCTCCACGCCGACCGGAAGGCACCGCCGATCAGGAAAACCACCGCATATAGATTGACCAGCGGGGAGAACAATCTCACCCACTGCCAGGCCATCACCTCACCCGATAGCCGGTTCGGTTCGACAACCTCATACAGGAGCGGTGTCGCGACAACGAAGGCCGAGGCGATCGTGACGTACGTCAATAGCGCCACGGCCAAGCGGTCGGCAATCCGTCGTGGGAGCAACAGGTACACGGTGCCCTGTGCCAGGGGCCCCGCTCCGAGGAGAGCGCCGGCGATGTACCACGTACGGAAAACCGGTTCGCTCCAGCCGAAGACCGTCGTCAGAGCCTCGGTGAAGGTGCCCAGGCCATAGAGACCAACGCCGATCATCCACCACATCACATACCGAGCAGAACGATTGCGGCGCCAATGCCGCCACAGCACTCGGAAGAACGCCGCTGCCACCAGGGTCGTGACCACCGGTAGATAGTGGATCAGATTCGACGACAAGCACTCAACCCGCGCAGCATGGGGCGGGACTCAAACGCAAGTCAGCGGTGACACCAAGTCGAATCGATACCGACACCACGTCGCAACACGATGTCGGATACCACATCACCCGACCCGAGGGGTCAGAGCTTCATAACGTACCTGCTGGCGTTTCAAACCAAGGTGGAGTCCCGAACTGTGTTTGTGTAACCAGCCCTCCCACGCCGCGAGAGGCCAAGCGCAATTGTGGTTGATTAGGGGTGGACAAGCGCCGAAGATCACGGGATGGAGTCGAAGGAGTTCGAGGAGGTGCTGGAGGCAGCACGGTGGGGGGGCGAATGGGCGTGGTCGCGTCTGTATCGAGAGTTCGCACCGCCCGTGCTGCGATATCTTCGATTGCGGGGAGCAGCGGAGCCTGAAGATCTTCTTGGCGAGGTGTTTTTGCAGGTTGCTTGCCGGATCGGGTCGTTTTCGGGTGATGCCGTCGGGCTTCGAAATTGGCTTTTCACGATTGCCCACCGCCGTGTGATCGACGAGCACAGGGCTCGTAGCCGCCGGCCGGTAGAGCCCGTCGCCGATCTTGAGTTGCCGTCCCTGGAAGCGGACCCTGCCGGCCTCGTGGCTGATCGTCTGGCCGAGGCGGAAGTGGTTGGCATGCTCGATGGTCTAACCCCCGACCAGCGGGACGTGTTACTCCTTCGATTGATCGGGGGATTTACCGTCGATGAGGTGGCCCTAATCGTCGACAACACCGCCGGCGGAGTGAAGGCCTTACAGCGCAGAGGGTTGGCGGCGCTGAAAAAAAGCCTGTCGGAGGGCGTAACCCTGTGAGCCGATTTAGCGATTACTACTTTGAGATGGACGATTTTGGCCAACTATCCGACGAGCAGGCCAATTCCTTGATCGAGGGTGACCCGGAGGTCGATCCGACCCTGGCCACCTTGCTGGCCAGGCTGCGGTCTTTTGCGGAGCCCCCGGTCAGCCCTGATCTGGCCGATCGCCAGGTGCGGATGCTGGCTGAAGCCGCCCGCTTCGCATCCCCCATGCCGATCCGCTCCGTCCAGGGACCGGATAGGGGCCTTCGTCAAACCAGGAGCGAAGATGTGTTCGCTGCGGTAAGGAGTCGGTTGGCCGACAAGGCCGTGGCGGTGGGGCTGATCACTGCCCTCCTCTTTGGCGGCGTGGCTGCCGCAGCCACTGGCAACCTTCCAAATCCGATCCAGCACACCGTTGCGGGACTGGCGGCACAGGTGGGTCTCGACCTCCCCTCGGGACCCGAAGAGGCCGCAGCTGGTCAGGCAACGGCCGCCGAAAATCAGGCCTTTGCCGAGGAGATGGCCGCCAACGCCGAGCGGTTCGCGGAGGAAGTGCAACAGACCGTCGGCGAATACACAACCGCCCTCGACGCCTGGACTGGTTGCGTCGCCGAGAACGCCTCGAGTCGGAGCGACACTCAAAGCGATCCCTCCACTCGCACCGATGAGGAGTTCGACCCGACCGAAGGTTGTGACGAGAAGCCGACTCTGATGGTGCCTGACCCCGCCGACTTTGGGCTGTCCCAGCCCGGCGCTGGTGAGAATGCTGGTCCACCCGAGGGTACGCCTGTTGGTCCACCCGAGGGTACGCCGGGCGGCCCGCCTGAGGGTACGCCGGGCGGCCCACCCGCGGATCTGCCCTGACGGATGAGGTACGAGGTCAACGGCGACAACGGCACCTGGACCATCACCGCCCGATTCTTCGATGTCGGCGCGTCCTTTGGTCAACCGCCGGCTTGAAGGGCCCACCTGCACGGTCCGCGAGGAAGGCGCTTGAGAGGGCGAAGGCGTCATGGTCGAAGAACATGAGGCATTCATCGATTCGGTCCTTCGAAACCGGGCGGATGGTGAAATCGCCGATTTCGGAGAGTCGTTCCGGACTGCCTGTGAGGCTCACATTCGCTTCGGCGTAGTTGCGAATTGCCTCGACCCGAGTTCGGAGTGTTCGGGTTGCGGTGGTCACCAAATGGCGAGCGCCTCCTCTTCGGGTCGATTCAGGGCGTGGTGTCGGTCGCCGTGACACCAGGATTTCCTGAGGTCATTCACTCGAGGGGAGAGCTCAACCTGGGGTGGTCGACCGAGGAGATCACCTGGCAGCCGGTCTTTCCTTGACCCAACGCACTAAAGGCGGCTCTCGTGGCTGCCGTGGACCGGTCGGGCCAACTAGCTCGCTCCGAAGACCGCACGGAGCTTGGCCGCGAACTCGTCGGGTAGGCCTGTCTGTCCATACTCCCCACCCAGGAAACCGCTGTGGTCTCCCGGGAAGATCACAGCCTGAGTTCCGAGCCGCTCGGCCACCGCGTGCGCTCCCCGGTTGGCCAGCTCGCCTTCCGACCCTTCACCGGCGGCGATGACGATCTGGGTCGACGATGCCTTCAAAGCGTCGTAGTCGGGCTCGTAGTGGGTGGCGGCGATCATGGTTGACCCGAGCATCGGATCCGTGCGGGTCCCGTCGTCCCCGGTTGGCAGCCCGAACATCGCCGGATCTGGAGCCGGTTGGCGGGCGAACTCGTCGGTCATCAGTCCCCGGTGGCTCACGATGGCAATGAAGTGGGCCATACCTGCTCCCCATCCCTGGCGCTGGTACGTCTCGTGAACTGCCCGCGCTACTGCCAACGCGGCCTCGCGGTCGGGGAGTGCCGAGGCGAGCGGCGGCTCGTGAGCGATGAGCATCCGGACGTCCTCAGGATGTTTGGCAACCAGCGCGAGGGCGTTCACGGCGCCACCGCTGCTCGCGAAGAGGTCGACTGGACCCGTCCCCGCTTCCTGGATAAGCCGATGAAGATCGTCGGCGTGATCATCGGGCGTGGACTGGCTGGTCGGATCGGACTTCACGCTCCGCTCGGACCCGCGCGGGTCATAGGTCATGATCGTCCGGTCGGGGAAGTGGCCCGCCAGGGTGCCGAACCCGGCCGCACCCATCGGCGAGCCGATTAGGAATAGAACGGGGTGGCGGGACTCAGCCTCGCATCGCACGTCGTAGGTCAAGGTTGCGCCTGGCACCTCGAGGGTGCGGGTCGTCGCTTCTGTGAGGTTCATTGGTTTCTCCTTTTCGGATGTGGATCAGCCCTCGGCGAGGATGGCGTCGATCTGACCAACCGCCTCCGTCAGGCCTTCCTCCATGCCCATCGCCAGAACCTGTTCCAGCGCCTCGGTGCTCGGGTGGATGCTTTCGATCGACATGCGGGTCCGGCCCGGGCGAACCTCCTCGATCGTGACGCGCATTTTGCCGGTCGGCATCTCCGTGTTTGGCGAGCCGTCATCGTTGGCGAAGCCATCGCGGACGGCGAGGGAGTGGGGGGGATCGACTTCCTCGACGTCCCAGTACCCCCGCGGTTGATCGCCTTCGGGTCCCGTCATGTGGTACTCGACTCGAGCGCCGGGCTTCAACTCGTGCTTCGTGAAGGTAGCCGGGTAGGTGGGCGGACCCCACCAGCGCTCGAGCTGGCGCGGGTCGGCCCACAACTGCCAAACACGCTCGGGTGATGCGTCGAACTCGGCGTCGAGGGTCAGGCTCAGGGCCTTCGGATCCTTGCGGACTGCGGTTACGGTCATCGGTCTGCCTTCCTTGTGTATTCGTTGACGAGCCGGGTCATCCGGTCGATCCGGCCCCGCCACAGTTCTTCGTACTGGTCGAGCAGCCGGCGCGCTACGCGCAGCTCCTCGACATTGGTGCGGACGACTTTGCGTCGTCCTATGCGTTGCTTCGTGACCAGCCCGGCCCGCTCGAGAATGGCGATGTGCTTCTGCACCGCCGCAAAACTCATCGAGTAGTGGCTCGCCAACTCAGCGACACCCTCGTTGCCTTCGATCGCCCGTCGGACGATGTCCCGGCGGGTGTGGTCCGCCAGGGCGCCGAACATGCGGTCGAAGTCGGGAGGGGCGATTTGCATTAATACAACCATATGGTTGTATCGCGGACTTGTCAAACCACCGGGGTGGTAATCCTCGAGCGGTGACTGAATCGGGACGCCGTTGTAACTGGCGTTACCGCGGAGACTGAGTCTCGAACGCGAGGGTGTGGGATGCCGCCCCGACGACATCCCACACCACTGCCTGATGAGCTTCCGTCACTTCTGACGGATGGAGTTCAGGTCACTTTTGGCGTCGAGTGGTCATGTAATGGTCGGCGCCACCGTCGCCTCCAGGACGGGTCGACCCGAAATAGAGGGTT
>CAYYRT010000050.1:0-4101 GCA_964474055.1 uncultured Acidimicrobiaceae bacterium | reverse complement strand
GTTTCCCGCGAGTGATACTTCCGTTAGCAACTATTGCCGACGCAACGAGGCACCATGCTCAACGCGAAGCCCGACCCTAACGGGCCGTTCACGCTGCCTCACTTCCGCGCCTGGGCCAGCGATCTGATCCTCGATACCGGCGAGTCGTGGCGGCTTGAGGACTTCATCGAGGCGTTCCTCGCCGACGTGTTCGCCGGCTACCCGGAGTGCTGGCTGGTCGTCCCCGAAGGCAACACCAAGACGACGACGCTGGCAGGGCTGGCGCTGTACCACACCGAGTTTCGGCCGCATGCCTCGGTGCCGGTGGCAGCCAGCTCACGCGAGCAGGCCGAGATCATGTACCGCCAGGCCGAGGGCTTCGTCCTTCGCTCGCCGCGCATGTACGAGAAGGTCCACTCGGCAATGCAGGCTGCCAAGGGCAAACGCAAGGTCGAAGTGCCACGCTTCCTGTGTCTCGAGGGCTACCGACGTATCAACCACTTCCAGGGCGGCCGTATCCAGGTATTCGCCGCCGACGATCGGACCGGCGACGGCGTGATCCCGACGCTGGGGTTGCTCGATGAGCTCCACCGTCACCGGAACCTCGGCCTGTACCGGACGTGGGCCGGCAAGCTCCTCAAGCGCGACGGCCAGCTCGTCATCATCTCGACCGCGGGTGAGCCGGGCAGCGACTTCGAGGAGACGCGCGAGCGGCTGCGCCAGTCGGGCGACATCGAGAAGGACGGCTGCTTTACGCGAGCCGCCACGGCGCGGACTGTCATACATGACTGGGCGCTGCCGGAGAAGGGCGACCCCGAGGACTTCGATCAAGTCAAGGCCACCAATCCATTCTCGGGGATCACCGTTCAGGACTTGAGCGACAAGTTCAACAGCCCGACCATGACCATCGGCCATTGGCGCCGCTTCGTGTGCAACCTACCGACCCGTTCCGAGTACGCCGCCATCCAGGAGGCGGAGTGGTTCAAGGCTCAGGTGCGCGACGATATTCCGAAGGGTCAGGACGTGTGGGTCGGCGCGGACCTCGCGTTCAAGTGGGACACCACGGCCCTCGTGCCGCTGTGGGTGCGCGACGAGCACTACCGCCTGTTCGGAACGCCGAAGATCCTGACTCCACCGCGTGACGGCACCTCGCTCGACCCATCCAAGATCGAGCAAGCGTTCATCGAGATTCACCAGCGGACCCCGGTTCACACCGTTGTCATGGACCCCCACCAGGCGGTCGAACTTGCGGCTTGGCTCGAACGCGAGATCGGGTGCCGTGTCCTTGAGATGAACCAGACGATTCCGGTTCAGGTAGATGAGTACGCCCAGTTCATGGAAGCCTTGCAGCGTGGCTGGCTCAAGCATGCGGGTGACCGAGAGCTCACCCGCCACGTCCTCAATGCCATCGCCAAGATCCAGCGTGGCGGAGATCCGATCTTCGAGCGCCCCGTCCAATCCCGCAGAAGCGTTGACGAGCAGGACCGCCGAGTCATCGACGGATTGAAGGCCGCCGCCATGGTGCATCGAGTGGCGATGCAGCCGGCCAATGTGAAGAAGCCCTCCCGCTACAACTCTCCCGAAGCGAGGCTCGTGGTCGTATGAGATTCCCCAAGATCGCCGCCGATGACCTCGTGCTGTTCGGCAGCCTCGCTCTCGCCGCCGTTGGTGCCGCTCTTATCACCCTGACCACAACGGATGATTTCGGCGCTGCTCTCGGCGTGGCCCTGCTGGTGTTCGGGCTGCCGGCCGCGCTCATCGCATTCATGGCATCCGCGGTTGAGGAGACGAAGTGAGCCTAGCCGCCCGCGCCTCCAAGTCGATCACCTGGACCTTCGACACGACCGTCAATCCCGACAACGACATCATCCGTGAGCGCGTGCTCATCGACGGTGGCGGGAGTTTCACTGGCAAGTCCGTATCGGTCGATAAGGCTCATGGGTTTGTCCCGGTGATGGCCGCCATCCGTCTTCGGGCGGAGACGATCGGCTCCCTGCCGCTGCCAATCTACGAGCGGCTGGAGCGCGGCAAGCGAGCCAACCCGGACCATCGCCTGTACAAGATGCTCCACGACCAGGCTAATCCCGAGATGACGGCCATGATCTTCAAGGAGACGCTTCAGGCGCACGCCGACTCGTGGGGCACTGGATACGCCGAGATCGAGTACGACACCGATGGCTTTGCGATGTGGATGTGGCCGCTCTTGGCGGGCAACATGGAGGTGTTCCGCGAGGATGGCACGCTGATTTGGCTGTACACCCATTCGGACGGTACGCGCTCGCGTCTGACCAGCCGCCAAGTGTTCCGGCTGCCCGGTCTCGGCTCGAACGGCATCACCGGCTACTCGCCGATCCACATGGCCCGTCAAGCTCTGGCTCTTGGACTGGCGGCCGAGGAGTACGCCGGCCGCTACTACTCCGGCGATGCGCGACCGGGCGTGGTGCTCAAGCTCGGCCCCGAGTACGACTACGACGACGACGCCAAGAAGCGCCTCGCGGAGTCGTTCGACGCCACCCATGCGGGGCTCTCTAACAAGCACCGCACCGCCGTCCTCGATGAGGGCATGGACTTTGAGCAGATCGGCTTCAACGCCGAGGACTCGCAAATGATCCAATCCCAGAAGTGGTCGGTCGAGCAGGTGTGCCGCATCTTCAACATCCCGCCCCACATGCTGCATTCCCTGGAGCGGGCGACGTTCAACAACATCGAGGAACTGGGGCTCAACTTCGTCACCTACTCCCTGCGCCCGTGGCTGGTGCGCTGGGAGCAGCAGATCAAGATGCAGCTCCTCGCCGACGACCCGCGCCACTTCGCGGAGTTCAACGTGGACGGCCTACTACGGGGCAAGGTCGAGGATCGCATGAACGCCTACTGGAAGATGTTCCAGATGGGTTCGATCAGTCCCGACGAGATCCGGGCCAAGGAAACTCTCAACCCGTTGCCTGGCGGGAAGGGCGAGGAGTACTACGTCCCGGCCAACATCGCGGCCATTCCCGACGAGGAGTCAGAGCCAGAGACGCCGCAGCTTCCGCAGCTCCGCGTCCTCGGCGCGACCCGCTCCACCAAGGCCGTTCCTCCTTCGATTACCGACAAGTACCGGCCGCTGTTCGAGGACGTGACCCGCAACTTCATCGACCTTGAGCGGCGAATGGTCATGCGCGAAGCGGAACGACGCATGGGGACTCACGACCAGGAGACTACAAAGGTCATGCTCGAAGCGGTAGCAGCTAGTGGTTCGCGGGGTGTCGAAGTCCGACTGCCGGAGTCTTTCAAGGTCCATGTTCCGCCGGTCGAGTGGGCCGACATGCCTGCCCCTGTCGTCAATGTGACAGTGGACAGTTCTGCCTTCGCTGAGGCTCTTGACGACCTGAGATCAGAGATCAGAGCTCCGCGCCGCAAGCGGATCATCCGCGACAACGACAACGTTATCACCGGAGTATTTGAGGAGTCTGCCTGATGGCCGCCGGAGCCTGGACCTTTACCAACGGAGCCCGTACCAACCTGCTCAATGGCTCGGTGTCCGTAGACTCGGGCACCTTCAAGATGGCGCTGTTCCTGTCCACCTCGAACATCGGCGCCGCCTCGACCACCTTCGCCGGCGTGACCAACGAACACGCCGCCGCCAACGGCTACACCGCGGGCGGGATCGCGGTTGACCTGACGCTTAGCGGCACGACCGTCGTAAAAGTCGATGTTGCCACCGACCCGGTATGGACCGCCTCGGGCGGCTCAATCGTGGCCCGCTTCGCCGTGATCTATGAAGTCGGCGCGGACGTGCTGTGCTACTGCCTGCTGGACTCGGCACCTGCCGATGTCACGGCCACGGACGGCAACACCCTCACGGTCGCAGCCCATGCCAACGGAGTCTTTACTCTGGCGTAGCCCTGGCGTTAGCTCGGAAGGCGGCTCGCCATGGCTGCTCCTGTCCTCGGAACATGGGTCACCGCCGAAGCACTCGCCGTTACCACGCTCGACCTCGTTGGGTTGGTTGGCGACGGCACCGCACGCCGCTACTTCATCTGCTCCAACAACAGTCTCACAACCGCCATCACCGGCATCACCGGCGGCTCGCTGACATGGACGCAGGTATCTGCCGGCGGCGTTGACGCGGTTCAGAACAAC
>CAYYRT010000049.1:0-2594 GCA_964474055.1 uncultured Acidimicrobiaceae bacterium | reverse complement strand
CCGCAACCTCTTCTTCAACTGCGGCCACGGCCACATGGGCTGGACCATGGCGTGCGGCACCGCGCGGATCGTGACCGATCTCATGAGCGGCCGCATGCCGGAGCTGGATCTCGCCGGCCTGACCCTCCGCCGCTAGTCTTCCGACCCTCTCGCTTCAGGAGTTCTGACCGCGTCCCCCTCTCCCCGAGGGGAGAGGGCAGGGTGAGGGGCCTGCTCAGCCCGCCGCTCCGCCGTCGCCGGCTCCCGCAGGTGCCGCGCCAGCTCCTCGAACAGGTTGTGGACGCCGAACATGCCGGCGTTCGGCTTGTCGCGTCCCCGCGGGGCCTGCTATCATGCCGCTGTTCCTACCGGTCGGCCCAGGGACCCCGTCGTCTAGCCTGGCCAAGGACGCGACCCTTTCAAGGTCGAGATCGCGGGTTCGAATCCCGCCGGGGTCACCAAATTGTTTCAGGCATTTCGCGGACTTCATGCCGAGTTACGCGAGTAGTGGCCGAGGACACAAAAGGACAGAAAGACCCGCAAAACACCCTCGCGATGGCAACGGAGTGGCAACGGGAATGGCGGACATCTCAAAGCTCAGGATGCTGCTCGGCTCACTGCAGGGGTTCCGCGATAGTCTCCCGCCCGAGTGGCGGACCTTCCCTGCCAAGTACGCCGACGAGTACAGCCGGATCATAGACGCTCTCGGGCGCGCGGGGTTCGAGACAGATCATCTTGCCCTTCCTGCTGGCGCCATCACGCAACGCGAGGTCCAGAAGAACTATCTGACACGGGAGCGCGGGGTTCTCCCGCCCTCGATAGATCGCACGGTCCTGATGTCTGCGGTAGGCGGGGCCATCGCGTCCATTGAGGACATCCTCGACCAGGATAAGAAGCCCGCTCGGGCGGCGCCGGGATTCGGACCTGTTACGATCACGAACAGCAACGTAAACCTGGGCACGATACATGGCGACATGCGCGCCTCGATCCAGATCATAGAGAGTCGTGGCCAGGAGCAGCTCGCCCGCCTGCTCGCCGATCTCGTCGCTCAGATCGCAGCCTCCCGGCTGCCTGCCACTGAGAAGGACGATGCCGCGCAGCTGGTTGGAACGCTGGCCCGGGAGGTGGCGAGCCAGCCGGCTGGCAAACTGTCCGCGGCGGTGCGACCCGTGGCCTCGGCGCTGGGCTCGATCCTGACCAGATCTGCCGAGTTCGCGCAGATCTGGCAGGCGATCCAGCCGTACTTGACGTGAACTGGCAGCGGCGACCGGCGCCGAGAAAGGGTCCCGAACATGGCAGAGTCGCTCCCCGAGTTCTACATCGATCAGTTCCGGGTTAATGTTGCCCCTTTCGGCGCGGCGATGACGTTTGGAGTGGGTGATCCTCATCCCAATCCAGGCCAGATTCAGCCGGTGCAGGACGTGGTCAGGCTTCGAATGAGCCTGGAGCATCTGAAGGTCATGACGATGCTTCTCAAGCGACAGCTCAAGGCCTACGAAGAGCAGACCGGCATGCCGATCAACATCCCGCGAGTGGTCTACAACGCGGTGGGATTGTCGGGGGAGGACTGGTGAGCGCCGGGCGTGGGCGCGAACCTAGCGGCCATTCGAGAGGCGTTCTGTAGCAGGACGTACCTGTTCACGACTACTGGATACCCAAAGATGCTGAAGCTTGGGCTTACACCTGAGGATCTAGAGGAAGCAATATGCCGGGATTCGCCGGAAGTGCTCGAGGACTACCCGGAAGATGAGAGGGGTGCTGCCTGCCTGGTGCTAGGATGGGCGGATCTGGCTCGACCATTGCACGTTGTAGTAGGCTATGGGGCGACCATGGACGTGGCGACAGAAATTGTCACTGTCTATGAACCGGATGCTCGTGAATGGTACGGTTCGCGGGTGAGGAGAAAATCATGACTACCGGGCGACAGCATCGGTGCGGCGGGACGCTGGCACCTCGCGATGTCCAGATTCTGGATGAACGAGAGGGGATGGTGCTCGGCTACATCGTCCCCGGGCTGGTCTGCGACAAGTGCCATGAGGAATTGATCGATCGAGACACTGCGCTCAAGCTCCAGGGCTCTCAGACCCCAACAGTGTCGTGGCCGAAAGAGACCGCAAGCAGCCGGCTCGACGCTGGGACTTTCAGACTTCTGCCCGCCCCGGAGAGCACACAGAAGGTCGCCGCCTAGACATTAGACGACCACCTCGCCCGTCCTGGGCGGGCCAGCACCCGCTATCCCTTCGGCTCCCACCCCCGCTCACCCTCTCGGTACCGCGGCACCTTCACCTTGAGCCAGGAGAGCGTCCGGCCCTCTAGATAGGGGCGCCCGGCGCTCTGCTGGCCCGCCGAAGACACTGGCAATTCACGGGGTCCACTTGCTAGGGTGGCCCTGCGGGACAGGCGCCGGCGAGCTACCGGCGCTCCGTGGGGTCGGTCCACCAGCCGCCCCCACGGCCCGCAATCCCTTGGTGGGGGGTGTGGGTTCCGGAAATTCTGTGCGGTGATTTCCGGAAATTCTGGTAGGTCCCGAGGATGATGCCGCCGGCGTCTGGGTCAGGTCAAGTTTCGCATGTCGGGTGCGGTAGGAGGGGCCGCGCAGCTCAAGGTGACGTCCC
>CAYYRT010000048.1:0-14219 GCA_964474055.1 uncultured Acidimicrobiaceae bacterium | reverse complement strand
TTCGATGATCTCGGATGCGAGAAGGTACAGATGCCGACCGCCGGAATGCGCTCGGCGCATGCGGTGCCTCGGGTACCGGGAGACGCCGAAGTCCACGCCGGGATGGCTGATTGGGACCAACATGCTGTGCTCCCCCAAGTCCACCTCTCGAGACCGATCGTCGTCGTCCTCGACGACCCTGCGGACCATGACGCGACCCTTGAGGATCGCCTTTCCGAGGCGGTAGTCCTCGATGCGAGCGCGGAGCCCTGGGAATCTCGTTCGGAAGTCGGCGGCAATGACATTCAGGCCCGCGAGGTCGACCAGCCGCGTCCAGTCAGCGTCCTGGATCGGGCAGTCCCCGACGATCACCTCGCCGTCGTCCCCGAGGGCCTTGCCTACGTAGTCCATCACCGCACGGATGACGCTTCCGTGAGTGATGAGACAGTCGGTGTCCTCGCCCGGGCCCAAGTTTTCGTGCAACACCAGATTCGGCTTCAGAACGACTGTCTCGCCGGGTCGTATCAGGTCCCGAAGGGGATTCCATTCGGAGGTCCCGTAACGCTGAGCGTCCAGGCCGAGCGTCTGGAAAGCGCTTCGAACCGTGCGAAAGGCGGGGTTGTCCTCGGTGCCTAGGGGGCCTCCGGGCCATTCTGGATACGAGTCTGAGGGCGGGTAGGGAGCGACCGATGGGTACCTTGGCTCGCCGAGTGCGACAGCCACACGCGGATCATCGCGCCATGCGAAGGGGCCGGCCATCATGGCTCCACGTTCGAGATCGTGTAGCGGTACTTGCCGGAGGCTGATGGGGAGATAGCGTCGACAAACTCGACGGAGACTTCGCAGTCGTGATCCATCACGGTCCGGATGTCCTGCGTGATGCGTTCAGTGTCCGACAGGGTACGAGAATCTGTACGCGAGGCGGAGCCTTCCATCACGATACGGATGCTGATGTGCTTGAGGGCCACCTGGACCACCTGAAACCTGCGGATCCACGTCAGCCCGTAGAACAAGTGCGTGAAGAACTCACCGTGAACGCGACTCCCGTCGGTCCTGACGAAGAAGTCCGATGTGCGCCCGTTCACCTTCTCGAGCAACGGCCACCCGCGCCCGCACTCACAGAGGTGCTCCGCCCACGACCCCGTGTCCCCAATGGCATACCGGATGAGAGGCATGGATCGATTGAAGAGGCAGGTGATGACGATCTCCCCCACTTCGCCCGGCTCGGTTGGTGAACCATCGGGACGAAGCACTTCGACCCTGTGCGTCGGCATGGAAACGTGGAGGCCGCGCCCTCGTCCGCAGTTACACGCCACGTCACCGACCTCCCTCGAACCGTAGCGGTTGAGGACGGGCGCTCCGAATGTGGCCTCCAATCGGTCCTTGATGTGGTCCGGCAGGGGACCCGCTGCCGAGATGATCGAGCGCGGGGGCGGGACGTTCAACTTGCGTTCCTCGAGTACTCTCGCACAGTCGACGAGAGCCTCGACGTATCCTTGGACCTGAACCGGCTTCCACCGGCGCCATAGCTCTGCCACTCCCGGATAATCTTCATCGGCCAGGCGGAAGGCGTTTACCCACCGCTCATTCCTCAGCCACCTAGCGAATCTCGTGCGCCTGGACTCTCCGCCGAGCACGTCTCGTTCGGAACCCCAGAGTTTGAGCAGGGGACGGCCGGGAACGTAGTGACCCCATGTGGAGAAGTGTCCCGCAATGGCGCGAACCGTGTCGCGAAACTCCTTGTCCTGCACGAGGCGCACGGGCTCGCCCGTTGACCCGCCGGACGTATTGATATGACGTCCCCTTGAAGGCACGGTGGACACCAGCTGATCCCCGTGGGACCGGATGATGTCCTTGGTGAGCTGGGGGATCTGGCCAAACGCCTGGAGGCACACATCTCCCCCGGCCCGGATGACTCCCACCTTTGCAAGCTGTGTCCTCCAGAACGGGACGGAGTCGTGGCTCCATTTGAGGAGCATCTCCAGATTTCTTCGCTGGTCCTCCCGGTTCCAGTCGAGTGAGCGCCATTCAGATGCACGAAGGACGGCTTGCGCCTTCATCGTGGAGGTCGTCGACCGCAGGATGGCGCTCCAGAGTAGGGGACGGAGCATTGCGGTCAACCGACGCGTCCCTCGAGCAGCTCGAAATAGAGCGCCTCGTGCTCACGCGTGAGACGATCGCAAGACAGGCGCCGACGCGCATCAGCACGGGCGGCCGTCGAGCACTGTGCCCGCATCGCCGCGTCGTCGACGAGTCGCGCGATCTTGCTTCGCATCGCCCCGTCATCCCCGACCGGGAAGACGAATCCCGTCTGGCCGTCCAGGACCGCCTCCCCCGACCCTCCCGCGTCCGAAACCACGGCCGGGACTCCGCAGGCAAGAGACTCCATGACGGCACGCGGCAGGCCCTCGGATAAGGAGGGGAGGGCAAAGACGTCCAAGCAAGACAGGAAGGGCGCGATCCGCCGCTGGAAGCCAACGAGATGAGTGAAGTGCCTGGCGTCGGACCGAACGATCTCGCGTTCTATGCGCTCGCGGTCCGGGCCCTCACCTGCGATCGCAAGTGAGAGCCACTCCCTGCCTTCGTGATGCAACTCCGCGATTACGCGCACCAGGGCCGGGATGTTCTTGCGTTCCTCCAGGACCGCCGCGACACCCACGATCGTGCCGGCTTTCGGCAGCCCCAAGGCATTGCGGGCCTTCGCCTTCGGCAGGGAATCCTGCTCGAGTCCGTCTATGTCCACGCCATTGAGGATGGTGCGGATGCGGCGGGGTGGGATGCCGAGGCAGTGAATCGCGGCCTGACGGACGCCTTCGGACACGGAGACATAGGCGGTGACCAGACCCCCCGTCCAGCTCTCGACGGCACGGATCCCTCGGGCGGACGCTGCCACACTCGTGAAGTACGCCTCCACCTGCCGGAAGTGACTCACGACCACCTCTACGCCAGCCAGGCGCGCGGCCAACCGGCCATAGAGGCTAGCGCGAATCAGATGGCAATGGAGGATGTCGGGTCGCGCGCGACGAAGGTGTCGGGTCAGCGGCCGCAGCACCGAGAGGTCGAGAAACGAATTGCGCATCCCCATGCAACGTACCGCGCTCACACCCTCTCCGACGGTGACCTCCCGATCTGCTGGCGGTGCGTAGAGGCTCCAGACCTCGGAGGTGACTTCGGATCCGTGGCCCCTGAGTTGTGCGAGGACGCCACCCGTCGGCCCGTGGTTCGTCATGGCAGCCGGTAACAGATGGACCACCCTCATCCAGGACGGCCAGTGGGCTTCTGACGGGTACGGCCTCCGAGCGCGGCCACCGGGGTGCGCCATCCGTGGCAGTGAAGCGTCACGACGTACTCGCTGTCCACCCTGCTGATTCGCCAGCTGTTGGAAGGACTCACGACGACGCTCAAAATAGACCCGGAGGATTGTTCGGCCAACGTCTTGGCCTCGTCCCAGAACGAGATCGGTCGGCGTCCCGCGTTGACGACCTGGCTCGCGAACCCTCTACGCCGATCTCGCGCACCATACTATGGTGACTTCAGCTCCGGGGGCCGCGGCGGTCAACGAGTCTCGCTGGGACGTGCCGCAGTGACACGCCACGAGGCCGTGCGAACAGGGACAGGGCTGGGCGCTGAGCGAACTGGGCGAGCGGAGCGATGGCGCTGCGGTGGGTCGGCCTCGTTCGTCGGGACCGAAGAACACTGACGCCGCATCGCCGGCTACGATCAGCTCTGGATGCTCCGAGCCCCCCGATGACCGTGAGCCGGTTGCCGAAATGAAGAAGGCAAGCTAATCAGAAGATACCCCGGAGCCACCCCCCCCAACGACGAACGGGACATCATCGGTGCAGTCGTGCGGGGGGCGAAATGATGGTAGAGGGTGGGCGGTGCTGAGGTGCGTTCCGGTTACCGACCCACAGGAGCGGACAGCGCACGAGATGGGGTATGTCGGCCCCGGCAGTTGGCCGCGCATCGATTCACCCTTTGGGCTCATGGCCGGTCAATGATGGACAACTACGAAAACAAGCTGGATCGGGAGAGGCGCTGGCACACCGAGGAAACGTTCGATCGCGAGCACGTGCTCAACTCGCGATTCCTGTACGATCGAGAGAGGAACCTCTGGAACTATGAGTTTCCAAAGCGACAGATGGCTGAACTGATCCGACGGAAGATCCGAATTCTTGGTCTCGACAGGTCCACGATCCTCGTGGCCCCAGTGGGGGATGGGCAAGATATCAGGTTCCTGGAGGGGTTGGCCGAGAAGGTCGTCGGGATCGATCTCTCCCCGGTTGCAGTCGCAAAAGTCCCGGCCGGTGTGGAAGCGCACGTCGGGGACATGAAACGGATGACCGTCTTCCCCGACGAGCACTTTCCCGTTGTCGTGACCCCTTTGTTCTTCCATCATTTTCGCGACGACCTGGACCCGTTCCTGGCCGAGATCTACCGGGTCTTGAAGCCAGGCGGCCTGTTCGTTGCTCTTGAGCCCAGCATCCTGCATCCACTCAGTTGGATTACGCGTAGCCTGCGGCACGTGGCTGGGAACATCACGGGACAGGTGGAAGACGAGGGGCCGATGATGCCCCTCAGCCTCTCGCGAGCGATGCGGCGATGCGGCTTCTCGGACATTCAGATCCGCGGGGCCAGCTTCACCCACAACAGAATTCCGCGTCCGGTCGGTGCCCTCATCAATAGGCTGACGTCCGGCCTCCTGGGCGTCCCTGGAGTCAACCAGTTCGCATGGATGTGTCTTTGGTCCGCGACGAGGCCGAAGGGCACCTAGCCAGAGTCCTTCGGTCTGCCGGCCATGGCGACCACTGCGGCGACGAGGGGACCCAACCGCGTATTGATCCACGCGCCCTGCGTCAGTCCGTACGCGAGCGTCAGGGCTCCGACCGCGGCCACGACAGCCCCCCAATCGTGCCCCCGCCGATTCATGAGCCAGCCCCGTCCCATGACTCCCACGGTTAGCGATAGCAGAGCGCCCAGTCCGATCAAGCCATATCTGTGAAAGGTGAGTAGGTACTCGCTGTCGACGCCTCCGATCTCCGGCGCATCGACGAGGTCGCGAGTCACGACCCCCGACCAGGGGGCGACGCGCAGCGTGGTCTCACCCAGCTGGAAGTTACCTACGCGGACGCTCACGCTCTCGTCATTCAAGAAGTCACCCGACGCAGCCGAGGCGACCGTGAACAGCACGGCGGCTCTCACCGCGTCGTCTGCCATCCACCATCCTCCTGCGCCGCCCAGACCGAGAGCCGCGACGACAATGGCAAGCTTGCGCGTCGACTTGACGATTCCACGCTTCACCATGAGGTGAGCGACGAGGTAGACTGGCGGAAGCGCGAAGGCGATCGTGCGGGTGCCCGACAACACGATCCCCACGATGCAGGCACTCGCAGTCGCCGCGCGAAGCGGCACTGACGGGAGCAACATCACTGTAAGGAAGATCAAGCCGAGCACGAAGGCCAAGTCGGTGGGCGTGCTGAAGGTGCCGAAGCCGCGGAAGCCGAGATAGAGTGACGTTTGCTCCGGATTCTCCCCAAACAGCATGGAGACGCCTCCGACAACTCCGGAGGCTCGCACCTGCAGTAGTGCGAAGACGGAGAGGGCCATACCCGCGAGGGAGAGGTGGCGAATCAATCCTCGCCTGAGTGCGGGGGACTGTACGCGGGCGAGCACGAAGAGGACGACGAGGAACTTCACGGGGCGAAGCGGATCGAGATACTCCTTCGGACCAACCGAGGCGCCCGGGATCGGTGCCCCAGCAACGGTGATGAGTAGGATCACCAGGGCGTTTCCCAAGAGGATCAGCTCCAGGGGGTCCAGCCGCGGGACGCGTGCCTCCGTCAGCCGTCGCGCGATACCGAATGCGAGCAACCCGAAGACCAGCGCGTCCTCCGCGCGGAGTGGAACGCCCGCGACGACGACCTCCGGCAGGAAGAGCACCGAGAAGAGGACTCCGGAGGCCCAGATCGTCGTCCATCGCCCCACACTCGTGCGTCGATATCCCGAGTGGGGTCCTGGTCGTTCTTCACTTGCCGCGGCCACAGGAGGCTGGATCACCGGAGTCGAAGCGGACGGCGATTCAGCATCCGGGGCGCAAGTCGGCCGATCACTTTGGTGGCCTCAACACGAGAATGTGCGCGACGGATGGCGCCGACGTGACGACCTCGTGGCCGAGCCTCGCCCCGCCGCCGAATGCAAATATGCGACGACAGTGCCAACGCCGCTGTCGTACCGCCCAAGACGTTCCGGTTCCGCAGCCATCCCTCACAGTCCATGCGCACGCCGTCCCTAAGAAGGACTCGTCTTCGGTCGTCTGGCCCTCCGCAATCCTTCCCGAGTGAGGCGACCCGCCGGGCCCGGGCTCAACAGGTACGCGACCACGCTGATCCCGAGCACGGCTGCGGAACCCACAGCAAGGTCCACCAGGGGGCGCCCACTTGACCAGAGTCTCAGGGCCGCCCAACCGCCGACTGCTCCAAGGCCCGCGATGGCCGGCACGAACACCATGCTTACGCCCGCCCCGAAGCCACCAAGCCGGCGACGGAGGACCAGAAGGACGACAGACACACAAACCAATAGCGAGCCGATCTCCGCGATGGCGACTCCGGCGAGCCCGAACGCGCCTCCGATTCCGAGCACGAGCAGAATAAAGGACAGGAGGCGCAGGGCGGCGAAGAGGCCGACCATGCCCACCGCGTTCCAGGCGAGGAAGAGCCGAAGGCTCAGTCGATTGATCAACTCCAACGGAATTCCCAGGCTCAAGAGTGCCAGGATCTGCCCAAGCGCCAGCACTGTCGCTCCGTCTCTCACTTCCAATCCGAACACGAAGGCGGCGAGGCTCGCGCGTCCGACGACGAGGACCGCCACAGCCGGACTCGCAATGAGCAAGGCCGCCAAGAAGGCACGTTGAACACTGGCACGCAGGACAGAGTCATGCGCCTGAGCCACCAACTCGGACCAGTTCACGAGCGTAACGAGGAGGATGCCGGAACCCAGGAGCTCGATGACAGCAGCGGCGATACGGGCCCCGTAGTCGATGATTGTGACTGCCCCCGGACCAAATCGAGTGGCGAAGACACGAGCCAACAGAGCGGTTGCCTGCAGCAGTATACTGGCCGCGAGGAGGATGCCTGCCGACGAGGTCAGGCCGAGGGTGGTCTTGTCGATCCGGAACATTGGCCGGATTCGATAGGGGAGGTTGGGAACACCCAGAGCCAAGACGAACAGTTGAACGAACGAGCCGAGCAGGAGGGCCCACGGCAGTACATACCCACCCGTCGTGTCGCGAAAGGCAAGGAGAAGGACAGCTGCCGACCCATGCCTCAGGATGAAGCACACGGCCGGTCGGTAGTATTGCCCAACGGCGTTCATCGCCGCCGAAAGCACGGCGGCGGCCAGCTGGAACGCGATCATGGGCGCCATGATTCGCGTGTAGTCAACGAACACCCGCGTCCCGTCGGGTCCGAGACCCCCCGCCAACACGGTGGCAGCGAACGGTGCGGAGACCACGAGTAGGAGGGATCCACCCGCGCCGACCGCCGTCACCCACACCAGGGAGAGTCCCGCGAGGGTTGGAAGCTCATCCGGCGCTCGAACCCGAACGACGGTCATTCGTGGCACGAGCACTGAGACGATCGCATTGGCCACGGGAGCTGTGAGCACCGTGGGAACCGCGAGAGCTAGGAAGAAGGCATCTGTCGTTGCCGATGCGCCGTAGCTTCGCGCAATGAGGAAGAAGAGGACGAAGCTAGCCGCCTGACCGGCCCCGTTGATTGCGGAAACGACTACGGAGGCGCGAAGCATGTCGCGTTAACGCGCCATCGAGTCCTCAAACTTCGCGGGCGATCTGATCCGAGAAGTCAACTCGAGCACTCCGTCCTGACCTGCTCCGCGACCCAGCGATAGGTTCGCGAGAGGCCCTCCCTCAAGGACATCGTGGGACGCCATCCGAGTCGTTCCTGAATGAGGCGATTGTCAGAATTGCGCCCGCGCACCCCCTGCGGTCCAGGTACGTGGTGCAATGTCAGCGATTTGCCTGCGACGTCCGCGATCTTTTCGGCGAGCTGATTGACCGTGATCATCTCGTCCGAGCCTATGTTCACCGGTCCGGTCCAGTTCGACCTCGTCAGGCGCAACGTCCCCTCGACGCACTCGTCGACGTAGAGAAACGATCGTGTTTGAAGCCCATCGCCCCAGATCTCGACGGTGCCTCCGTCGAGGGCCTCTGCTATTTTCCTGCAAAGGGCCGCTGGTGCCTTCTCCCGGCCTCCCCTCCAGGTGCCTTCGGGGCCAAAGATGTTGTGGTAACGCGCAACTCGCACTTCGAGCCCATGGTTTCGTCCGAAGGCCAGGTACAGACGCTCGCTGAACAGCTTTTCCCACCCGTACTCGCTGTCTGGATTCGCGGGGTAAGCGGATTCCTCGGCGCAATTCGGGTTGTCCGGATCGACCTGATTGTGCTCCGGATACATGCACGCGGACGAAGAGTAGAAGATTCGCGATACATTCCGCCTGCGTACGGCGTCCAACATGTTGAGGTTGACCATTGCCGAATTGTGCAGAATGTCGGCGTCGTTCTCACCGGTGAACACGAAGCCTGCCCCGCCCATGTCTGCGGCGAGTTGGTAAACCTCGTCAAACCGGCGGTCCACGACCCCTCGACATGTTGCCGGGTCGCGCAGGTCACCGATGAGGAAGTCGTCGGCGGCGGTCACTGTGAACTCTGGGAACTTCAAGTCGACTCCCCGGACCCAGAATCCTTCGCCTTTCAGTCGCCGAACGAGGTGACTTCCGATGAATCCTCCAGCTCCGCAGACCAAAGCGGTGCGCATGTCGCAACTCCGAGAGTCAACTAGATGAAAGTGCGTGAGCCCGAGGGGCGAGATGTACCTGAGGGGCCGCAAACTACCGGGCGACGACGGTCCCGTGAAGAGGACTTGACCCCGCTCCCCCCGGGCTCCACGGTCTCCGTGGCCGCTCCAAGCAGGGGTATCTTTCAACTGGCGGACCGCGGCTCCCCTTCGGCGCACGGACATGGGGCTTGACCGGTTGCTCAACCCTCCCTACCAATGTACACGCTCACGCGCTCGGGAAACCACGCTCTAGGCCGTCGGCGCAGGATTCTTGTGCCCTCATGGCTCAGGTCGGACGGGCCCGACTGAGGCTCACGTTCAAGGCTCGCATGGCCGCCTGTCGACCTCGGGGTGCCGAATGAACTGAGGGTGACTTCGGTTCTGCTCTGAGCGATTCCGCGTTGGTGAATCCGTCGGGTCGTGGTCGTCCGCGCTCACACGGTGGGTCAGCATGCCTCTCCCCCTCCCAACCTTGCCTCGGGCCGCCTCGGATGAGGGTGGGTTCGAGTTGAAGCTCTCGGCCCTTCGCGAGCAGCTGCGCCGGAGCCCACCGATGGTCGTCGCGGTGTCGGGCGGCGTCGACAGTGCGCTCCTATGGTGCGTTGCTCATCAGGAGCTGGGTGAAGATGTTCTGGCGATCACGGCCGTCTCACCATCGCTTCCGAGTCGCGAGTTGGCTGCCGTGGAAGCGCTCGTCGGCGTAGTGGGGGGGCGACATCGCTTCGTCTCCACCAGTGAGCTGAGTGATCCACGGTACGCGCGGAACCCCTCCAATCGATGCTATTACTGCAAGGTGTCTCTCTGGACGACCCTTGGCGAAATTGCACGGGAGGGGGGCTTCGTCAGCCTTGCTGACGGATGCCATTTGGACGATGCGCTGGTTCATCGCCCGGGCCGACGGGCTGCCCAGGAAGTTGGTGTCGTGAGTCCGCTCTTGGAGGCACGCTTCACCAAGGCCGACGTGAGACTGGCGGCTCGCTCCCTTGGCCTCAGTGTTTGGGACAAGCCCGCGATGGCCTGCCTGTCATCGCGGTTCGCTTACGGCGTGGTAATAACGGAGGAGGGCTTGTCGCGTGTCGACCGTGCGGAGGACGTGCTCCACGGTCTCGGTCTTGGTCAGCTGCGGGTCAGGGTGCATGAGTCGGGGTTGGCACGCATAGAGATTTCGCCTTCACTGCTGGAGCGCGCTCTGTCCCATCGCGAGTTCATCGTCCAGGAACTGCGACGCCTGGGTTTTGTGTACGTGACTCTCGACCTCCAGGGCTTCCGCTCCGGTAGCATGAATGAGCCCATCTCCCATGAGTGACGCGGACGTCACGATGTTCGCGAATCTGGACCTCGACAGGCAGGATCGACAGGGACTTCCAGAGGTGGTCTACGCGGAGGGTAAGACTGCCGAGCAAGTTGCGCTCCTGCTCGATGCATGCGCCAATCGCACCGGATCGGCGCTTGCCACGCGAGCCACCCCCAATCACTTCGTGGCAGTGCGCCGGCGCGTCGCCGACTCACGGTACTTCGAGTTGTCCAGGGTGATTCAAGTAGGCCCCCCCCTTCGTACGCCGGAGCAGTGCGAACCGTTTGTCGCGGTCGTCTCAGCCGGGACGAGTGACCTTCCCGTGGCCGACGAGTGCATGCGGGTTCTGAGTTGGGCGGGCTATCGCGTTGAGAGTGTGCCGGATGTCGGCGTTGCCGGTATCCACCGAGTGCTCGACGCCGGCCCCATCCTCCGGTCCGCGGCGGTGTGTGTCGTGGTGGCGGGCATGGATGGGGCCCTGCCCAGTGTCGTAGGGGGATTGGTGCCCAATCCCGTGATCGCCGTCCCGACGTCGGTTGGCTACGGCGCCGGCTTCGGGGGGCTCAGCGCATTGCTCACGATGCTGAATTCCTGTGCCCCGGGAGTCTCGGTCGTGAATATCGACAATGGTTTCGGAGCCGCCGTCGCCGCACAACGGATCATGCTTCGCTTGTTCTCGGGGCTTGCGTCGACCAATGGGAAGGACGCGAGGCGCGCCGCGAAGGGCGGGCGCTGATCGGCCCCCATGTCGGCCCGTCCAAGTGGCCCCGGGCTCAGCACCGTCGCCTACTTCGACGTCTACATGGGGATCAGCGGGGACATGGTCCTCGGAAGCCTGGTTGACGTCGGATTACAGGTCGAGGTCTTGCAGGAGGGGCTGGACGCGCTAGGAATCGCGGGCTTGGGTATCGAGGCACGACGAGTCTCCAAGCACGGCCTTTCTGGAACGAAGGTCGATATCGTGGCACCCCACGAGCACGTCCACCGCGGGCTGGCGGAGATCGTCAGCATTATCGGTAGGTCTGACCTACCGTCGCCTGTTCAGGAGGCCGCGGCCGCCGTCTTCGAACGACTGGCTGCCGCCGAAGCTCGCGTACACGGCACCACCATCGACGAGGTCCATTTCCATGAAGTGGGAGCCGCGGATGCGATCGGCGATATCGTCGGCGCCGTCTACGGGCTGCATGCCTTGGGCGTCCAGGAGGTACACTGCTCGCCCATTCCACTCTCGCGTGGGACTGTTCACTGTGCGCACGGTGAGATTCCTGTGCCTCCACCGGCTGTCTTGGAGCTCCTAGCCGGCCTTCCTGTGCATGGCGTCGACACTGAGGGGGAGACGGTGACGCCGACCGGGGCAGCCCTAATGGTTGGCCTTGCCGATCGGTGGGGCGCAGCACCCGCCATGACGTTGCGAAAGGTCGGATACGGCGCTGGCGATCGCGAGTATCTGCTGCCGAACATGTTGCGCCTTCTCCTTGGCGACCGCTCGTTCGACGACGTCGGCGCCGATGCCTCAGATGTGATCGATCAACTCACGCTGTTGGAGACGAACATCGATGACATGAGCCCCGAGTGGCTTGGACCTCTGCTGGCTGAGCTACTGGGCGCCGGTGCGGTCGATGCGTGGTTCACGCCGATTGTCATGAAGAAGGGTCGACCGGCGATTGTCGTGAGCGCCCTGACGCACCCTGCGGAAGCCGCCACGCTACGAGGGCTTCTCTTTTCACGTACGACCACCCTAGGTATTCGCGAGTCACCGGTCAGAAGGCGTCGTCTTGAGCGACAGCACGTCGAGGTCGAGACTCCCTTCGGGCCCATCCGTCTGAAGGTCGGTCGAATCTCCGGCGGCCAGTCGAAGGCGGCACCGGAGTTCGACGATTGCCATGCCGCAGCCAAGGCACATGGCGTCTCACTTCAATCCGTATATGCTGCTGCGTTGGCCGCTTGGATAAGGGGGTGAGCGTCGCGCACGCTTGACGACGAACTCTCCGTGACGCTTGCGGAGGCGGAGGGGTCGGCGCGGGAGCTAGGGGTCGAGATCAAGGAGGTCGTGACCGACAAGGGGTACGACAGCGATGATGTCGTGGTGGGGCTCGGCGAGCGAGGCATGCGGAGCTACGTGTCGGAGCCAGACCGAGGACGACGGCGCTGGGAGGGGAAGCGGGAGGAGCAGAGGCAGGTGTACGGCAACCGCCGCAGGAAACGCGGTGAACGTGGCCGCGGACTTCATGGCGAGCCGCTTCGCGACTCCGAGACCATCGTACAACTGATCGCCAACACGACCACGGCCGAAGGACTCAAGGTCACGTGCCGTATCGATCACCGCCGATACCCCGTCGGACGGAAGGTCACGAACGCCGAGTTCGCCACTGTAAGTCTGTTCCGGAACCGTTTCCACGGCGACTGGAACTACACGATCCGGCCCCATCGCCAATCGTAAATCGTTTGCTTATTGACGTCTCTTACCCATCGGATTGTGCCAGGCGGAGGGTTGGCTCAGGTGCATGACGATCGCGCCTGGCCGTCGCATGCCTTCGCCTCTTTACCGTTTTCGGTCCTCGACAGCGCCCGGATCGTGCTATCCATGAGTTCGCCCGACTGCTCCAGGAGGGCTCTCCGATTCCGATGTTCGGCGGTGGAACCACCGGTCGTGATTACGCGTACGTGGACGATACCGTCTCCGGGTTTCTCGCGGCACTCGATCATGTGCGTGAGCGGCGGTCCTGCTACGAAATCGTGAACCTGGGCAACGATCGCACCATAGCTCTCGCCGATATGATCAAATTTGGCTGAAGAGATGAACGTCGTGCCGCGACTTCGTCCGCTGCCCATGCAGGCCGGGGACGTGATACGAACAGACGCGGACATTGGCCGGCTGAGGCCCTCCTCGGATACCGGCCAACAACCGATTTTCGCGAGGGAGGACGACGGTTTCTTCGGTGGTTTCGAAATGGGGAGAGGACTCCCATGGCCGATTGCTCCGAAAGGTAGGCCTCGCGCGTGCGCAGGCGATCGCCTCAAGGATCAGGTATCGTTAGGTTGCTAACATGACGTCGATCGCCGCCTCTCCCCGGTCGACGCCCACCATCCGCGGTCTCCCCCGTCCCCTCGCTCGCGCCCTCGAGGCGTACGCCGACCGTGTGGACGTGGACGCGATCAGGCGGGCGCACGACTTCGCCTCCGAGGCGCACGCAGGCCAGATACGTGCGTCGGGGGAGGCGTACGTCTCGCACACGGTGGAGGTCGCGACGATCCTGGCCCAACTCCACCTGGACACGGACACCATCGTCGCGGGACTGATCCACGATACGATCGAGGACACGGACATCTCCATCCGGGAGGTCGAGAGCCGGTTCGGGGCGCAGGTCGCCTCGATCGTGGACGGTGTGACCAAGCTGGGGAAGATGCAGTTCCGGTCGGCCACCGAGCAGCAGGTCGAAAACTACCGGAAGATGCTCCTGTCGATGGCGAACGACGCGCGCGTCATCCTGGTGAAGCTGGCGGACCGGCTGCACAACATGCGCACGCTCGAGCACCTGCCGGAGCAGAGGCGTCGCCGCATCGCGCTCGAGACCCGCGAGATCTACGCGCCGCTCGCGCATCGACTCGGAATGGCAGCGATCCGATGGGAGCTCGAGGACCTGGCGTTCAAGTTCCTTGAACCGGAAGCCTACGAGGACCTGAGCAAGAAGGTCCGCCAGCGCCGCAAGAGCCGCGAGCGCGAGGTCCTGGAGATGCAGCGCCCGCTGGAGGAGGCACTCGCGAAGGCGGGGATCCAGGCGACGGTGAGCGGTCGGCCGAAGCACCTCTGGTCGATTCACAGGAAGGTCGTGAGGCGGGGGAGGCCGTTCGAGGAGATCTACGACCTCATGGCGATGCGCGTGCTCACCGACACGGTTCAGAATTGTTACGCGGCGCTGGGAGTGATCCACAGCCACTGGGCGCCGATCCCCGAGCGCTTCCACGACTACGTGGCGACCCCGAAGTCGAACATGTACCGCTCGCTCCACACGACGGTCTTCGGACCGGGCGCGCGCCGGTACGAGATCCAGATTCGCACGGAGGAGATGCACCGCACCGCGGAGTACGGCATC
>CAYYRT010000047.1:0-9066 GCA_964474055.1 uncultured Acidimicrobiaceae bacterium | reverse complement strand
GCCGCTGTACCTCCACCGCCGCGCCGTGAAGCCGGGCATCACGGGATGGGCCCAGGTGAACAACCCCTACGGCGCCACCGTCGAGAACACGTGGGAGAAGCTGCAGTACGACCTCTACTACATCAAGAACATGTCAATTTTTCTCGACATGCTCATCGTCCTGCACACCGTGCAGATCGTGCTCTTCACTCGGGGATCAGGTGAATGGACCAACAGCAAAGCGCGTCAGTCGACTACATCCGTCTCGTACGCCGGGTAGTCGCCCACCGATGGCGTATCGTGGTCGCCGTCTTCCTGGCGATCGCGCTGCCAACCCTGGTGTGGGCGGTCGTGGCCACCGAGAACACGTACGAGGCGCACGCAACGCTGTTCCTGCTTCCCGAGCGGAGCGACCCCACGTTTATGCGCGAGTTCACCCCACCCGAGGTGAACGCGCTCTATCACGTGCTCCTGCGGAGCCGGTCACTGGCCCAAGGGGTGACCGCCGCGCTGCCGAAGGAGAGCCGTGACGAGCTGAGCCGCCAGCTCGGCGTTCGTGACTACATGCTCACGGCGATGAACCACGTCCGGAGGCTCCGGGGCCTGGAGGTAGTGGTGTACAGCCCGAGCGAGCTGGCCGTCCGCGAGCTTCAGGAATCGCGGATAAGCTTCAAAATCGCCAAGGACGGCACCGTCATCATTTCGGCCACGGCGTTCAGCCCCCGCGTTGCGGTCGACTTGGCCAACACGTACGTGGATGTGCTGCTGGCTCGGAGCAGCTCCTTCGCCCGGCAGCAGGCCCGGGGGACCCGCGAGCTGCTGGACAACCTGATGGTCCAGGCCAAGACCAGCCAGAACGAAGCCGAGGAAGCGCTGCGGAAGTTCCAGGCGCAGTCCGGGGGCGCCGTCAAGCTGCCCGAGGAGTTGAGGGCGGACCTCGCCCGGCTGGCCCAGCTGGAGGGGAACCTCGCGGATGTCCAGGTGAGCCGCGAAATTGCCCAGAGCCGGCTGGCGTATCTGAAGGGTGACCGCAGCAAGGGCAGCGTCCAGCCGATGGTGGATCCGGCCACCCAGATGCTCCGCGAGCGTCTCACGCAGCTCGAGACCAAGTTGACGGCGTTCACCGACAAGTACACCGCGCACCACCCGCTGGTTCAGGCCACGCGCTCCGAGATCGAGCAGGCACAGGAGCGCCTGAAGACGGCGCTGCAGCCCCAGCAGAGCCCGAAGCCGGGCGGCGTCAGCACGCTCAAGCCCCTCGAGAATGCCCAGCTCTCCAAGCAGATGGCGGACCTCGAGGTGGAGATTGTCTCGCTGCAGGCCAGGGAGGCCGGGTTCCAGCAGCGCGTCTCCCGACTCAAGCAGTCGCTGTCTGTCATGGGCGCGCGCGAGCAGGAGTACGCCGGTGTGGCGCGGGCGGTCGAGACTCAGGGCAAGCTGGTCGGCATGCTTGCCGAGAAGCTGACGGGCGCGCGCATCAGCGAGCAGAGCCAGATCCGCGGTATCCAGGTCATCGACACGGACGCGCTCACGCGCAAGCACAGCCCCAAGCAGCCCTTGAAGATCATTCTCCACGGGTTGCTCGGTGGCCTCGGACTCGGGCTCGGCGCCGCTGTCCTTGCGGAATACAGCACGCAGGTGATCGAGACCGAGCAGGACGTGACCCGTGCGACCAACCTCGCCGTGCTCGGGTCGATCCCCATCGCCACGAGGGCCGGGCGTTCGACGTCGGGCGCGTCAGTGCCCATCATCTTCGTCGCCAACCAGGACCCGCACTCCCTGCCCGCCGACGCCTGCCGCGCCATTCGCACCGCCATCGACTGCCAGGGGCTCGACGCGCCGCTCAAGACGCTGCTGGTGACGAGTCCGGGCGCCCACGAGGGCAAGAGCACGGTCCTCCTCAACCTGGCGATGGCGTTCGTGGAGACGGGCCGCCGGGTCCTGCTGATCGACGCCGATCTGCGCCGTCCCGCCTTGCACCAGGCGCTGAACATGCCGAACGAGGGCGGCCTGGTTGACATGCTGAAGGAAGGCGCCGTGTGGACGGGCTTCCGCTCCGTCGCCCCCGGCATCGATCTCATCCCGTCGGGTAACAAGCCGCAGAATCCCAGCAGCCTGCTCAGCTCGCGGCACATGACGAACCTGGTCGCGATGGGCCGGGAGCGCGCGGATATCGTCCTGATCGATTCGCCCCCGATCCTGGCCGTGGCGGACACGCTGCCGGTGACGGCCAAGGTCGACGGCGTGGTCCTCGTCGTCCGCTACGGCACCACGCAGCGGCGCAGCCTCGTGCGAGCCAAGGAGCAACTCGAGAAGGTGGGCGCCCGCATCGTCGGTGTCATCGTCAACGGGCTGTCTGCGCGCGAGACACGTCGCCACTACGCGGAATACACGCACTATGTCGGTGCCGGCAAGCCCGGCAGAAAGCAGAAGCGGAAAGTATGAAGGCTCTTCTCATCGCGATCCTCGTCGCGCTACAGGCCCTGACCGCCACGGCAGCACGCGCCGAGGAGGAATACCGGATCGGCACCGAGGACATCCTGCACGTCATCGTGTGGGGCAACAAGGACCTGGAGCAGACGGTGACGGTACGGCCCGACGGAAGGATCTCCTATCCCCTGGCGGGCGAGATCCAGGCGCAGGGCTTGACGGTGCCGCAGCTCGCCGAAGTGCTGAAGGAGCGCCTGAGCACGTCGGTGAAGAACCCGAACGTCTCCGTGATGGTCAAGGAGATCCGCAGCTTCCGCGTGCACTTCGTGGGCCGCGTGGCCAAGCCCGGCGTGTACCCGATCAAGGCCGGGACGCCGTTCCTGCAGGCGCTCACCCTGGCCGGCGGCACGACCGATGGGGCCGATCTGTCGGCGGCCTACATCATTCGCGGCGAGCAGAAGCTGCCGATCGACCTGCGCAAGCTCATCCAGGAAGGCGACCTCAGCAGGAACGTCACGCTGCACAAGGAAGACACGATCGTCGTCCCCGAGATCTCGACGGGCAGCAATCCGCAGGAGGTCCTCGACCGCCGCATCTACCTGCTCGGCAGAGTCGTGAGGCCCGGGGTCTACACGATCAAGCAGGACGTTCCGCTGCTGCACGCGCTGTTCCTGGCGGGCGGAGTGGCTGAGGGCGGCGACCTGGCCTCGGCCTTCGTCATCCGCGGCGGACAGAAGCTGCCGGTGGACCTCTGGAGCCTCATCCAGAAGGGTGACCTGTCCCAGAACCTGACCATCAAGCACGAGGATACGATCGTCATTCCCTCCGGCGGCGAGCTGCAGAACGCGGTGTACATCATGGGCGAGGTGACCAAGCCCGGCGTCTATTCCCAGCCCGAAGCGCTCACCCTCCTCAAGCTGGTGACGCTGGCGGGCGGGTTCACCAAGTACGCGGCCCCCGGGCGCGCCACGCTCATCCGCAAGGACGGCGACAGCAAAGTCCTGAGGAAGGTCGATCTCAAGGACATCATGAAGGACCCGGAGGCGAACGAGGATCTCGCCCTCCGGCCCGGCGACGTCATCATCGTTCCCGAGCGGCTGTTCTAAGCGACGCCGCCGTGGTTGCTATCTACGCGTTCTGGGCGTGCCTGTTCCTTGTGGTCTACACGTACGCCCTGTACCCGTGTCTGCTCTTCGCCGTCTATGCGCTGGCGCAGGCCCGCACCGACTTGCGCTATCTGACCGGGCGCGCCGAGCGGAGGCGGTCGGCGCTGCGGACCGACGAGCTGCCGGCGGTGACCCTGATCATCCCCGCCTACAATGAGGAGGCATACCTGCAGGGCAAGATCGCGAACGTCGGCGAGCTGGACTACCCGCGCGAGAAGCTGCAGGTCATCTTCGTCTCCGACGGTTCGACCGATGGCACCAATGACCTGCTGCGCGCCATCAGCAACCCCACGGTCGAGACGATGCTGCTCCCGCAGCGGTCCGGCAAGGGCCAGGCCCTGAACCGCGCCGTGGAACGCGCGCGCCACGACCTCATCGTGTTCTCCGACGCCGCGACCCTGTTTCAGCCCGACGCGCTCCGGCAGCTCGTGCGCCACTTCGTCGAGCCCACGGTGGGCGTCGTCTGCGGCGCGTTGCGCTTCCGCGGCGGGAGCGAGTTCAAGCAAACGGAAGGCGTGTACTGGCGCTACGAGACGATGCTGCGCCTCATGGAAGCGCGCCTGGGCGCCACCCTGACGGCCAGCGGCGCCATCTATGCCCTGCGGCGGGAGTGCTACCGCCCGCTCACTCCCGAGGACGTCATCGACGATTTCGTGGTGCCGATGCGTGCCCGCACGCTGGGCTATCGCGTCCTCTTCGATCCCGAGGCGGAGGCGGTGGAATTCGCCGGCGCCTCGGTGAAGGACGAGTTCACGCGCCGCGTGCGGCTGGCGGTGGGCAGCTTCCGGGCGCTCGGCGAGCTGGCCCGCGTGCCCATGGGCGCCATCGCGGCATGGTCGTTCTTCTCGCACAAGCTGCTGCGGTGGGTGCTGCCGTTCCTGCTCATCGGCCTGCTCGGCAGCAACCTGCTGCTGCTCGAGCGCCCGCTCTACCGGGCGCTGCTCTACGGCCAGGCCGCCGTGTATCTGTGGGCGATGCTGGGCTTCCTGTTCCGCGAGCGCGTGCGCCGCGTGCCCCTGGCGCTGCTCTGTTACTACCTCATGGCCATCAACGTGGCCTTCCTTGTCGGCTTCGTTCGTTACCTCGGCGGCCGCCGCGACCCCGCGTCGCAGCGGGTGGCGTGATCCCGCTGATCCCGTCCGTGAGCCGGCAGCGGGCGGTGGCCGTGCTGATCTACCACGGCATCACCCCCGCCTTCGGCGCGCCCGTCGCGCCGCGGGAGCGGAAATACTGGATTCCCGAGGCGGCGCTGCGCCAGCAGCTCGAGCACATCCGCCATGCCGGATACCGGACCATGCGGCTCGAAGACCTGTGGACGGACCGCCATGTCAACGGCGGGGCGCCGGCCGTCGTGCTCACCTTCGACGACGGGCGCGCCTCCGATTACGAGACGGCCTTCCCGATGCTGCTCCAGGCCGGGGCCCGCGCGGAGTTCTTCGTCAACACATCGACGATCGGCCGCCCCGGCCACCTGACGTGGTCACAGATGGAGGAGATGCAGCGCGGGGGCATGTCGTTTCAGTCGCACGCGCACGAGCACGTGGCCCTGATCACCCTGCCGCCGGCGCAACTGCGCAAGCAGCTCGACATGGCCAAGGACCTGCTCGAGGGGCAGCTGGGGCGCCGGGTGCGCGCCATGGCCGCACCGTACGGCATCCTCAATCGCCGCGTGAACGAGGCCGCCCGGCAGGCCGGCTACGAGGCGGTCTGCAACTCGCGCAACTGGTACGCCCGGCGAGGAGACCGGGTCGTGAACCGGGTTCCCCTCTACCGCGACACGACTCCGGGGCGGTTCGCCGGATTTCTCGATGGCGATCCGACGGCCTATCTCCCCGGCTTCGCACGCATGGCGGCGGTCCACTTCCCCAAGCGGATCATGCTGAAGGTGCGCCCCATCCCGGCCGACGTTCCTGTGCTCGCGGAGCAGGCATGACCGTCGCCCGCAACGTACACGTGGTGGTGCTGATCGACGCCTTCGGGTGGACGTATGCCCGGCAGATGGACTTCATGGCCGACGTGCTGCCGTACCGCGCGCCGCTTCGCACCGTCCTGGGCTACAGCTCGGGCGCGATCCCGACGATGCTCACGGGCAAGACGCCCGCCGAGCACGGCCACTGGAATCTCCTGTATCACGACCCGGCGGGCTCGCCGTTCCGGTGGCTGCGCCACGCGCGGCTGCTGCCGGAGGCCGCCCTGGACAACCGCTTCGGGCGCAAGGCCCTCAAGGAGCTGGGCCGCCGGGCCCTCGGCCTCGGCACGCTCTTCGACTGCGCGGTGAAGCCCTCGCTGCTGCCGCACTTCAACTGGGTCGAGAAGCGCAACATCTACGAGCCGGGCGGCATTTCCGGCGGCGGCTCGATCTTCGACGAGCTGGCCGCCGCCGACATCCCGCACCGGGTGTACACGTATCACCGGTACCGCGACGCCAAGGCCCTCGATCAGGCCCACCGCGACGTCGAGAGCGCCCCGGCCGGGTTCTTCTTCGTCTACCTGAGCGAGATCGACAGCTTCCTGCACCGGCACTGCGACGACGGCGCGCGCGTCGAGCGGGAGTTCGGCCGGTACGAGCGGCAGCTTCGCAGCCTGCTGGCCACGGCGCGCCGGCGCGACCCAGGGGCGGCCATGACGGTCCTGTCGGACCACGGGATGGCGCCGGTGCGCCGTCACCACGACCTGGCCCGCGACGTTGCCGCCCTGGGCCTCGCCATGCCGCGTGACTACCTGGCCGTGTACGACTCGACGATGGCGCGCTTCTGGTTCTTCACCGAGACGGCGCGACGGCGGGTCGTCGAACGGCTGGCCCGGATGCGCTGTGGCCGGATCCTGGCGGACGACGAGCTGCAGACCCTGGGCATTCACTTCGCGGACCGCCGCTACGGCCAGATCGTGTTCCTGATGGAGCCGGGCTGGCTCATCACGAGCAGCGACTTCAACTCGGGGCCGTGGCTGCCCACGGGAATGCACGGCTATCACCCCGACGACCCCGATTCGGACGCCATCTTTCTGAGCAGCCGGGAGCCCTCCCGGCCGATGCACACGATTGCTGACGCGCACGCCGCCATGCGACAGGCGGCCGGTCTCGAGCGTCAGCCCGCGGAGGCGATCGCGCCATGAAGAAGGCTCTGATCACCGGCATCACCGGTCAGGACGGCAGCTATCTGGCCGAGCACCTGCTGGGTCTCGGCTACCAGGTGTTCGGCCTGATCCGCCGCGAGCCTCGCGGCGTGCGGTGGCTGGCACCGATCCTCGGCCAGGTTGAGCTTGTCTACGGCGACATGCGGGACGCGACGTCGCTGGAAGTCGCCTTCCACAAGGCGTGGCCCGACGAGGTGTACAACCTGGCCGGCCAGGTGTTCGTGCCGGCGAGCTGGGACCTGCCCGCCGAGACGTTCGATATCAACGTGGGCGGCCTGCTGCGGCTGCTCCGCATCGTCGAGCGCACCAAGCCGAACACGCGCGTCTACCAGGCGTCCAGCTCCCAGATGTTCGGAAACCACGACGGCGCCTGCGACGAGACGACGCCGATGGCGCCGAGGTCGCCCTACGGCACGTCGAAGACGGCCGCTCACCAGCTCTGCGCCGTCTACCGGGAACGGGGCCTGTATGTCGTGGGCGGCATCCTCTTCAACCATGAGTCGCCTCGGCGCGGACCCGAGATGGTGACCCGGAAGATCACCCGCGCCGCCGCCGCATGGGCACGCGGCTCCCGCGCGAAGCTGCCGATGGGCAACCTGGATGCCCGGCGGGACTGGGGCTTTGCCGGCGACTACGTGAAGGCGATGCACGGGATGCTGCAGCAGCCGGGCCCCACTGACGTCGTGATCGGCACGGGCGAGTCGCACAGCGTCCGGGAGTTCCTGGCGGAAGTCCTCCGCGAGCTGCGCGAGCTCGGCCGTGCACCCTTCGCGAACGTCGAGGACTGCGTCGAGACAGATCCCCGTCTCATCCGGACGGGAGAGATCCACGACTTGCGGGCGGATCCCACCCTGGCCCGCCAGATGCTCGGCTGGAAAGCCGAGACGGAGTTTCGGGCGCTCGTCCGCATGATGGTGCGGGCGGACGTCGATGCCGGAGACGCGTAGTCGTGGCTGACGAACGAATCACCGTGCTGTATTTCTCGAACTCGCTCGCCCGCGGCGGCGCCGAGGAGCACATCCTGACGCTGCTCCGGGGACTCGACCGGACGCGCTTCCGGCCGCTCCTCGCCTGCACGCCCGAGGTGGCGTCGAAGATCGGCCCGGACGTGCCGAAGGACGTCCCCGTCCTCCCCCTCCATCTCCGACATCCCCGTCACGTCGGCGCGGCCCTGCAGCTCGTGCGCATCCTTCGGCGCGAGCGCGTCACCGTGCTCCACTCGCACCTCTTCTATGCCAGCCTGTTCGCCTCGCCCATCGCGCGCCTCTGCGGCGTGCCGCTCGTGGTCGAGACGCCGCACGTGCGGGAACGGTGGCGCCACGGCGCCAAGGCGAGCTACTTCGTCGATCGTCTCGTCGGACGCTGCGTCGATCAGTACGTGGCCGTGTCCGAGGCGAATCGCCGCTACCTCATCGAGGACAAGCGCTTGCCCTCGGCGAAGATCGTCGTGATTCACAACGGCTGCGACCTGGGTCGCTTCGATCCGCGTCACACCGCGCCCTCCGGCCTTCGACCCTCACTTGGCGTGCGCCCCGACGACCCGGTCATCCTCGCCGTGGGGCGGCTCGAGCCTCAGAAGGGGCACTCCGTGCTCCTGGAAGCGATGCGGGCGGTCCGCCGGGCGGTGCCGGCCGTCCGTCTGGTGTGCGTCGGCGAGGGCGCGCTCCGCGGCGAGCTGGAAGCGCGCGCCGCCGCGCTTCGTCTGGGCAATGCCGTCCGCTTCGTCGGCCAGCAGCCGAACATTCCCGACTGGCTGGCGCTGGCGAACGTGACCGTCCTTCCCTCGCTCTACGAAGGCCTGCCGCTCGCGGCGATCGAATCCCTGGCCGCAGGGCGTCCGATGGTCGCGACGTCGGTGGACGGCACACCGGAGGTCGTCGTCCACGAAGAGACGGGCCTGACCGTCCCTCCGGGCGATCCGATGGCTCTGGCGGCGGCGCTCGTCCGCCTCCTCAACGACACGGCGCTTCGTGGCCGGCTCGCGGCGGCCGGTCGCGAGCGTGTCACCGAACGCTTCAGCGACGTCCGGCAGGTCGCGCGCACGGAAGCCCTGTACGAGCTACGCCTGCAGCGTCGCGGCGGCCTGCCGCGACTGGACCGCCAACTCGCGACGGCCGGAGGGAGACGATGAACGGTTCGGCGTTCGTAACCTCCGACGTCGCGTTGAACCGCATTCCCCCCGTGACTTCATCGAGAATCAGACAATGTTTGACCGCCTCTTCTCCAATGTGCGCACTGATCTCGCACGTGCCCGGCAGGACAACGTCAGCCGACGCCCAGCTCGCCGCGGCCAGGGGGCGGCAATGATCCCCACCGCTCCGGCCGTATCCGCCGTGCCGTGCAACGGCACGGCGGC
>CAYYRT010000046.1:0-2304 GCA_964474055.1 uncultured Acidimicrobiaceae bacterium | reverse complement strand
AGGACAATACGCCTACCCTGCACGGACGTCTACACGGTACGGAAGCGAGCCCCGGCGAGCGCTGTTCACCCAGCTGCCTGCTTCGAGACCTGGCCAAGCGGGTATTCCGCGCAGCAGCAATTCCCTGTTAGGAAGAGCCTCTCGACGAAACTCCGAGGGCAGCGTCAATCGCATCGAGTATGTCGTGCTGCAGTCCGCTCAGCTGCGCCAGATCGCGTGCGACGAAGCGGGCGTTGAAGAGATGGAGGGCCACGGCTCCCTCGAGCTGTGAGGTGATTCGGACGGCCTGGGTACCCGACAGCGCCGCGCGTGCTGTGGGGTCACCGACTGACCATTCGACAACGTTCTCGAAGCCGTCAGCCAGTCGCACCTGCTGGGATAGCAGAGGAACAATTCGGTTGTGAACCACGTCCCGGACCGCGAGCTCGCTCGCGCGCAGGTCCGCGGTGACACGGCGCCAATCAGCCAAGGATTCTCGCACCTCTGGGCTCGCGATCAGTTCGATGTCGCCCGATGCCAGAGCAGCATCCAGTGTGGCAGTTAGGGGATCGTATGTCGGCGAAGGGAGCACGCTGGCAAGGACGCTGTCGGGAATGGCGACCTGTGAGCCGGCGGGCCTCGCCCGGATCTCTGAAAGGAAGGACTCCGCAGAGTTGACCAGAAGCTGGTGAAAGGCCAATTGCTCGCTGAGCCGGTCGTTGTTCGCGGTGAAGTCCGCTCGGAGGTCGCTGAGAAGTGCGAGCTCGGCCTGATGCTCGATTCTCTGACTCCACCAGGCCTCGATGCCAAACGCAAGGAGGATGCTCACGACAATCGCGAGGACTTCAGCAGCGAGTCGGAGCCAGGGAGCGCGTGCGGTCAGAGTCTGGGTCTCGGCGAGGGTAGTGGCTCTTCCTAACGATTAAGGATTGTTTCCACACTCTACGCGCGAGGTGCGGCGGATGCGAGGATCTTTCGAGTGTGGAAACGATTCAGTTGAACTGAGCCGCTACGCGGTGGGTGGGGCTATGGAGATTGAGTTCCGAGGCGCGAGTCGGGACGGTGGCGGCCGGTCGGGCGTAGGCGGGTTGACCGGAAGGGACCGCTCGTGGGAAGGCAGTTCGTGACGCTGTTGAAGCCGGATCGGAGACGTCGAAGCTAGCGCAGACGCAGACGAGTGCATTGACCTCCGAGCCAGAGGTCAGGCTTTCAGGCGGCGACATGTCGAGACGTCCGGCAGGGAGGAGGACGCTCCAGGACCTGGACGCAGCGGAGCACGCCGTCTTTGCAGTGGGGGCATAGGCGCAGCCTTGTGGGTAGGAGGTCGAGGAACATCTCGCCGTCTTCAGCATGCTCAGCATGGGGATCGGTGGAGACCTCGGACTGGCCGAGCGCGGCCCGGCAGGAGGCGAGGAGTCGCGCGCGGCTTCCGTTGGCGAGGAAGCCGCAATAGCGGATGCGGACGAAGCTCTTCGGGAGGACGTGGAGCAGGAAGCGCCGCGCGAACTCCGGGAGGGGAAGCGTGAGCGATCGAGCCCGGCGGTTGCGGTAGTCCTTGAAGCGGAACGTTACGGCGCGGTCGTCGACGTGAAGCAACCGATGGTTCGAGATCGCCCACGTGTGTACTCCGCGAGAGCACGGGCGCGAAGCGCCGTGAGCCGAGCGGCCTAGCCGTGAGTCGAAGGCTTGGTGCTTCCCCGCGAGACGAGCGAACGTAGGGAGCTCAATCCTGTCGGGCGCATTCCCCGAAGTCGAGGCGCCGCAAGGCAAATGGCGGCCGTGCGGCGCGGTTGGCTTTCGTGGGCGCGCTCATCGGTGCCAGTTCGTGGTGCCACTTCGTTCAATTGGCGCGGACCGAGCGCAGGGTGCCTCGGTTCTCCAGGTCCACGCGCATCGTATCGGGATGAGGAGGAGCCGCAGGTTCTTCTGGACGGTCCGGCTCCTCCCCGCCCGCTCCTCCTCCACTCCCGCCGGCCGAATGCGTCCGGCGCGTCGGTCGCGGATGAACCCGTCCCAGTCCCGCCGGTCCAGGCTGTCCACGGGGCGCTGTGCTCCGAAGTAGCGCCGCAGCATCTCGAGCGTGCGCTGGTCGTGCTTACGCGCGCCCACGCCCTTCGTGGGTGTCACATGCGTCTCGTAGCTGTCAAACAACCGTCCGAGCGTGAGCGTCCGGCCTTCGAGCTGTCCGTTGCCGCGGAGCGCTGAGCGGGCCGGTGTCGTAGGGCAGCGACGGGCGTTCGGATCGCTTCCGAGCGCGCCCGATCATCCCCATCGGGGAGAGGCGTCGAGATCGATTCCGAGGTGTACCTTGGCGATCAGCTCGTG
>CAYYRT010000045.1:0-4835 GCA_964474055.1 uncultured Acidimicrobiaceae bacterium | reverse complement strand
GCCGCGAGCCCCTCGATGGTGGTGATCTGGCGCGTCCTCACCGAGTGCGTGAGCACCGAGCACGCGTAGCGGGGCACATCGTCGACCAGTACCGTACACGCGCCGCACTCGGCGCGGTCGCAGCCGAGCTTCGTGCCGGTGAGGCCCAGCTTGTAGCGGAGCGTGGTGGCCAGCGTCTCTTGCGGAGCGACGTCGACGCGCCGCGTCTGTCCATTGACGCTCAGGCTCACGAGCCTCTCGACGTTGCCGGTACGGGCCGCGCCCCCGCCCAGCAGCGGGCTGTTGCGGAAGAGGTAGGCAGCGGAGGAGACCGCGACGCCTCCGGCGATCACGCCCTTGATGAACGTGCGCCTGGGGAGGTTCGCCAGGCCGCTGCGGGTCGGATGAGCGTCTTCGTTCGCCATAGCGCTCCGTCACCTCGCTTTTCGTGGCCGCCCTGGCACGGGCGTCGACGATGACTGATGACTATAGCGCGCGACACGGCTCGGCGCACATCGGGGGACGCGACCTCCCTGGACCGGCTCGCGGGCGGCGCGACGGGGCCGCTACGCATCCGGACGGTCCCAGCCATGGCAATTCGCCTCGTCACCCTAGGGCGGTTCGGAGTCTACGAGGATGGTGAGGAGCTTCGTGCTTTCCTGGGCCAACCCGTACGCTCCGCCTTGCTGGTATACCTCGCGGTCGAAGGCCGAACCACCCGGGATCGGCTACTGGAGATCTTCTGGCCGGAGAGGGAGGCCAAGGCACGAAGCGCGCTGAACTCGACGCTGTACGAGCTGGGAAGGTCGCTGGGTGAGGGCTGGTGGACGGTCACCGCCACCGCCTAGCGCCTCCGACGCCACACACGCCGCGGGTCAGCCACACCAGCTCGAATGTGGTGCGGACGAGGCCCGAGCTGCCTCAGGGCAGCCCCAGCACGAACACGACGTTGCCGGCCGACATCACGACGCGCTGATGTCCGTCGAGCTCGAACGCGATCGAGTTGGAGCGGGCCGGGGCCCCCGCCTCGTCCGTTGGGGCCTTCATGCGCATACGTTGCCCAGTCTGCCGGCCCCTCCACAGTAGCTCGCATCCTGTAGCTGAACGACGATGCCGTCCGGGTCGGTGAAGAAGAGTTCCGGCGTGTCACCGCGCATCCGTACCCACGAGACCATCGGGCCCGGTGCGCCGGCGGCATCGCCTCTGGGCCTCACACCGAACTGCGAAAGCGCTTGCTGGACCCGGTCCGGATCGAATCCATCCATCACCAGGCACACTCGCGTGACGCCAGGCGTCGCGCCAGCTTCGGCGCTGCCATCGATGAGAAGGCGCTGAGGTCCGGATCCGACGCCCAGCATCGGCACCGCTCCATGGCGTCCCTTCACCGCCATTCCGAAGAGCGCCTGATAGAACTCCAGGGAACGGTCCTGGCTCGAGACGCTGAGCGTGAAGCTCTGGAAGTCGCGCACGACGAGCACGCTCTCGAGCGGCGGCGGGCTCTCACACCCGTCGCCTAGGACTCCCGGTCCGCCGCAGTAGCGTAGATCCTGAAGCTGGAAGCGAACCCCGTCGGGATCGTTGACGTAGAATTCCGGTGTACCCTCGCTCGCGCCGCCGTTCTCCGGACCGCGCGATCTGACCCACGCCTTCATCGGGCCGGCTTCGGAGGTCCTCGTTCTCGACACGCCGTGTCGGGCCAGCACCTGGGTGATCCGATCGACATCGAAGCCTTCGACCGTCATGCAGAAATGGCCCCAGCCCGGTCTCGTCCCCTGGCTCATGGTGACGTACTGAGGTCCGGAGCCGATCCGGATGCCGGTGGCCCCGACGCTGAAGCCCGTGTTCAAACCCTGTGTCCCGCCCTGTGTGTGATTGATGGGCCAGCCGAAGAGTCCCTGATAGAACTCCATCGAGCGTACCTTGTCTGAAACCGTGATCGCTATGTGGTTCAGCGCGCGCAGCGTGAGCATGGGCCGGCCCTCCTGCGCCAGAAGCCGACGTGCCGCCGCGAGCATCGGGACGGACAACAGAAGAAGCGACCTGCGAGTCATCTGATAGGTCATCCGATCCTCCTCTGCTCTCGCCTCGCCTTGCCTGGCCGATCGGCGAAACGTATCGCTAGGGACGGTAGCACGCACGGAGCGGACCATCGGGCGCCGACCACGAGCGCGGTCGGCCGGCGATCGCGTATTCGATCCGGAGCTCGTGCCGTTCTTCGATCAACGACATGAAGCAGTTGCGTAGGCAGCCGCCTCAGCACTTCCACCAATGACCCCCGGTAGACTCTGGCTGGAGCCGCATGAAGAAGCTCACCGACGCCCTGAGAGACGAAATCACTCGCGTGGCCAGGAAGGAGGTGAAGGCGCAAGTCACTTCTCTGAAGTCCGCCTCTGCTGCCTACCGGCGCGAGATCGCCGAGCTGAAGAGGGTCGTGAGGCGTCTGGAGCGGCGCCTCGAGTACGTCGAGCGACAGGAGCGTAGGCGCGCCGAAAAGGCGCCGCCGAAAAAGCTCGCCGAGGGCGCCCGCTTCTCGGCGAAGGGACTGAGGTCGCACCGCGAGAAGCTGGGGCTTTCGGCAGCGGACTACGGGCTCCTCGCGGGACTCAGTGCGCAGACGATCTACAGCTACGAGCGTGGCGAATCCAAGCCCCGGCCGGCGCAGCTCGCGAAGCTCGTCGCCATGCGGAATCTCGGAAAGCGAGAGGCGGAGCGGCGGTTGGCGCTGCTGAAGGGATAAGGCGTCTGGGCGGCCTACGCCCGGACAGTGCGATTTCCGGCCAGACCGGCCCGTGGTGGGGGTGCCAAGACGCACAGCCTGGCGGCCGGACTTCTGCCCACGCCGCAGCTACGCGGCCACGCCTCTCCAGGCGCTGGACCATGGACTTCCGGTGAGCCCATACACCGTGATGAGGGAGCTGGGGCACTCGTCGCTCTCACTCATCGAGAAGACGTACGGCCATGTCCTCGAGGTGAGGCATCGGAGCGCCGTCGTAGAGTACCACGAGCCAAGTGTGGTGCCCTTCCGGCAGCAGGCGAGAGGAGCGTAGGTTGCGGAACGCCCGGGGACTTCCATGACACCAATTTGTCACCGACGATGTCACCGAGACACGTCGGGAGCGGGGAGCTCATGTCCCGTAAGCGCTTGCATTGAGACCTGTTCGCCGGGGTGGCGAAATGGTAACCGCAGGGGACTTAAAAGCATAGGCGCAGGTTTCCGAGTTTCGCTGCCCGCAGGCCGAAAGTTGCGTCGCGGTGCGGTATTCGGCGGTGGAGCGCGAAGTCCGCCGGCTGCGATTCGCGGCCTCAACGGAGTCAAACTCTCCCCGTTCTCTCCCCGCCATCTTACGAGACCCTGAGGATGCGCAAGAAGATGCGCAGGGAGCTTCGTCGAACCTAGCGACTCTTGATCAGTAGGTTCGTGGTTCCAATCGCCGGCGGGGCACTGAAGGCAGCCAAAGGAGGACAGGCGCCTACGCGACAGGCGAGTGCTTGCGCCTCGGCGTTTGTGTGGCATTAGCGTGCAGATTGTGTGCAAAAGGGGCCGTGAATCTGCTGCCCTCCCGGCAAAACGCGCCATTGGTCTGCCCAGGTCGTCACGTCGGTAAGCTGCGCGGAGCGCCCCGTGCGGTTGGCGTCAGTCACGTACGGCGCGTACCCTTCTCGGCTCCCTACCCCCGAACAGACTCGAACGCGGAGACTGACATAGGTGGAGCTGAAGGCGTTCTTCGAGTCGGAGCAGCGGGACTACGATGCGTATTCTTGGACGCACCTCACGGCCGGCGACGAAGAGGAGGAGGGACCAGCGGCCTTCGCCGCGGAATTGGCTGACCGGATCATGGAGGACAGATGTCCAAGCCACCACTACGAGGCTTGGGTTGACTGTCGAGACAATGGCACGCCGCTTCCAGAATCGGTCGCGCGCGCGTTGCAGTACTCCATCGGATCGGTGTTTGGCACCCCTGGAGATCGGGCACCTGACAACCAGTATCAGGGATACGTGGCGGAGGCTCTGTGGCGCTTTCTCACGGCAGAACATGCTCATCGCTACGAGGTGGTTTATCTCGAATGGGGGTGGGATCCGACTGATTCGGGCCCAGACGGGTTCATCGTGCATCGTCTTGACGAAGACCTAGGGTTTCGGCTGTGGGAGGTGAAGAAGTCCACGGGCGCCGACGGGATTGCGCCCGTCATTCAAAAGGCCGTTACACAGGTAAGTGAACGAGCAGCCTTCTATTTGGCGCGCTTGTCAAAGTCGGGACCCACGGGCGGCGACCCGAGATTGCAGCCGCTGTTCGACTACCTGGTCGAGTATTGGCTGCGCACCGATCAGCGAGCTTCGGCGGGAGTCTCGATCGCTAGTTCTGAACAGCGGATTCCGGACCCCTGTTTTCACCAGCTGCCCCAGACCCTTCCCGCTTTCGCGAATCCCAGCCGCCTGCGCGGACTATGGGTCGCGGTGCCCGACTTCCCGGCGCTTTGTGCTTCCGTTAGGAGCGCAGTTTGGATAGGGCTTTAGATCCGGAGCTCCTCCGCCTGGCCCTTGGGGACCTTCCGCAGCTTCCCACCTCCGAAGAGTTAGCGGCGGCCCTCGCAGACGTCGAGGTCGAGCTGATCCTGGGTCGATCCACATTCGACGATTCTCTGTTGGGCACAGCATGGTTCCTGCATGCCGTTGCAGCGTCGCCGGACTCCCTCGAATTGTACGGCCTCGCGCGGCAGCGCGCTGCGTATCAAGTGGCAGCGCACGTGTTCGACCTACGGTTGGCATCGGGTGAGTTATCCGAGCGCGAACAATCCATCTACTGCTTTGGCGCCCAGACCGCTTTCCTCGGCAGCGAGCTCGACCCCAATACTCT
>CAYYRT010000044.1:0-3085 GCA_964474055.1 uncultured Acidimicrobiaceae bacterium | reverse complement strand
CGAATGTCATATCCCCTTCACTGGGCTGAGGATATTTTCAACTCCACATCGTTGCAGTGGTGGAGCCAGTCGCGCGCTTCACCCGCGTCGCAGGTGGCGTGGCGACGTGCAGTGCAAGACGACGGTCCGCGACCACGTCCGACTTGCAGCGCCCGCGCGAGCGAACCAGATGGTGCGATCGCACCGTTTGGGAATGACCCCGGGTAGCTTATGCGCAGGCGGCCCGCACCTGAGGTGACTCAGACTGCGGGCCGCCTAGTTTCGGCCCTGAAGCGGAGCCCGAGATTCAAGGGACCCGTCGCAATGTGATGATGGTAGGCGGGGCGCTTCCGTTGAGAGTCAGGCTGACTTCTTGACCCGCGAAGCCCAACGTCCAGAGCCCACTGCCGTCCGGAGTAGTGAGTTCGACCTGGTCCCCTTGAACCTGGTAGGTTCCGCTGATCGCCACCGGGTCGGGTGGCTCGCCGGGAAACGTCAGTGTGCCGCTCACCTCAAAGGTGCCACTGGGCCGGAACTCGGCCGTTCCCGTGGTGGCTGCCGGTGTGCCCGCGTCGCTGTAGCCGACCAGCGCCCACGCCCCGAGCAGGGTGGGGGTTGGCTGGGTCGGGCTCTCACCGCAGCCAAGCAGTCCGATCGAGAGGGCGACGACTGCAAGCAATCGGGGAGTCATCGCAGGGCCTCCGTAGACTTTGGTGGAAGGTCGTTAGCTTAAGGATGGGCTGGCCCGAGTGAGGGAATCGTGAAGCAGCGGTGAAGATCAGCTTCCCCCGGAAGAACGGACCCATGGTCTATCTCTGGCTCAAGGCGTTTCACATTGTCGGCGTCGTGAGTTGGTTCGCCGGGTTGTTCTACCACGGCCGCCTGCTGGTCTATCACGCCGAGGCGCTCGCCTCGTCCGAGCCGCGGCGTGGGATCCTGGCCTCCCAGTACCAGATCATGGAATCACGGCTGTTCCACATCATCATGAATCCCGCCATGGGACTCAGCCTTGTTACTGCGGCCGCCATGTTTCTGACGCCCACTGGGCGCGCGTATATCACCCAGCCATGGATGCTGGCCAAGCTGGTGCTGGTGGCGCTCCTCGTGGCTTTTCACTTTTGGATGCGCCGGATCATGCTGGAGCTCGCGGAGGGTCGGGTGCAGGGGAGCACCGAATGGTTTCGGTTGCTGAACGAGGTGCCAACGCTCATTCTCGTCCTCGTCACCCTGCTCGCGGTCTTCAAGGCTGCTGTCCCCTGGGGTGGCCTCGGCGCAACGGGGGCGGTGCTCGTGGTGGCTATCCTCATAGGCTTGAGGGCCTATGGCCGGCACCGGCGCCGGCAGGATCTCCGTCGGTCCGCTACCCATCCTGAAGGAACCTGACAAATTTCTTCACGGACTCTTCAGGCTGGGTGGTTAGCATCTGGTTCATGACCAGCATTGAGGTCCCGGCCGGCCTCCTGGCCCGCTACGACGTGGCGGGACCCCGCTATACCAGCTACCCCACGGTCCCTGCCTGGACGGCGCCGTTTGGGCCAGCGGAATACCGGGAGGCGTTGGAGGAGCTTGCTCGACTCGAGCGGGACCCGGTATCGGTCTACGTGCACCTCCCCTACTGCGGATACCGCTGCCACTACTGCGCCTGTAACGTCACGGTGGCCAGGCGTACCAGTGTGGCCGATGGCTACCTCGACCGGGTGGAACGGGAGCTCGATCTCGTCGCCGAGATTCTGGGTCGCGAGCGCCGGGTCGTCCAGCTCCATCTGGGTGGCGGCACACCCAACTTCCTCACTGCAGCCCAGTTCGGCCGGCTTACCGGGGCATTGGAGCGCCGGTTTGCCTTCACGACTGAGGCCGAGCGCTCGCTGGAAGCGGACCCCCGACTGGTGACCCGGGAACAGCTCCTCACCCTGCGCCAGCTGGGTTTCCAGCGAATCAGCTACGGGGTGCAGGACTTCGATCCGGTAGTACAGGCGGCGATTGGGCGGCTGCAGCCCGAAGCGGTAGTGGCGGAGGCGGTGAATCTGGCGCGAGAGGCGGAGTTCGAGGGGATCAACATCGATCTGATCTACGGGCTCCCGGAGCAGACGGCGGCACGATTCGAGTATACCCTTGATGCCGCCCTGGCGCTCAGGCCGGACCGGATCGCCTGCTACAACTATGCCCACGTGCCGCAGGTGCGAGCCAATCAGCGGCTGATCGACACCTTCGGGCTTCCGTCGCGAGAGGACAAGTTTCATCTCTTCCGGATGGCGGTCGATGCCTTCACCGGCAGCGGTTACGAGTGGATCGGCATGGACCACTTCGCCCGTCCCACGGACGATCTGGCCCTGGCCGCTCGCGAGCGGCGGCTCCATCGCGACTTCATGGGCTACACGACACGCCCCGCCCCGCACCTCCTGGCCTTCGGCATGAGTGCCATCGGCGACGTGGCGGGACGCTATGTCCAGAACGTACCGCGCACCGGGGAATACCAGCGGGTTCTCGATGCTGCGGAGCTTCCGGTCGAGCGAGGCCACTGCCTGAGCGGCGACGACCGGAGCCGACGCCGCGCCATACTCCACCTGATGTGCAACCTGGAGCTACCGCACCATCTCCTCCCGCCGCCAGTGGAAGAGAGCCATATGCGTCTGCAGCCGCTGGTGGCCGACGGGCTAATTACAGCGGGACGTGGCGCTTACGAGGTGACGCCGACGGGCCGCTGGTTCCTCCGCAACATCGCCATGGCGCTCGACGCCTATCTCCCTCAGCAACTGGCGGCGGCCCGGCCCGTCTTCAGCCGGACCGTGTGACCCCGCTACGCACCATGCGAAGAGACTTGGCCGCACTGACGAGCGTGGAGTTCGACTTGCTCGTGGTGGGCGGAGGGATCTGCGGTGCTGCGATCGCCTGGGACGCCGCACAGCGCGGACTTTCCGTCGCCTTGGTCGAGCGCGGCGATTTCGGGGCGGCGACTTCGGCGAACTCCCTGAAAGTCGTGCACGGCGGCATCCGTTACCTGCAGCACCTCGATCTGCGGCGGCTCAGGGAGTCATCGCGGGAGCGAAGGACGCTGCTCCGAATCGCCCCTCACCTGGTAGAACCCCTTCCTGTGGTGGTCCCCACA
>CAYYRT010000043.1:0-32901 GCA_964474055.1 uncultured Acidimicrobiaceae bacterium | reverse complement strand
ATCGGCCCTGACCAGCAGTTCGAGGTCGTAGGCGTAACCCCGGATCCTCATCTGCGGCAGGACGACTTCGAGGACCGAACGGCGGAGGATCTTGAGTCCCGTTTGGGTCTCCCGAACGGGCAGCCTGAAAATGCCAACCGTAGAGAACGCGAAAAGCCGGCTTAGAAGTCGCCGCAGCAGCGGGTACCGGCCCTCGCCCATCGACTCCCTCTTTGACCCAACGAGGACGTCGATGCCTTCCATCTGGGCGAGGAGTCCGGGAACTTGCTCAGGGGGCAGATCCATGTCTGCGTCGAGGAAAACCACCAGGTCACCGCTGGAGGCCCTCGTACCGGTGAACAGCGCCTCTCCCTTGCCCTGATTGCTTTCGTGACGGACGACGATCGCCGAAGGGATCGAATCGGCTGCACCCCTCGCTTGGGCATAGGTGTCGTCCGGGCTCCCGTCGTCAACGAGCACGATTTCGACCGAACCGTCGGCAGGGAACGCCGCTGCCACCCGGACGAGGTTGGCGGCGATTACCTCACCGAGGCGGTAGGCGGGGAGCACGACCGACACGGCCGGTCGGGAGGGTGCTGGCATGAACGGCGGGAGTGTATGCGCCTTACAATCGTCGGACGAATGGCCGGCGTCTTCAAAGCCTATGACATAAGAGGTCGAACCGACACGGGTGAATTGACCCCACAGCTAGCCCACGATGTCGGGGCGGCGTTCGCCCGCCTCACGGGTGCCAGCCAGATAGCGGTCGGGCGTGATTGCCGTGCCTCCTCGCCTGCAATCGCCGGGGCCTTGATGACTGGCATGACCGAACAGGGCGTATCGGTGCTCGACCTGGGAGAGGTCGCTACCGACATGATCTACTACGTCTCGGGCAGCCGAAAGGTGCCCGGGGCGGTCGTCACCGCTTCCCACAACCCGGCCAACTACAACGGGATCAAGCTCTGTCGGGAAGGTGCTGCCCCGGTAGGCGAAGACACCGGTCTACAGGAGATAGAGACCATGGTGGAAATGGGCGTGCTGGCCGGTCCGGGGGGAGGGACGATCCAGGAAATCGATCTCCGGGGGGGTTATATCAACCACCTCCTTTCGGTGGTTGAACCGGAGAAGATGTCGCGCCTTCGAGTGGCGGTGGACGGCGGCAACGGAATGGCCGGCGTTGTCATCGAGGATGTCTTTGCCCGTATTCCTCCAGAGCTTCTCGGTCTCTACCTCGAACCGGATGGCACCTTTCCGAATCATCCTGCCGACCCCCTTCAGCCTGAAAACCTGGTCGACTTGATCGCCCTGGTACGTGCCGAGGCCACCGATCTGGGGGTGGCTTTCGACGGCGATGCCGATCGCGCCTTTTTCATCGACGATCGCGGTAACGCCCTATCTGGAAGCACCACCACCGCTCTGATCGCCCGGTGGTTTCTGGCCAGGCAGCCGGGAGCGACCATCGTTCACAACCTGATCACCTCCCGGGCGGTGCCCGAGACAGTTCGGGCTCACGGTGGAGTACCGGTTCGGACCAGGGTCGGGCACTCATTCATCAAGCAGGTGATGGCCGAAACCGGAGCCGTGTTCGGAGGCGAGCATTCTGGCCACTACTACTTCGCAGCCAATTTTCGGGCGGACTCGGGAATGCTGGCCATGCTGGTGCTACTCCAGGTCATCTCCGAGGCTCGTCGGCCCCTTTCAGAACTGCGCACCGAGGTCGAGCCTTACTTCTCGTCCGGGGAGGTGAACCTGCGAGTTTCCGACCAGGTCGCCGCCGTAGAGCGGGTGGCGGCGAGCTTTGGCGACGCCGACCTCGACCGCCAGGACGGCCTCACCGTCTCGTGGGAGGATCGCTGGTTCAACATCAGGGCATCCAACACCGAGCCCCTCCTGCGGCTCAATGTCGAAGGTCCGGACCAGGCATCCGTAGACGACCTGGTGAAGCGGGTACGCCAAATCGTGGAGCACTGACGTGGCACTGCTCGATCCCCTTTTGGCCTCCCTGCTGGTCTGCCCGGTCGACAAGTCGGATCTAATCGAGGACGAGCCGAACCGTTTCCTTACTTGCAGCAAGTGCGGTCGGAAGTATCCGGTCGACGCGGACGGCATTCCTGACATGGTCGTGGATGACGAAGACGCTCCTGTCGTCGAGGGCTAGACCCGGTGTCTCATGCCGACATGGAGAGGATGATCGGCACCTGGGGAGCCCAGTTGCGGTGGGCGTCACAACTCCCTGGTCAGGGCGGGCGCTCACCCGATCGGATCCTGATGGTTGGTATGGGGGGGTCAGGCATCGCTGGCGATTTCGCCGCGGCCGTCTGTTCGGTGCCTACGCATGTTCACAAGGGTTACGGGATCCCGCCCTGGGCTGAGCAGTCTGTGCCCACGATGGTCGCGTTGTCCTACTCCGGGGACACCGAGGAAACGCTGTCGGCAGTGACCGCAGCCCGGGCGGCTGGTATTCCCATTGTGGTTGTGTCCGGTGGCGGCCGCCTCCACGAGCTTGCGGTGTCAGAGGGTTGGCAGGCCGTCCTGGTTCCCTCCGGCATGCAGCCTCGAGCGGCTCTCGGCTACCTCCTGGGCGGGGTGCTCTCGCTGCTGGGAGGTTGGGGAGTCACTTCGGTCGGAAGCGCGGAGTTGTCCGCCGCCGCCGAACTGGCCGATTCCATCGTGGCGGAAGGTGGTGCTCGCGCCTCCGCCGTAACGCTCGCCGAAGGTCTCAACGGGCGGATCATCGGGGTGTACGGGTCGCAGGGTCTGGTGGCCCCGGCGGCACAACGATGGAAGACCCAGATCAACGAGAACGCCAAGTGGCCGGCCTGGTGGTCGCTGTTTCCAGAGATCGACCACAACGAGATCGTGGCCTGGACTTCGCTTTCCGAGGTCACCCGGAGCAAGGTCGGTCTGATCGTTCTGCGGGATCGCGAAGAAGGGACCCGCGTGGCCGCTCGAATACGGTTGACTGCCGAGGCGACGGCAGGAGACGTCGCCTGGGTAGGAGAGGTCTGGTCCCGGGGTGAGCACCCGTTGGAGCGAATGGTGAGTCTGGCGGTTATGGGAGACTTGGTGTCCCTTGAGCTGGCCAAGCTCGTTGGAGTGGACCCCGTCCCGGTGGACGCCTTAGAGAACTTGAAACTAAAGCTGGCAGAGGAGCCTTCATGAACTACGACATCGCTGACCCGTCTCTTGCCGAGGAGGGAGCCCGCCGCATCGAATGGGCCGGTCGGCGCATGCCCGTTCTGAAAACGATCGCTGAGAGGTTCGCCAAAGAGGAGCCGCTCAAAGGCCTGACCGTGGCTGCCTGCCTCCATGTGACCGCCGAGACAGCCAACCTGATGATGGTCTTACGGGAGGGCGGGGCCAAGGTCGCTCTGTGCGCCTCCAACCCCCTTTCCACACAGGACGATGTGGCGGCGGCGCTGGTGGCGGACAACATCCCCGTTTTCGCCATCCGCGGGGAAGACGATGACAGCTACTACCGGCACATCTACGCAGTGCTGGACATGGCTCCGGACATCACCATGGACGACGGCGCCGACCTGGCCACAATCCTCCATACACATCGAACCGATCTGCATCCGATTGGATCCACCGAAGAGACCACAACCGGGGTCATCAGACTGCGAGCGATGGCGGCAGAAGGCACCCTGCGCCTGCCGGTGGTGGCTGTCAACGACTCGGCGACCAAGCACCTGTTCGACAACCACTACGGAACCGGACAGTCGGCGATGGACGGGATCATTCGGGCCACCAACATGCTGATCGCCGGGTCCACGCTGGCAGTGATCGGTTATGGAGACTGCGGTAAGGGAGTTGCGTCCCGGGCGTCGGGTCTCGGAGCCAAAGTGGTGGTGGTGGAGGTGGATCCGATCCGGGCTCTCACCGCAGCCATGGACGGCCATCAGGTCTTGACCGCCGATGACGCCGCTCGGGTTGCGGACGTATTCATCACCGTCACGGGCAACAAACACGTCCTTCGTAAACAGCACTTCGACGTCATGAAGGATGGGGCGATCATGGCCAACGCCGGCCATTTCGACATCGAGTTGGACTTGGAGGTGCTGGGGGAGATGGCCCGGGATCGCCGGTCTCCCCGCCGCAACCTCGAGCAATTCGAGATGGCCGACGGTCGCCGGCTCGTGGTTGTCGCCGAGGGCCGGTTGGTCAACCTGAGTGCCGCCGAAGGCCACCCCGCCGATGTGATGGACATGTCCTTTTCCAATCAGGCCCTGGCTGCCGAGTGGTTGGCCCAAAGGGCGGGAACCCTGGATCCTGCGATTTACACCCTGTCGGCCGACATCGATCGTGAAGTTGCCCGGATCAAACTGGCTTCGATGGGGGCAGGTCTCGAGGTGCTGACCGAAGAGCAGAAGGCCTATTTGTCGGGCTGGCGCGAGGGCACCTGAGCCCCAGGGCCTTTATGAGGTCGCCCCCTTCGTCCCGGCTCCTTCGTCGCCGGGCCACTTCCCCCGCTCCCGCGGGGGAAGAGCAAGAGGAGGAAGAACGATTTGGATTTCTCCCCCCGCGGTAGCGGGGGGTGGTGAGGGGGGCGAGCAGACGAGCTCTCTTATGAATCCGCTCCCGCGGGGGAAGAGCTCCTTTGTCCTACCCAATCGCGACACTTCCTGCATGGTCTGCCTGGCCTGTTGTAAGTTGTCACCGGGTCCCCTATGCCTGACTTGCGCCGGGGGTCTCAAGATCGGTCCGGAACGGCTTTTGGCCAACAGGCTCACAGCCCAGGCGGCGTACCTCCACACGGGTACCGCTCGCACGTTGGTTCACAACTTCAAGTACCGGGGGATAGTTCGAGCGGGCCGTCTTCTGGCCGAAGGGATGGCCTCCCACATTCCCGAAGGTTGCTCGCTAGTTCCCCTCCCCAGGGTGGATTGGAGGCTCCTTCGATACGGCATCGACCCTGCTCCGGAACTGGCGCGCCTTCTGTCCATCCTCACCGGGGCGCCGGTCCTCAACCTCCTGACGCCACCCGCCCTCAGTCGGGATCAGGCGAGGCGGTCAAGAACTGACCGCCAGCCGCCGATGTTCAAGGTTCGGAGTCTGGTCCCGGGGCCTTTCGTCTTGATTGATGACGTCGTCACTACGGGAGGAACTCTGGAGTCGGTCCACCGGCTGCTCGGAGCGGCCGTTTCGAAGGCTGTCACGGCGACTGCTTCGCCGCGGTGACTAGTCTCATCGTCGGGACATGGGTTAGTCCTCGGGAGGCAAGAACCTGCATGGGAGGGATGCGATGGAAGTCAGGGTTCATACAAGGAATGCCGCGGTGGGCGAAGCTGCCCGGCTGGCGGCCATCGAAAAATTGGGGCATGCCGCCAGGATTTTCGAGCACCAGGTCGGCGACATCGATGTAGAAGTTTCCGAGGAGCACAACCCCCGGCTCTCCCCGGATCGGTACCGGCTCGAGGTGACCACCAACGTCGCCGGCCACATCATCCGGATCGTCAGCACCGCTGCTTCCCCCGAGGCGGCCGTCGATGTGGCCGTGGACCGCTTCAACCGCCAGTTGAAGCGGCTCAAGGAGCGTTTGATCGATCGAAATCGCCGATCGGCGGGGCGGGAGGACGTTCCTGCCGAACAAAACACGGAAGAGACCGAGATAGTTCGTATCAAGCAATTCGTGATGAAGCCGATGACCGTTGAAGAAGCAATGCTGCAGATGGAGCTTGTCGGTCATGACTTTTACTTCTTCAACAACGCCGCCTCCGGGCGCGAAAGCGTGCTCTACCGACGGCGCGACGGCCGTCTGGGCCTGATCGAACCTGCATGAGCGGTCCCACAGTGCTGGTTGTCGATGACGCCCCCCTGTTCCAGGCAGGCCTGGCTGCGGCGTTGAAAGAGCAGGGTTTTGAGGTCGTGGGAACCGCCTCGGACGCCATGGCCGCCATTTCTGAGGCCCGGCGGCTCCGTCCCCGGCTGGTGGTGCTCGACGTTTTGATGCCAGGGATCTCCGGGTTGGAGGTAGTCGACAAGATCGTCGACGTGTCTCCAGGAAGCCGGGTGGTTTTGCTCACTTCGAGCGAGTCCGAAGAGGATCTCCTGACCGCCATCAAGGCCGGAGCGGCCGGATACATCGTCAAGGACACCTCATTCCCCAAGCTGGTGGCAGCCATGCAAGACGTGGTCAACGGAGGAGCCGTGGTGTCGCCAGCCATGGGAGGCAAGCTTTTCGAAACCGTCGCCCACCTGCTCCGCAACCGTGATCTCAATGCCACTCGTCGTCCTGCCCTGACCGGACGCGAAGTGGAAATCCTCCAATGGATCGCCGATGGCCGCACTTCACGCGAGATAGGCGAACAGCTGTACATCTCCGAGAACACCGTGAAGAACCATGTCCGCAACATCCTCGACAAACTGGGGATGCGTTCCCGGCACGACGCCGTCCGGTACGCCGAGCGGGCTGGCCTGGTCCATCGCCGCTGAGGCCCCGCTGCCGACAAACTCCAGCCGGCAGATAAACTCCCCTCCATGTCGTTCTTCTCGAAGCTCATGCGCGCGGGCGAAGGGAAAACGCTCAAGCAATTCGAGGAAGTGGTGGGCCTTGTCAACGCCGCCGAACCCGAGGTCGAGCGTCTAACCGATGCCCAGCTTGCCGAGCGGGCAGCAGACTTTCGCCGCAGATCTGATGCCGGGGAGCCACTTGACAGCCTGATTGTGGAGACTTTCGCCACCGTTCGCGAAGGGGCCCGGCGGGTGCTCGGCCAGCGTCACTTCGATGTGCAGGTGATCGGGGCGCTTGCCCTCAATCGCGGGATGGTGGCTGAGATGAAGACCGGCGAGGGCAAGACCCTCGTCTCCACCATGCCGGCCTATTTGAATGCCGTCGCCGGCAAGGGCGTCCACATCGTCACCGTGAACGACTACCTGGCCTCCCGCGACGCCGATTGGATGGGGTCCATCCACCGCTTTCTGGGCTTGTCGATCGGTTTGATTCAGACAGGCATGAGCCCGGCCGAACGTCACCCCGCCTACCGGTCCGACATCACCTACGGGACCAACAACGAATTCGGTTTTGACTACCTCCGCGACAACATGGCCATGAGAGCCTCAGACCGGGTGCAGCGGGGCCATCCCTTCGCCATCGTCGACGAGGTCGACTCGATCCTCATTGACGAAGCCCGCACGCCGCTCATCATCAGCGGACGGCTCTCCGATTCGGCCCGCTGGTACCGGGACTTCGCCCGCATCGTCGAAAGGCTTCGAAAAGGCGAGCACTACGAGGTCGACGAGGCCAAACGCCAAGTCTTGACCACTGAGGAGGGCGTCACCCGGGTCGAGCAGATCCTCAGTGTCGAAAACCTCTATGACCACGCAGCGGTCGACTTCGTCCATCACTTGGAGTCGGCGCTGCGGGCCAAGGAGCTTTATCACAAAGACGTCGAATACCTGCTTGACGGTGGCGAGGTCAAAATCGTCGACGAGTTCACAGGTAGGGTTCTCGAAGGGAGACGCTATTCGGAGGGTCTCCACCAGGCCATCGAGGCCAAAGAGGGCGTCAAGATCAAAGACGAGAATCAAACCCTCGCCACCATCACCCTCCAGAACTACTTCCGGCTGTACGAGAAGTTGGCCGGGATGACGGGTACGGCTGAGACCGAAGCAGCAGAACTTGCCCAGATCTACGGCCTCGAGGTCTTGGTGATACCCACCAACCGCGATGCGGTCCGCATCGACCAGGCAGATGTCGTGTACAAGACAGAGGAGGCCAAGTTCGATTCGGTTGTGGAGGATGTGGTTGCGCGCCACCACAACGGCCAGCCAGTACTACTTGGCACCGTGTCCATCGAGAAGTCGGAAAGACTTTCCCGCCTCTTCCTCAAACGTGGCATACCTCACGAGGTGTTGAACGCCAAGCATCACGCCCGAGAAGCCGAGATCATCGCTCAGGCCGGCCGTCCAGGCGCCGTCACCGTTGCCACCAACATGGCCGGTCGTGGTGTTGACATCATGCTCGGGGGGAATCCAGAAGGGCTTGCCCGGGTCGAGTTGAAGAAACAGGGCGTCGGACCGGATCACCCGGAATTCGAGAAGAGACTCCAGGAGATGTCGAAGCGCTTCGAGGCTGACATAACCCCCGCCAAGGGCCAGGTAATCGAGTCCGGTGGGCTCTATGTGATAGGCACCGAACGTCACGAGTCACGGCGGATCGACAACCAGCTTCGAGGGCGATCGGGTCGGCAGGGCGATCCCGGTGAGTCGCGTTTCTACCTTTCGATGGGAGACGACCTGATGCGCCGCTTCTCCGGAGACCGGATCACCGGATTGATGGATCGCATGAAGATCCCCGACGACGTTCCCATCGAGGCCGGCATGGTCACCAAGGCGATCGAACGGGCCCAGCGGACTGTGGAAGCGCAGAACTTCGAGATCCGCAAGAACGTTCTCAAATACGACGAAGTCATGAACCGTCAGCGAGAGGTCATCTACCAGTGGCGCGAGGACCTCATAGACAACGAAGACTCCAAGATGGTCAGAGACTGGATCGACGGGGTGGTGGCCGAGACTGTCGAAGAGTTCTTCTCCGCCGAAATCTCACCGGCCGACTGGGATTGGGAGCTCCTCAACAAGGAGTTGTCGGTCTACTACCCATCCCAACTCGAGCGGGATCAATTCGACCGCCCCGACCTTGAGGACATCAGCACGGTTGCGGGCCAGCAGGCGCACGACGCATATCACAAGCGTGAGGTCGAGTTCGGTGAACCAACCATGCGTCAGGTGGAGCGCCAGATCATCCTCTCGGTGATTGACAACAAGTGGCGGGAACATCTGTCCGAAATGGACTACCTGCGAGCAGGCATCGGCTTGCGGGCGATGGGTCAACGCGATCCGCTGGTCGAGTATCAGCGAGAGGCTTATCTGCTTTTCAGCGATCTGGTTGACTCAGTGAAACGAGACACCGTCAGATACCTCTTCCACGTTCAGATAGTCCAACCGGGGCCGGTGAAGGCCGCACCCCAGCCTCTGGGCCCGGAGGCCAAGCTTGCCCCCAACGGGACAGGTCGCAACGATCCTTGCCCATGTGGAAGCGGCAAGAAATACAAACGCTGCCACGGTGCTTCCTAGACCCGAGATGTGAGAGATGACTGAGAACCTGACGGACCCACGCGAAGTCATCGCCGACCTGCGCAATCGCCTCGATGAAGCGCGGAGGTTTCTTTGACTTCGATGGCAAAGCCGTCGAACTGGCCCGCCTGAAGGAGGCTGCCTCCTCAACCGAACTCTGGGACGACCCCAACGTGGGACGCCAGGTGACTCAGCGGTTGGCCGGGATCCAACAAACGGTTGACCGGGTGGCCCGGATCAAGTCGGTCATCGACGATGCCGAGGTGTTGTTGGGGTTGGCCGAGGATGCCGGCGACCTGGCGGTCGAAGAGGAAGCGGCCTCCGAACTGGCCAGGGCCGAAGTCGACCTGGAAGCCCTCGAGCGGGAGTCACTCTTCTTTGACGAATACGACGCACACCCGGCCATCATCTCGGTGCACGCCGGGGCCGGCGGGGTTGACGCTCAGGATTGGGCGGAAATGCTGGGACGGATGTATCAGCGTTACCTCACCGACGCAGGCTTCAATGTCACGGTTGAGGACATCACTGAAGGTGAGGAGGCCGGAATCAAGTCGATGACCATGTCGGTCCGCGGGGACAATGCCTACGGCACACTCGAATCGGAGCGGGGCGTCCATCGACTGGTGAGGATCAGCCCCTTCGACTCCAACGCCCGTCGACAGACCTCCTTTGCCGGTGTCGACGTCGTCCCCGAACTGGGGGAGGAAGACGGGGTGGAGATCAACGCCGACGATCTGCGCATCGATACGTACCGGTCCCAGGGCGCCGGCGGTCAGCACGTCAACAAGACCGACTCGGCTGTACGAATCACCCATATGCCCACCGGGTTGGTCGTTGCCGTCCAGAATGAGCGGAGCCAGTTGCAGAACCGGGCGCGGGCAATGGCCATCCTCAAGGCCAGGCTCCACGAGCGGGCCCGCCAGGAACGGGTCGCTCAGATCGACGAGATCCGCGGGGAACAGGGTGAGGCGGCGTGGGGACGTCAGATCCGGAGCTACGTGCTCCAGCCGTACCAGATGGTCAAGGATCTCCGGACCGATGTCGAAACCGGCAACGTCCCGGCAGTCCTCGACGGCGAATTGGACGAATTCATAGACGGGTATCTGCGCTGGCGTCGGGCCCGCTTTGAGGCCATCAAGACCTGAGATAGGTAGCGGTTGTCTGGGCGGCTGCGGTAGCCTAAGCCGGTCCCGGCCCCTCCGGCCGACCACCCTCGAAGATGAACAGGCTTAGCTAATGATCCGCTTGCGCGATGTAACGAAGGTTTACGAAGGCGGCACCGTCGCCGTCCGCGACGTGTCCCTCGACATCCAAAAGGGCGAGTTCGTCTTCCTGGTCGGGCCTTCCGGATCGGGTAAGTCGACCATCATCCGCCTGTTGCTGCGCCAGGAGGCCGTAACCAGGGGCAATATCTGGGTCGCCGGCAAGGACATCACCCAGCTTCCGGCCTGGAAGGTCCCTTTTCTGCGCAGGTCGGTGGGCACCGTTTTCCAGGATTTCAAGCTGCTGCCAAACAAGACGGTGACCGAGAACATCGCGTTCGCGCTCGAGGTGCTTGGTCGTCCGCGCAGCGTCATCCACCCTCAGGTGAGTCAGGTCCTCGAACTGGTGGGTCTGGCTGACAAAGGCGATCGCTACCCGCGCCAGTTGTCGGGTGGTGAGCAGCAGCGGGTCTCGATCGCCAGGGCGTTCGTCAACCGGCCGCCGATCCTGCTGGCCGACGAGCCCACTGGCAACCTCGACCCGGCAACGTCGGTGGGCATCATGAGGCTGCTCGACCGCATCAATCGGTCGGGCGCAACCATCGTCATGGCTACCCACGACCATGCGATCGTGGATGCCATGCAACGCCGGGTCGTCCAGCTCGAAGACGGCCGCGTTATCCGCGACCAGGAGTCCGGGCGGTACGAGACCGATCAAGTCCCCGAAATCAGCGTGGCCGCCACCGAGGAAGGGATTCGATGAGCCGTCTCACGCTCCTCATGCGCGAAGCCCTGATCAACCTGCGCCGCAACCTATTGGTTGTCGTCGGAGCGGTCCTGGCGATCTTCATCTCCCTATCGCTGGCTTTCGCAGCGCTGGTTCTCAACGAGCTGGTTCGGACCAACACTCTGGCCTGGCAGGACGGCGTTCACATCATCGCCTTCCTTTGGGATGAAGGCGCTGATGGGGTCCCCTCCGGAGCCCATGCAACCTTGCTCACCACCGTCGAGACCTGGGACGAGGTGGAGCGGGTCTTTTATGTTGACAAGGCAGGCGCCTATCTCGAATACCAGGAGATGGGCCTGGCCGCCGAGCAGGAGATCGATCCCAGCATCCTTCCGGCCTCGATTCGAATCGAGCTCAACGACATCGGGCTCTACCGGGACGTGACGTTGAGACTGACGGGTCAGGGTCAAATCGTCCGCGAGGTCCACTCGTTTGGGGAGCAGATCGAACAACTCGACTCGTTGTCGCAGGTGCTCAACCTGCTCTTCCTCGGTCTGGCGTTGGTGCTCGGCACCTCGGCCGTGGTGCTCATCGCCAACACAATCCGGATGGCGATCTACGCGCGCCGTGACGAGGTTTCGATCATGAAGCTGGTGGGAGCCTCCAACTGGTACATCCGGGTGCCATTCATCCTGGAAGGGTTGATCGAAGGTCTCATCGGTGCGAGCCTGGCTGTCCTCACCGTCTGGGTGGCGTCGCGCAATCTCCGTTCGATCGGGGAGACGATCCAGATTGTCACCCTGACAGTTCCCGACCGGTTCTTCCTCCGTTGGGGCGTCCTGTTCTTGTTGTTCGGTGCAGCGGCGGGTGTGCTGGGCTCTGTGCTGGGGCTCAGCCGTTACCTGCGAGACGAAGACGAAGGGAATCGCCCTGTGGGCGTGCAGCGGGTCCTCGAGCCGACGTGAAACCGAAGCGCCTGGCAGCCTTCGGCCTGGTCCTGCTGATGGCCTTGGCGTTGCCCACTCCGCTGGCGGCGGACAGCGCCTCCGAGCTTGAAGATATCCGCCGGGAACTGAAATCGGTCGAAGGGCAGATAAAGGCCGCCCGCACCGAGGCCAGCGCTATCGGACGCCAGGTAGCTGCGGCCCAGTCCAAGCTCGATGAAGCGTTGGCAGAGTATGAAGCCGCCGTTGCCCGTGTGGCTGAGGCCGAGGCCCAGGTGTCGCTCACCCAGACGAGAGTGTCGACTTTGGAAGGCGAACAAGTGATCCTCCAGGCTGAACTTGCTCGCACCGAACTCGAGTTGGGAGCCACCAAAGAGCGGTTGGAAGTTCAGGCCGTCCAGATGTACATGCGAGCCTCGGCCGTGCCGAGCCTCAAACTCTTCGCCCAGAGCACTATCGCCGAGGCCACCATGGCCCTTGCATACTCCGGCGACCTCTACGCCAGGGACGAAGACGTGTTTGGTGCGTTCCGGATCCTCAAACGCGAGGAGGAGCGCCAACGCGATGCCCTCGAGATTCGCCGGGCGGAAGCAGAAGTCGAGTTGGCCAGGCTGCAGGAATACCAGGCGAATCTGGTCGTCGAGGAGCAGGAGGCGAATCGGATCCTGGCCGGGGCCCAGTCGCAAGCCGCGGAAGTGAAGAGCCTTCTGCGCCAGATCAACGCGGAGATTGACTCGGCCGAGGAGCACAAGGACGGCCTGGAAGCCGATGCCGCGGCGCTCGAACGTGAGATCAACCAGCGCCAGGACCCCGGTGGCGATGCCCCCGGCGTGCTCGCGTGGCCGATCAACGGTCGAGTGGTGTCACGCTTTGGATACCGGGTGCACCCGATCCTCGGTTTCCGGCGCATGCACACCGGCATTGACATCGACGCTTCTACCGGCGACCTGATTCGGGCCGCCGAAGACGGACGGGTGATCCTTGCCCAGACCTACGGTGGCTACGGCAGGGCGGTGGTTATAGACCACGGTGGAGGAATGGCGACGCTGTACGCCCACCAGTCCAAGTTGGCCGTGTCTCTGGGTGACGAAGTGGAGCGGGGCGAAATCATCGGGTATGTGGGTTGTACCGGGCTATGCACCGGACCCCACCTCCACTTCGAGGTCCGCATCAACGGCGGATTTGTCGACCCGATGGATTACCTCGGATGAAAGTAGCTGCTTCCAATCGCCGGGCCCGACACGACTACGAAATCCTCGATACGTTCGAGGCTGGCATCGCTCTCGAGGGTTCCGAGGTCAAGAGCATCCGCGAGGGCAAGGTGGTGTTGAAGGACAGCTTCGCTCACGTTCGCGACGATGAGGTGTGGCTGGTCGGAACCTACATCGCACCTTATGAGTTCTCACGTGGTGGCGGTCACGACCCGGAGAGAACCCGCAAGTTGCTGATGCACCGCCGCGAGATCGAGCGCATCAAAGCCAAGTTGGGAGAACAAGGTTTGACCCTGGTTCCGCTCCAGATCTACATGAAGGACGGCCGGGCCAAGGTGGAACTCGGTCTGGGCCGCGGCAAACGGACGATCGACAAACGGGAAGCCATCAAAGAACGCGACCAACAACGCGAGATCGAACGGGCTCTGCGCCGTCGTCGTTAAACCGCCAACCCCGGGTTGAGGCATCCGCTGGCGGACGCCACAGCCCCAAGAACGCGTAGAATGGCCTTACCCATGGGGGTGACGTGGTCTCGACGTTGAGTGTTGAGGCGTCGGAAGCGAGCCGAGGTCTCCGGATCCTCGTTAAAGAGCCGGAAAACAAACACAAGTGCCGAAGACAACTTCGCACTGGCTGCCTAACAAACGCAGCCCGTCCGCCCGGTGGGAGCCTGCCTCGCCGGAATCGGGCGCCGCAAAGCAGGGTGCGTCTCCCGGGATCCGGGACCGGGAGGCAAAGATCAACTCCGGATAGGAAGATGGGAAGCCCGCCGTTGGGGTCCCACCGACCGAAAGCTCGCCGACGGCTGCGCTCGGAGATGCCGACGCCAACGACTTAGCGGACCCGGGTTCGACTCCCGGCACCTCCAAGAGCGCTCGACCGCGAGTTCGAGCGTTCCTGGAGCTCCATGGGCTCATAGCGAGCCAGCATCTCTTTAGCCCACGCCAAAGCATCACGCAGCCGGATGCCTGCTGGCTGTGGCCGGACCCAGAGTTCGAGGTTCTCAAGTCGATTGTCGTCTTTTAGGCCATTCACGTGGTGCACACTTTCATCGGGAAAGAGGGACCGGCCCAGTGAGGTTTCCATAATGAGGATGTGCTCGAAGACATAGCCGCCCTTGCCGGCTCGTCGGTGGCCTGGTGCACGGACCATCACATAACCAGCCTTGTGATAGGTTCGCCCCCCTTTCCAGTTTCCGTTGGACTCTCGTTGTGTAACTCGACAACTGAAACATGTGGAGGAACGGACCTGCTTCTGGCTGCCACACAAACATAGGTTTTTTGATCGGCACGCTGGGCAACGCAAGTGGCGGCTTGATGGCTTGAAGATCCGGTTGCATGCACTGCAGCATCGCATGCTCCAATGGTATCGAACAGGCGTTCGTGCATCAAGACTCGCGATCCACGCTCGGTGGACAGTCACCGGGACGGATCTTTTCTTCCCTTCGCAGACAACGACCCCAAGTCAGCCGAAGTGGTGAGCAAAATGTTGTTGCTTGCCCGGGACAACGAGATAAGGATCCAACGATCCTCCAACAGCTTCGCTCCTAGAGGTACCGCGCTTCCGTCAACCCAGTGGGCCGCCTATCTTCTTGGGAGGTGGCCGTAAACATCTACGAAACCGAGGACCTGGCGGCGATCAGGGCACAAACCCGTCGTTTTGTCGAAGAGCAGGTCGTCCCCCATGCCGACGCCTGGGAGCAGGCCGGGAGTGTTCCTCGGGAAGTCCTGAAGAAAATGGGGGACATCGGGTTCTTCGGTCTTCGAATACCCGAGGAGCACGGCGGGGTGGGAATGGGAACCCTCGCCACGGTGGTGTTCGCAGAAGAGTTAGGCCGCTCCACCTTCGGAGGGTTCGCCATCACGGTCCTGGTCCACACCGATCTGGCCACTCCCTACCTTCTCAATTTCGGCTCCGAGGAGCAGAAGAAGCGATGGTTCCCGACCATGCTCACCGGGCAGACGCTCACTGCAATTGCCGTTACGGAGGCGGATGCCGGATCCGATGTAGCAGCGATCAGAACCAGGGCCATCCGGGACGGAGACGGTTGGCGCCTGGACGGATCGAAGATGTTCATTACCAACGGGTCGACTGCCGACCTCGTATTTGTCGCCGCCAAGACCGATCCCTCGACCAAGGGCTCCCGCTCCATCTCGATCTTTGCAGTGCCTCGCGAGAGTCCCGGTTTCAAAGTGAGCCGTGCGCTTCCGAAGATGGGATGGAGGAGCTCGGACACAGCCGAACTCGTCTTCGACGGCTGTTGGGTGCCTGGCGATCATCTGATCGGGGAGGAGAACCGCGGCTTTTACTACATAATGACCAACTTCCAGAACGAGAGGGTGGCGATCGCTGCCCAGGCGGTTGGAGAGGCGCAGCGGGCCCTCGAGATCACGATCGAGCACGCCCGCGCTCGCCAGACCTTCGGCTCTCCGTTGTGGGAAAAACAGGCTGTCCGCCAGCGCTTGGCTATGCAGGCTGCCAAGTTGGAAGCGGGCCGCCAGTTGGTCTTTCACGCAGCCTGGATGATGGATCAGGGCGAAGACGCGGTTCGGGAGGTGTCAATGGTCAAGGCCTATGTCGGCGAACTTGTCAACGACATCCTCTACGACTGCGTTCAGTTCCACGGAGGCATGGGATTCATCGCCGAGACTGCGGTCGAGCGGATGTACCGGGACGTCCGCATCCACTCGATCGGGGGAGGGGCGACTGAGGTGATGCTGGAGGAGATCGCCAAGCGGATCTAGGGACGACCCTCGACCCGCGCTCGAGCGTCGTTTATCTCCGCCGGCTCGAGCGGGTGGACCGTCAGATCGTAAGCCACCCACAGGAGCTTGATGGTCGGATAGCCCATCACCACCGCGAAGAGGCTGATAGCGGCCGTGATGGGAGTGACAAGGGGCCAGGGCACCTGCGGCCAGGTCGCCGCCAGGATGATCCCGAAGCTGCCGAGGAAGGCCGCAATACCCAGGGCCGTGTTGAACGTGACCGCTCCGACCCAGTAGCCCGGCTCCCTCTCGAACCGCACTCCACAACCGGGACAGGTGCTGGCCAATCCGTACCAACCTCGAAACACCCCCGACGCCCCGCAGCGGGGACACTGGCGGCGTAGTGCCCGAACGATCTTGCTCCCCGGCCACGTGTTCTCGGCCATCTACGTCCAGGCTAGGTAGCGTTCGTATCGATGGCACCTTCGTTCGAGGAACTGCGAATCGAGTATCTGTCCGCCCCTCTTGAGGTGGCGGATCTGGATCCGGACCCGACCCGGCAACTCTCCCTTTGGATCGATATCGCAGTCTCAACGGGGGTTGAGGAACCCAACGCGTTCGTTCTCGCCACTTCGGGCGATGGTGGTCGGCCTTCGGCGAGGGCTGTCTTGTTGAAAGACCTGTCGCCCGATGGTTTGGTCTTCTTCACCAACTACCGCAGCCGAAAGGGCGCCGAGATCGAAGCAAACCCTCGAGCGTCGGCGGTCTTCTTGTGGACGCCTATACGGCGACAGGTCAGGGTCGAGGGGTGGGTCGAGAAGGTCGCCCCGGAAGTATCAGACGAGTACTTCCTGTCCCGGCCTCCGGAAGCGAGGCTCGCCTCGGCAGCATCTCCGCAGAGTGAGGTCGTCGAGAACCGTGGCGTTCTCGAAGAGCGGCTTGAGAACCTCCGCAAGCGGTATCCCGATGGAGACGTTCCCCGGCCCCCGCATTGGGGCGGATACAGGTTGATACCCGACGTTTTCGAGTTCTGGCAGGGACGGGAGGCCCGCTTTCACGATCGCTTCCGCTACCTGCCTTTGGGGCCTGGGTGGAAGGTGGAACGCCTCGCACCTTGACCCTTACACTCGCACCGGTGCGCCTCACTGTCATCGGGTCGTCGGGAACTTATCCCGCGCCTGGCCGTCCCACAGCCGGTTTCCTCATCCAGCAGAACTCGACCCGGATCTGGTGTGAGGCGGGTCCGGGGACCTTCGCCGCCCTTCCGGTCGAGCCCGATATGGTCGACGCCATCGTCGTCTCGCACCAGCACCCAGACCATTGCCTCGACCTCTTCATGGCGTTTCATGCATTTCGATTTCGACCCGAGCCCAGGTACGGAGTGCCTGTTTATTGCCCCCAAGCAGTCATCGACCGCCTCCTCGCGTTCGTCGAGGCGGGCGACGACTCCGAGATCGTGAAGACTTTCGAGTTTCATCCGGTAAGCGACGGGGACCAGGTGCAGATCGCCGACATCGCGGTCACCTTCGCCAGTACTGATCATCCGGTTCCCACAGTGGCTTCGCGATGGGAGGCCACCAATCGGGTACTCGCATACAGCGCGGACACGGGGCCTGGGGGCGATTGGATGCGGCTGGCAGCTGGAGCAGATCTGTTCTTGTGCGAGGCGAGCTATCAGGGCCCCCCTGGTGGGAGCGACTATCCATATCACCTAACCGCCGGCGAAGCCGGCGCGATTGCCCGACGGGTCGGCGCGCGGCACCTGATGCTCTCGCACATCCCGCCCTATCTCGACGTCGCTCGGTCGGTGGCAGAGGCGGAAACGACGTTTGACCGGCCGGTGGAACTGGCCGTTCCAGGCGCCTCAAGGAAGATCTGACATGAGAGATCGAACGCCGGGCGAGCTGCGGCCACTGCGTCTGCATCTTGGTTACACCGAGATGACACCGGGTTCGGTTCTTATCGAGATGGGGCGGACCAGGGTGTTATGCACGGCGGCGATCGAAACGGAGGTCCCTCGCTGGATGCGCGAATCTGGAAAGGGGTGGGTCACCGCTGAGTACGGGATGTTGCCCGGTTCGTCCTCCGAGCGGATCGGGCGCGACCAGTACACCAAGGGTCGCGCCCTTGAGATATCGCGCCTGATCGGCCGGGCATTACGTTCGGTGGTCGATCTCGCCGCGTTGGGCGAAAACATGGTGCGGGTCGACTGTGACGTGCTCCAGGCCGACGGTGGGACCCGGACAGCTGCCATAACCGGGGCATGGGTGGCGTTGCACGATGCGATCACCGACCAGGTGACAAGAGGTGTTCTGGCCCGCAACCCCATCCACGATCACGTGGCTGCGATCTCGGTCGGCATCGTGGACGGGCTGGTGCTCCTCGACCTCGACTACGAGGACGATGTCCGTGCCGAAGTGGACATGAATGTGATCATGTCGGGCCGAGGGCTGCTGGTTGAGGTCCAGGGCACCGCTGAGCGGGCGCCCTTCTCGCGTCAGGAACTCGACCAGATGCTCGATCTTGCGGCTGGGGGAATATCCGAGTTGGTGGAGGCGCAACGGCAGGCGGTCGCTCCGCCGGGATGAAGCCGATTCGTCGCCTTGTGGTCGCTTCCAAGAACCCCGACAAGATCGCCGAGATCGAATCGGTCCTGGAGTCCGCCGGATTGGTTCTCGAAATCGTCCGCGGCCTTGATTGGCCCGATGTGGATGAGACCGAGCCAACTCTGGAAGCGAACGCCCTCTTGAAGGCGCGAGCGGTGCAAGCGGCAACCGGATTGACTGCAGTTGCGGATGACACCGGCCTTGAAGTCGAGGCGCTGGGTGGGGCGCCGGGGGTGGTCACAGGTCGTTACGCCGGACCGACAGCCACATACGCGGACAACGTTGCCAGGCTGTTGATCGATCTAGAGGGAGTGAGCGAACGCCGGGCTACGTTTAGGACCGTGGTGGCAATGGTCTCATCTGACGGGGGCGAGGTGTTGTGCGAAGGGAGGCTGGAAGGGTTGATTACCGACGCCCCGCGAGGCGACTTCGGCTTTGGCTACGACCCGGTTTTTGAGGTCGATGGACGCACGCTGGCCGAGATGACGGTCGCCGAGAAGAATCAGGTCTCCCATCGGGCCCGGGCGCTCCGATCACTGGCGACGTTGCTCGGTCAATAAGGCGCCGACTACGCCGCCCAGGATCAAGAGCCCACCCCAGATCTGACTTGAGCTGAGGCGTTCACTCAGGGCCACCACAGCTGCGAGTACCCCGAAGACCGGAACCAGATTGAGCATCAATCCAACCCTGATCGCAGGGAGACGCCTGAGACCAATGAAATAGAGCCAGAATCCCGCCGTGTAGTAGAGCAAACCAGCGAGAGCCGCCCAGAGGAGCCCGTCGAGGTCGAGATGACCGACGGATCGGCCAAACCGCCAGTCGACGACGACGAGAACCACCGCCATGCCGAGGGCCGTGCTCTGTTGAGCAGCTGCCACCAGCAGCGGTTCATTCTGACGGGTGGTGCGGCTGGTGATCACCGTGTGGAGGGCGCAACACGCCACACCAAGGAGGATGAGGGAGTTGCCGGCCGCAGCAATCGACCCTCCCTCCAGGTAGCCGGCGACCAGGGCCGCACCGAGAAGTCCAACGATGGCCCATGAGAATGGTCCGGGCCGCCAAATTTCACCCAGAAGGGGCCACGCCAGGAGAATTATGAGTATTGGCTCCGTTGCCCAGAGAAGAGTCGACATGCTGGCGGTGGTCGAGGCGAGACCGAGGAAGGCGAGGGCATAGGCCAGACCCGGGTTAAGCAAACCAGGAAGGGAGATCCGTCGCAGCTGTGACCACTTCGGTTGGAGATTCCTTCTCCAAACGACAGTCCAAAGGACGAGGACGCTCAGCCCAAGTTGAAAGGCGAGGAGAAAGAAGGGTGATATTGCTCCGAGGGCGTGCTTGGTCATCACCGTGGCGATGCCCCACGAAGCGGTGGCGGCCACGACGGCAACGGTGCCGACGGTGCGCGTCGACAAGTGATTCATCGAGGAACTCCCGATTAGATCGGGTCAGCCAGGGACCCGAGGCGGACAACTAAGCGTTTAGGCCCAGACGGGGCAGCTTGGCTCGTCGTCGCAGTTGTCGTAGCCGGGGGGAGTGGAAGGCCGGCGGATCATCGGTCGAATCTTAGATGCCACTGACGAATCCAAAGAAGACTTCTCTCCAGCGGTCGGCAGCGTCGAAGTGTGGTCCGTGGCCGGATCCTTCAAAGATCTCGGTCCTTACTGCACCCCCGTTGGCGGCATAGCCTTGCAGGACCGATCGGATCTCTGACACCATCCGTTGGGGGGGAAAGACCTCCGATCCCGGACAGCCAGGGATGACCCCCATCTGACCCAGCGTTCCCATGTCCCAGGCCGATCCATCGGCAATGACGATGTCCTCAGAGCCATGGGTCCACAACACCGGGGGTTTCGGATCGATGTCGACGATCCCCGACCAGTTGCAATATTTTCCGGAGAGAGCGTTGAGGATCCCGCGCACGCCCGGAGCGATTCCGGGCCAGTTCTCGGTAAGCGTGAAGTCGCCCGGATAACCATCGTTACCGGTGGCCGACTTGAGAACCTCGGTGAGGAGGATCTCCTCACGGTCGGGTGGTTCGCGGTGCGAAGCACTCCAATAGGAGCTGTTCATCACACTTCTGGGTGACAACGGAGAATCGGCGCCGCGGTCGCCGTCGGCGATGCGCTGGGCGAACTCGGGGTTGCCGGTTCCACCACCCGATCCGGCGTAGTCCGGGAAGCACGGTGTTCCATCCACTTCCTTGATACCGCCAAAACCGTAAGGGGATACCGGGTCGATAAACGTGAGAGAGGCAACGGAGGAGGGACGATCGATGGCATAAGAAGCGATGGCTGCGCCACCGGTCGACCAACCGACGAGATGAACCGGGCGATCGATCCCAAGCGCCCGGACCAACGAGTGGGTGTCGTCTGCCCAGTCACGGAGACCCCTGGTGGCGTCGATCGGCTTGCGCTCCGTGTCACCAAAACCTCGCATGTCGGGTGCCACAAAGCGGTATTGGTCAGGTCCTCCGGACATGATGTGCTCGAAGAACCGGGCTGTTGCCAGGTTGCCGTGGATCATCACGATCGGGATGCCGTCGGCGGGGCCGCTTTCGAGATACGCCATCTCAAGGCGATTGGTAGACGTCGAACGGCAGCTAACACCCGGCAAGTACGTCATTTTTCCTCCAGACTGAACTGCGGTCCGACAGTACCGACTCGGCGGGGTGAGTGAGCGTCTACCGTCGACAGGTATGACCACTCCATCGCACCTCCCCACCTTCCTCATGAGGCAAAAAGTCACCGTCATGGTCAACCGCTACGAGATCCTGTCGGCCAATAGCGACGGTTCCGAAGGCCCATTACTGGCCTTTGCCCAACAGAAGCGGATGTCCTTCAAAGAAGAGGTGACCTTCTATTCGGACCCTTCGAAGGCAACGAAGTTGTTCTCGTTCAAGGCCCGGCACGGACTCGACGTCAGGGCCGAGCACGACGTGTTCGACGAGCAGGGAAACGCAATCGGCTGGTTCAAGAAGGAGTTCGCCACCAGTCTTATCCGGTCGACATGGCAGATGACCTATAACGGTGTACAGACTCGGGGACAGGAGAGGCGGCCCGCCATCGCCATCCTCCGCCGGGTTTGGGAATTCATACCCGTCGTGGGCGACCTCTGGATCCCATTCGTCTTCCACTTCGACTTCGTTGATCAGGCCACAGGTCAGACGGTGATGACGAGCGAGAGGAAGAAGACGATCAGGGATCGATACGTGATCACGGTCCCCGACACCCGCTTGGACTTCAGAGTGGCGGCGTCGATGGCGGTGGCGCTGGACGCGCTACAGAGCCGCTAGGGAATCGCCAGTCGCCTGAGCATTGGAGATGTTCACCTTATGGCACCGCTTGTTCCTCTTGGTGGGCCTGTTGTTGGTGGCGGGAGCGTGTGGCGGGGTGGCAAACGACGCCACCACCACTGGGGCCGGGCTCGACGGGGAGTTGTTGGTTTCGGCGGCCGCGTCTTTGACCGACGCCTTCGCCGAAGTGGAAGCGGCGTTTGAGACAGCCATTCCCGGAGTCGATGTGGTCCTGAATCTCGGGAGCAGCTCGTCTCTGCGAGAACAGATCCTGGAAGGTGCCCCGGCGGACGTCTTCGCCTCAGCCAACACCTCCAACATGGATCAGCTCGCTGAAGCCGACGAGGTCGAAGGGGAGGCTCAGATCTTCGTCCTCAACGAGTTGCAGATTGCGGTTCCGGTCGGCAACCCTGCGGGTATCACCGGTCTCGATGACTTCGCCAACGAGGATTTTCTGATTGGGTTGTGTGCCGAAGAAGTGCCGTGTGGCAATTTCGCCCGCCAGGCGTTGGAGAAGGCAGGGGTGACCGCGGCCATCGACACCAACGAGCCCGATGTGCGGGCTTTGCTCACCAAGGTGGAAGGGGGCGAGTTGGATGCCGGCATCGTCTACCTGACCGACGTCTTGTCAACCGCCGGGGCGGTGGAAGGGGTCGTGATTTCTGAGGAGTTCAACGTGGTAGCCGACTATCCAATCGCGGCTTTGGTCAACGCGCCGAGTCCGGACGCGGCGACGGCCTTCGTGGAGTTCGTGCTTTCCGATGAAGGGCAGGCGATCCTCGCCGGATTCGGGTTCTCGTCCCCTTGACGAGACAGCATTCCCGGGGTCGCTCTTCGAGGGGTAAGCCGCCCGTGTTGCTGGTGGTGTTGGGGGTCCTCGGGTTGGCGGTTTTCGCGGTGCCTTTGGCCGGGCTGTTGGCGAGAACACCTTGGGCCGACCTTCCCCGCCTCCTCGCCGGAGAGGTCGTGACCGACGCCCTTCGCCTTTCGCTCGTGACTTCCCTCGCTGCGACCGCAGTCTCGGCGCTGGTCGGCGTTCCCCTGGCCTGGCTATTGGCTCGGATCGAGTTTCCGGGCCGTGCCCTGGTCAGGGGAGTTGTCACCCTCCCGCTGGTGCTTCCGCCGGTAGTTGGAGGAGCCGCCCTGCTCTTCGCCCTCGGTCGGCGGGGTTTGGTTGGCGAGCCTGTCAATCAACTCACCGGTCTGCTACTGCCTTTCTCGACCTGGGGAGTGGTGATGGCCAACACGTTCGTGGCGATGCCTTTCCTGGTCATCACGGTGGAAGGCGCTCTCCGCAATCTCGACCAACGCTTTGAAGGCGCCGCTGCCACTCTTGGCGCGAGACGGTGGACGGTGCTGCGTCGGGTGACTCTGCCGATGATCGCTCCGTCCCTGGTGGCCGGATTGGTCCTGACTTGGGCTCGCGCTTTCGGCGAGTTCGGCGCCACCATCACCTTCGCCGGCAACCTCCAGGGCAGGACCCAGACTTTGCCGCTGGCAGTGTTCGTGGCGCTGGAAAGCGATCGCGACACGGCCGTAGCCCTGAGCTTGGTGATGGTTGCCGTTTCCCTCGTCGTCCTGGTGACATTGCGCGAACGGTGGTGGAAGGCCCTGTGATCGATTCCGGACTCGAAGCCCAACTGGTGGTCTCGCGGGGGGAGTCCTTCCGGCTCGACCTATCGATCTCAATCCCGCCGGCAACCACTGCAGCACTGCTCGGACCCAACGGGTCCGGTAAGTCGACCGCCGTTGCCGCCCTGGCTGGCCTGCTCCCGCTGGAGGAGGGTCGGATCAGGCTGGCAGGAACCGACCTCGACGACCCGGGAAGGAGTCTCTTCGTCCCTCCCGAGGCACGGAAAGTGGGCATCGTGTTTCAGGAATACCTCTTGTTCCCGCACCTCAACGTGATCGAGAACATCGCCTTCGGGCTCCGCAGTCGCCGAGCCAGCAAGGACCTCGCGTTGGCCCGAGCGACAGAGTGGATCGAACGTTTAGGGCTCAGCGGGTTGGCCCACCGGAGACCGGGGGATCTCTCAGGCGGCGAGGCGCAACGGGTGGCCCTGGCTCGAGCTCTGGTCACAGAGCCGGACCTGTTGCTGCTGGACGAGCCCCTCTCCGCCCTTGACGTCACCACCCGGATCCAGTTCCGGCGGACACTGGCGGAGCATCTGGAAGGGTTCGCCGGACCACGCTTGCTCATCACCCACGACCCCACCGAAGCCTTCCTCCTCGCCGACGAGATCCACGTCATCGAGCATGGGACCCTCACCCAGACCGGCACCCCCGACGACATCCGACTACGACCCCAAACCCCCTATGTTGCCGACCTGGCTGGTTCCAACCTCGTGGCCGGAACCGCCAACGACGGCGTTGTTGACACGGGGACCCACCTCCTCCACATCGCCGAGCACAACATCAGCGGCCCGGTGCTGGCCACGATCCGGCCCTCGGCGATCTCCCTGCATCGCCGTCAACCGGACGGCAGCCCTCGTAACGCCTGGAAAACCACCATCGAGCTCGTCGAGCATCTCGGGGACCGCACCCGACTGCGAACCGGCAGTCCGCTTCCGCTCACCGCCGAAATCACCGAGGAAGCCACCCAAGCCCTCGAGCTGGTCGAAGGAGCAGGCGTCTGGGTCTCAATCAAGGCCACCGAAATCACCGTCGAACCGGATCATCCCCATGCCATGGTGCGGGCGGTGGGACTCGAACCCACATTGGGCGAACCCACCAGATCCTAAGTCTGGCGCCTGTGCCAATTCGGCTACGCCCGCATTGAGTTGGTGGGTCGCGCGGGATTTGAACCCGCAACCTTGACATTAAGAGTGTCCTGCTCTGCCGTTGAGCTAGCGACCCGTGACAAGTCTATCAATGGCATTTCTGTCGAACTCGCGGGCCACCTCGTCGATCCACGCCATCGTCCGCTGCCACGCATTGCCGCTTTGTCGCATCATGGCGCGGCATACCCCGTACACCAGGTGGTTTTTCCGGTGTCCAGTTCCGGCTGGTTTGACAAACGCCTTGTGAAACTCAGCTTCGGGCATACGGAGCTGATGCCGCCACCACTCTTGGGCGGCATGCTCATCATTTCCGTGATGGAGATGGAGGGCTAAGACAAAACGCGCGAACGGGTCGTGGTATTTCAGGGTCCACTCCACAAAGAGATTGAGGGCTCTGGGATCGCTGTTGACCAGAGATAGTCGCCGAGTCGCCTTGTCACCCTCGCCCCAATAGAGGACCGTGCCAGCCATCCAGAAGGCGTCGCCCATCAGCTCTCGTGCCTGGCTATACGCCAGTTCTCTAATCCTCTGGAGTTCCTCGCGCCTCTTCCAGTTGGTGTCTTTCGGAACGCCTTTTTGGCTAGGCACCCGCGCCTTGATCGCTTCGATCTGGTCCTCGGTTAGCCGGATGTCCTTGCACCAGCCCGCCAGGGTGCCCTTAACGACAGGCAAAACAGCCATGATCTCGCCATAGGTCCAACCCTGGCGGCGCAATGATCGTCCTGCTTCAGCCCGCTCCCAGCGTGTCATCCGTTCCCAGTCGGAGACGAGTCCCGCTTCAGAAGGCGTATCCATTGGTCGAACATACGATGAGGTGGTGACAGTATTCCTCTCCGTGCGTCCCGCAACGCCGGCCGACTTCGACACCCTGCTCAAGCTCCAGGACGAGGTGGCCGTCGACCTCCTCAGTCGCGGCATTCGGTGGAATCCGGGGGCTGTCACTCGTGGCCATCTGAATGAATGGGTGGGAGAGCGGGCCTTGATGGTCGGAGATCTGGAAGACAGGGTCGTCGGGGTGGTCGCGGTCCGGTCGGCGGATCGAGGGGGGCATTGGCCGAGGGGAGATCTGGCCGGATATGTGCACGACCTGATGGTGTCCCCTCAGTACAAAGGGAGCCACCTGGGTCGCCAACTCTTGAATTGGTCCGAAAGCTACGCTCGAGGGAGAGGCCGGCTTTGGCTGAGGCTCGACTGCGACGCCAGCAACGAGAGACTGTGCCGTTACTACGAGGAGGCCGGTTATCGGCGCGTCGGAGGCTCGGACGGCACCGCATTGTTTGAAAAGGTCTTGCGGTAATTGTCGGGATGGCCGGATTCGAACCGGCGACCCCCTGCTCCCAAAGCAGGTGCGCTACCAAGCTGCGCCACATCCCGAGTGGCCATAAGCCTACCCCTCGAGGACCCTCACTAACCTGTGTCCGGATCGCGGGTGTAGCTCAATGGCAGAGCTCCAGCCTTCCAAGCTGGTGGTGAGGGTTCGATTCCCTTCACCCGCTCTGGGCGTAGTGGGCGTTTCCCTAAACTGAATAGAAGGGTCGCGGCCCCCGTAGCTCAGAGGACAGAGCAGGAGCCTTCTAAGCTCTTGGCCGGGGGTTCGAATCCTCCCGGGGGCGCCGGAGGGCTCGCACCCTTAACCATGGTGGCCGTAGCTCAGGTGGTTAGAGCGCCAGGTTGTGGACCTGGAAGTCGGGGGTTCGAGTCCCCTCGGTCACCCCAAGAATGTCCTCCCCTTCAACGGGCGAGGGGGGTGATGCGTGGCAATCGAAGAGAGGTACCCAGCACAAATGACCGAGTCGGTTCGCGAGACAGGCCAGTTCGAGCGTCTCGTCACACTGGAATTGACCAACGCTGAGATCGATGGCGCCAAGGCTTCCGCCGCCCGGCGCTTATCCAAGGACATTCGAATCCCCGGCTTTCGCCCTGGCAAGGCTCCTCGGCCAGTTGTGGAAGCGGCGGTGGGGGCAGCCCGCCTTCGCACCGAGGCGATCGAAGAGCTAATTCCCAAGCGCCTCGGGTCGTTTCTCGAAGCAGCCGATCTCAGCCCGGCCGTCACTCCTAGCTTGGAAAAACTCGACGACATCGATGGTGGGGTGGCCGTTGAGGTCCGGGTGACCCTATGGCCAGCGCTGGACGAGCCACCCCCATATCGCGACCGCACGATCGAGATCGTCGCCCCCGCCCTCACTGATGAGGATCTGGAGGCAGCTGTTACCAGGATGCGCGAGCAGTTCGCGAGTCTCGACACCGTCGAACGCCCGGCCGCTGCCGGCGACTTCGTTTCGGTCGACATAAGCGCCGAGCGGGAAGGGTCCCCGGTGCCCGAAGCTTCAGCTTCCGAGCTGCTTTATGAGATCGGGTCCGGTCTGATGGTGGAAGGAGCCGACGACAATCTCCGGGGAAAAGCAGCCGGCGATGTCGTTTCCTTCCCTGCTCCACTACCGGCCGGTTTCGGAGAGTTGGCCGGAGAGGACACCGTCTTCACGTTCAAGGTGAATGAAGTCAAGGCCAAGATCCTGCCCGACCTGGACGACGACTGGGTCGACGAAGTAACCGAATTCGAGACGGTCGAGGAGCTCCGGGCAGCGCTCACCGAACGGCTTACTGAGGTGCGACGTCGCTCGGCGGCCAACCAATTCCGCGAACGTGCGCTCGATGGCTTGGTCGACCAGGCCGAGCTGGACCTGCCTGAGCCGCTTGTCAGGGCCGAGATGGAAGAGACTCTTCACCGCTTTGTTCATCGGCTCGAAACCCAGGAAGTCACCCTCGAGGACTACCTGAGCGTCACCGGCCAAAGCGAGGACGACTTTCTCGAAGACCTCCGCCGGCAGGCCGACCGCAGTTTGCGCACCCGCATCGTCCTGGATGCCGTTGCCAACAAGGAGGAGTTGGAGGTCGCCCCCTCGGAGCTGGCCGCCACGATTGAGGTTCTTGCCCGGAGTTCGGACCAGCCCGATCAAGTCCGCAAGGCCCTATCTGAACGCTCGCGGGCCTTGTCGGTGGTCGGTGATATCCTGAGGAATAAGGCTCTGGAGGTGGTGGTTGGTGCTGCCAGAGCGGTCGACAGTGACGGAAACCCGGTGGATCTCGACCTTGGTGACCCGGGGATTGGCACCGATCTGGCCAGTGATGAAGTTGAGGCGCAAGTGGTCGAAGCCGAGGAGTTCGAAGCTGAGGTAGTCGACGCTGAGATCATCGATGAGGAGACCTGATATGCAGAACTACGTAGTCCCAACAGTCTTTGAACAGACCAGCCGCGGCGAGCGTTATTTCGACATCTACAGCCGTTTGCTCAAGGATCGCATCATTTTCTTGGGCACCCCCATTGACGACACCGTGGCCAACCTGATCATGGCTCAGTTGCTTCACCTCGAGAGCGACGATCCCGACAAAGACGTTTTCCTTTACATCAACTCGCCTGGCGGCTCCATAACGTCACTTTTCGCGATCTATGACACGATGCAATACATCAAGCCAGATGTGAACACGGTTTGCATGGGTATGGCCGCCTCGGCAGCAGCGGTCATCCTGGCCGGGGGAGCCCCCGGCAAGCGGTTCGCCTTGCCCCATGCCCGGATGATGCTCCACCAGCCCCATGGCGGCACCCAGGGTCAGGCCAGCGACATCGAGATCCAGGCCCGCCTGATCGTGCAAATGCGCGAACAGCTCAACCGGATCCTCGCCGAGCACACCGGTCAGACCTACGAGAAGGTCTCGGCCGACACCGAGCGTGACTTCTGGATGATCGCCGAGGAGGCCCGCAAGTACGGGGTCGTCGATGCAATCCTCACGCGCCGGGAGCTCTCTGCGGTAGCCTCTAACTAGGAGGAACCCATCATGGCCAAGTTCACTGAGGGCGGCGACCTGCTCAAGTGCAGCTTCTGTGGCAAGTCGCAGAAGCAAGTCAAGAAGCTGATTGCCGGGCCCGGCGTCTACATCTGCGACGAGTGCATCGACCTCTGCAACGAGATCATCGAAGAAGAATTCGCTTCCACCGAGGAAGTCAACTTCACAGAACTCCCCAAACCCGTCGAGATCTCCTCCTACCTCGACGACTACGTGGTTGGCCAGGACTCCGCCAAGAAGAAGCTGGCAGTGGCGGTCTACAACCACTACAAGCGGATCCGGACCGGGGAGCATCGACGCGACGACGTCGAACTCCAAAAGTCGAACATACTCCTGATTGGCCCGACCGGCTGTGGCAAGACCCTCCTAGCCCAGACCCTCGCTCGCCAGCTCAACGTTCCCTTCGCGATCGCCGACGCCACCGCGCTCACCGAGGCGGGATATGTGGGCGAGGACGTCGAGAACATCCTCCTCAAACTCATCCAGTCGGCTGACTACGACGTCAAACGGGCCGAGCAGGGGATCATCTACATCGACGAAATCGACAAAATCGCCCGCAAGGCGGAGAACCCGTCGATTACCCGCGACGTATCCGGTGAAGGCGTTCAGCAGGCGTTGCTCAAGATTCTGGAGGGCACGGTGGCCTCGGTTCCGCCCCAGGGTGGCCGCAAACACCCCCACCAGGAGTTCATCCAGATCGACACCTCCAATGTGCTCTTCATCTGTGGTGGAGCTTTTTCGGGTCTCGAGGACATAGTCGGCAACCGCATTGGCAAGAAACAGGTGGGATTCGGGGCTGACATACGATCCCGCAAAGACATCAGGCAGGCCGAACTCCTGGACCAGGTGATGCCCGAGGACCTCATTCGATTTGGCCTAATCCCAGAGTTCATAGGCCGGTTGCCCGTGGTAGCCACCGTCGAGGATCTCGACCATGAGCAGTTGACCCGCATCCTGACCGAACCGAAGAACGCACTCACCCGTCAGTACGCCCGAATGCTCGAGATGGACGGGGTGGAGCTGGTGTTCAAGGACGATGCCCTCCACGAGGTCGCGACGCTGGCCGTCAAACGGGGCACCGGAGCGAGGGGTCTGCGTGCGATCCTCGAGGAGATCCTCCTCAACACTATGTACGACTTGCCGTCACGGAGCGATGTGGGTCGAGTGGTGGTTGACGCCAAGGTGGTCCGGGACAAGGCCTATCCCACCCTGGTTCCGATACCGGAGATCACTCGGGAGCGCTCCGCCTAGAACTAGTCACTTGGAGCGCACTGAGGCGCCTCCTTGTTGGCCCTTCTCCCAAAACTACAGTGAGTGGTCAAGGCCACTAAGCGTGGCGATTGGGAGGCAATGACCTTCATTCCGCAAGGCGGGCACCTGGGATGAAGCGAGCCAGTGGTGCGACCGGCCCTCTCGTAGTGAACGAAACGGGAGGCGACTCATGGAGCATCGAGGGATCAAAAGGCCAGCACCGGTAGTGCTGCCCGCATCGCAGGCGGCCGGACAATGAAACGGAAATCTCTGGCCACATTGGTACTCGTCGTAGCAATCATCTCCATTGCGCTTCCGGCTTTGGCTCACCATCCGGAGATCTCGGCCACCGCCAACTGTGACGGCACCGTGTCGTGGACGTCAACTGCTTGGGTGACAGGGGACGCTTTTCGGCGTACCACTCCAGCCAATTCGGTTGTTATCACCAAGGTGGTCCCCGGCGATGACATCGTGGTTGGCACCGGCGGATACAACTCTGGAAACGGCTACTCGTTTTCTGGGGGGTTCACTGCCGCCAATGGAGAGGTAGTCAAGATTCGGGCAACGGCGACACAGGGTTTCTACTCGAATGCCGCCTTGACGACGCTGACTTCGGCCGGCGAATTCCGCGAAACAACCGTGACAGTGCCGGCAGCATGTGAGGTTCCGACCACCACCGCTGCTCCGACCACTACGGCTGCTCCGACCACCACGGCGGAGGTCTCGGATACAACCGCCGAGTCAACTACATCCACCGACCCCGAGGTTGTGGTCAGCGGAATAGTGGTGACCCTCCCCAGCAACCCACAGGTTGGAAGCACGGCTTCCACGTTGCCTTTCACCGGGATGTCAACCGGGTCGCTGGCCGTGGTCGGGTTTGGTCTGGTGAGCCTGGGATTGCTGCTGGCTGCCGCCTCCCGAAGGGGCGAGGATAGATCTGCCGATCGAAGTTGGTCGTAGACGGACAAGCTACGAAGTGCCTGGTTGGGGGCCCCTAGGGGCCCCCAACTGGTAGGTGTTCTGGGGTCTTTGGAAACAGGACGGGAGAATGCGATAATCCTCAGCAGGCACCAAGGCATTCCTAAAGAGGGCGACGACAATGAGAAGGTCAAGCGCGGGCATCGTGGTGGCACTGGCCATGGTCGGTCTTTTTCTCCTCCCCACCGTTGCAATGGCCGCCACGACTATTGAGGTCCCGATCGATTCCCATGTTCGGGGTCGCAACAATTCGGTACACCAGTTAGTAACACTTGCCGTCGAAGCCAGCCTTGTGGGGGCACGGTGCACCGCCTTTGTCGATACCCAGAACCAAGTATCGGTCCATCCTGACAGCGACATCCTCGTGGACTCCGGCGGTACTCAGGTGGTTGTTCCGGATGTCGAAAGAGAATCCTTCGGGGTGATCCACGGCCAGGGCGTTCTGACTCTCGGAGATACGGTCACGGTTTCGGTTCGGCTTGGCACCGACCGGAGGTTCTCCGGTGGTCTGACACTCACCATCGATTGTGACTCGCCTCCCGCCATCACCGTGCCACCGGATGTCTCCGGCACCACTGCCGTCACTACCTCGACTCCCACAACTAGTGCGACCACGTCCACGACCCAGGTTTCCCCCTCAGTGAGCGGAATTGTGGTAACTCTCCCCAGCAACCCACAGGTTGGAGGCACTGCCTCTACGTTGCCCTTTACTGGCCTGGGCAACACCTCTCTGGCGGTGACGGGCGCAGGATTGGTGGCCCTAGGAGCCCTCTTGGCAATGCTGTCTCGTCGCGGAGACGACAAGTCCGCCCCTCGCACCTGGTCCTAAGTCCGCACTAACGGCCAAGTCGATTTCGTTCGTATCCTGCGGCTTCAATGGACTACGACGCCGCGGTCGCCTATCTGGAACGACACATCGGCGTTGGCATGAAGCCGGGTCTGGATCGCATCGCCACCTTGATGGAGATGATGGGCCACCCCGAAGACGGCTACCCGATCGTGCACATCGCCGGGACCAACGGCAAAACCTCGACGAGTCGGATCGTGACCTCGATCGTGGTCGCCCATGGCCTCAATACGGGCACCTTCATCTCGCCCCACCTCGAACGAATCGAGGAGCGACTCAGTGCCAACGGACGGACGGCCAGCAGGGAGGACTTCGCGCAAGCGGTGGCTGATGTGGCCGCCTTCGCCGACATCTACGAGGAGCGATACCACCAAAGTCTTTCCTACTTCGAACTGACGGCGGCGATGGCGTTCGCCTGGTTCGCCGAGTTGGCAGTGGACACTGCGGTGATCGAAGTTGGCCTGGGCGGCCGCCTGGATGCCACCAACGTGGCCCGCGGCGACGTCGCGGTGGTGACCAGCATCGGTTCCGATCACACCGAGGTCCTGGGGACCACTCTCGAGGCAATCGCGACGGAGAAACTGGGAATCGTCAAACCTGGCGCGATTCTCGTGACGGGTCGGCTGCCGGCTCCGGCGTTGCAGCGGGCCCGGGATGTTGCGACCGAACTCGGCGTGCGACACGTGGTCTATGGCGTTGACTACAAGTTGGCGGAGGCTTCGCTTGCCGTCGGAGGTTGGTACTGCCGGGTCGAAGGTACGTGGGCCGAGTACGACGACTTGTTTCTGCCACTTCACGGCCGCTATCAGACCGCCAATCTCGCCGTGGCGGTGGCTGCTGTTGAAAGCTTGCTGGGGCGACGACTCGACGACAAGGCACTGCGCGAAGCCGTGGCCCAGGCGAGTTCCCCGGGACGGATGGAGCTGATCCCCGGATCGCCCAACATCCTGCTCGATGGAGCCCACAACCCGGAGGGGTTTGAGGCACTCGGGGCCGCTTTGACCGAGGAGTTTGGCGGCAGAAAGTGGGTTGTCCTGATGGCGACGATGGAGGACAAGGATCTGACCGGGATGTTGCCCGAACTCGAGGGCAAGGCCACTTCGGTGGTTGCGACCGCGACCGACTCACCGCGAGCACTGCCTGCCAACGCATTGGCTGGGACAGCGGCCGAGATGCTCGGAGTCCCGGTCCAGGCAGTTGAGGGTATCGAAGAAGCGCTGAAGGTCGCCAAGACAACCGCCGGGGAGGATCGGGGGGTGCTGGTTACCGGATCGCTTTATCTGGTTGGTGCAGTGCGCAGTCTGGTCCTTGGCAACGGACCTGTTCAGCGCAACGAGCGTTGATCGCGACCGATAACCCTCAGCCGAAAAAGAGCTCCAGCTCGCGTTGAGCGGATACGGGACTGTCGGAACCGTGGACGATGTTCTGTGTTACCGCCAGCCCCAGGTCGCCCCGAATCGT
>CAYYRT010000042.1:0-2677 GCA_964474055.1 uncultured Acidimicrobiaceae bacterium | reverse complement strand
AACTGCAGGCTGGCAGGCTCGAGTCCCGCCTCCTCTCCAACCTCGAGTCCGACACTGACGAGCAGAGGCAGCTCCTCCGGCTCGAGCCGCTCCTCGGCCATCCGACAGACCTCGAGGGCAATGCTCAGCTCATGCATTCGCGACGGGCTCTAACCGCTTCGCGACATGTCCCCACCGCTCCAGCCGCTCCATAACCGCGGCGAGCAGCGCGTCCATCCGGCACTCGACCCCCGGGCTCAGTCCCGAGAACATCTCCACCCGCGCAGGCTGCAGGCCCATTGCGACCAGCTTCGCCGGTAGCCCACCCCGCAGCTCAGCCAGGGCCAGGACCTCTCGCAGGTCAATCTGATGGGGGGAGAGCTTGAGGCCGAAGAACCGGGGTACCTCCTCCCGCTCGAGCACGACCAGCTCGCCGACCGGCTTGCCGCTGTCGATCGCGTCCAGGAGCAGGAGCTCGCTTGCCTCTTCGATGAGAGGCAAGAGGTTCATGCCCCAGGTCCCGCCGTCTACCAGGCGCACCGTCTCGGGAAGGGTCCACCCCTCGCGCAAGCGCTCCAGGGCGGCAATGCCGAGCCCGTCGTCGGCCATGATCGGATTGCCCAGACCGATCACAAGCGTCTCTCCCTGGCCGGCCTCACTCATCGACGAACTTGTGACTCGAGGGGACAAACCTGCCCCCGCTGATGATGGAGGAGATGGCGCCTCCCCGCTCGACGAGGTCAGCCCGTGTCGCCAGGTACACGTGGATCGGGATGAAGGTGAGGAATCCCCAGGTTGCCACGTGATGGACGAAGCGCACCACCGGCATCCCCCCTAACAGGGGGCCGATCCAGCCGAAGACGGTGAAGAAGAAACCGCCCGGATCGGACTGGCCGTAGAGGGCAAACCCGGTGATCACCTGCAGCAGCGCCAGTCCGTAGACCGCCGTATAGCTGAGCTGCTGGAGCGGGTTGTGCCCCAGGTAGTGAGGCGCCTTCTCCGGCTGAATCATCAGGTAGTACTTCACCTGCTTGACCATGTTGATCCAGTCCCGCGGCCGAACCGGGAACAGGGCCACCCAACGCTCGTATTTGTTGCCGGCGAAGAGCCCGTAGGCGCGAACGATCGCGGTCGCCACCAGTACGGCGGCCGCGGCGAAGTGGAGAAAGCGGACCCAGCCCATCAGGTAGTGGGAGCCGGTGTCGCCGCTGGTCACGAAGTACGGCCGCCCTATATACAGTCCGGTGACCGCCAGGATCAGTAGCGAGAGCGCCGCCAGCCAGTGCATCAGCCGAATCGGCCATTCCCACAGATAGACCCAGTGGTAGTCCCCACTGGGGGGCGGCACCTTGTGCGCCAGAGAGATGCCTTTCCACCCGTGGGGCCGCGGCCCAGGCGCACCTGCCCGGGTGGTCATTGGACGGTCACCTGCGTGATCAGGTTTCCGGTCGCGTCGAGCACGTGGACTCCACAGGCCATGCAGGGATCGAACGAGTGGATAGTGCGGAGGATCTCGAGCGGCTGGTCGGGCTTGAGCAGCGGGTGGTTGTCCACCAGCGCCGCCTCGTAGGGCCCCATTTGTCCCTGCCCGTCCCGGGGCGAGCAGTTCCAGGTGCTGGGGACGACGCACTGATAGCGGGAGACCTTCCCGTTCTCGATCTGCACCCAGTGGCCCAGCGCGCCCCGGGGCGCGTCGAGGTACCCGTATCCCTGAGCCTTGGCCGGCCAGCTAGCCGGTTCCCACTTGCCACCATCGAATGTCCCGGTGTCACCACTCTTGATCCGTTCAACCAGCCGGTCGTACCACACGTTCATCCGGCGGGCGAGCAGCACCGTCTCCAACCCACGCGCTGCAACCCGCCCTAGGGTAGAGAAGAGTGCCTCGGGACCGACCTGGAGCCGGTCGAGCACCTCCTTCACCATGACCCGAATCTCCTCGTGTCCCGAGGCGAACCCCACGAGCGCCCGAGCGAGGGGTCCGACTTCCATGGGCCTCCCATCGTAACGGGGAGCCTTCATCCAGGTGTACTTGGGCGAGTCCTGGAGGTACTGCCATGGGGTAGGAGGGCCGGCGTACTTGGGTACCGTCTCGCCTTCATAGGGGTGAAGGCCGGCGTCGTCTCCCTTGGAGTACTCGTACCAGGAGCTGGTGATGTACTCCTTGATCTGGTTCTGGTCGTAGGGCCAGACCCGGGTAAGATCGCGATTCAGCACGATTCCCCGCGGCAAGTACAGCCGTTCCGTGTCGCGGACGTCTCCCTCGGGAAACTCTCCGACGGCGAGGTAGTTCTTCACCCCGCCTCCTATCGAGGCCCATTCCTTATAGAAGCCTGCAATGGCGAGGAGGTCAGGCCAGTAGACCTGTTCCACGAACCGCTGGGCGCGGGTGATCATGTCGCGGATGTCGGTCAGCCGCTCGGTATTGATGGTCGCGGTGTCATTCAGGTTGATAGCGCAGGCCATGCCTCCAACCAGAAAATTCGGGTGCGGGTTCTTACCACCGAAGACCGTGTGCAGGCGGATGATGTCGCGCTGCCAATCGAGCGCCTCCAGATAGTGCGCCACGGCCAGCAGGTTCACCTCGGGCGGGAGCTTGTACGCCGGGTGACCCCAGTACCCGTTGGTGAAGATTCCAAGCTGGCCGCCGGAGACGAACTTCTTCAGCCGCTCCTGCACCTCGCGGAAGTAAGTCTCTGAA
>CAYYRT010000041.1:0-6544 GCA_964474055.1 uncultured Acidimicrobiaceae bacterium | reverse complement strand
AAGAGTGTGGGGAGCTTCTGCGTGTGCTTCATAAAGAGTGACCTCTGTGCTGATCCTACCCAGGGGACCAGGCCCCTACTAGGTGGATCTTGGTCCGGGATCATGTTCTTAGGAGCCCAGGAACCCCCCGAGGTCGCCCTGTGGCCCTGTGCCACGACCCGTGTGGGTAGACTGTACCTACTCGCGTTTCCCCACGCTGAGCGGCGAGCCGAGAGCCGGCCGAGCCGCGCGTCAGGTTGGCAGGAGCGCGTGCGGGAGGGTGACGGTGCCGGGGGTGGTGAGCGCGGTGCGCAGGGCTCGGAGCCCAATTCACTCGGTTAGTTGCAAGGCAACATGACCGTAACACGGGCACGCGACTAGAACACGCAGTCTAAAGTTCCTTGACAGTCACTGGTCGCTGGTTCCAATCGGGGGGCGACCTGGACCCAGCGCTTTACTAATTCACCGCCGGTCTGCCCGTCGAGCGGGTGCGGAGGTTGGCGCGCCGTCCCACGGCGTCGGGCCAGGTTAGGTCGGATTCGGGCCCTGAAGTATCGCGCGTATCGTCTGTTCCAGGCGTCGCACGCGACGCGACAAGATCGTGAGGATCCGCCTGATCAGCTCCGGGGTCTCATCCAGCAGTCGCCAAAAATGGGAGCGATCCACGCCTGGTGGATGGGGAGCCCCGATCTGCGACGATCGTGGCGACAACTATGCGAGTCACCATTGACGGGAATCCGCCTGACGCTCAAGGAGTCGGCCCACTGTTTCTCCCTCAGAGTTGCCGTTCCGCGAGCCGACCCTGAGCCTCTTCAGCCTTGGTCGTTCGCTCCTGAAGCCTCGTTGTCCGCCACAGCTCCTGCCGCGGGCTCTATCGCCCCTTCTACTTCGACCGCCAGCGTGAGCACGCTCCGGACGACGTCATGGTCACGCACCATCCGGTCTTCGAGTACGACGGCACTCGCCTCTCCGGCCGGCTTTCCCGGTTCCAGGTTGTCAACGGCCAGGCGCTCGCCGGCGAGCCGCTCGATCTCGAGAGTGGGACCGCGCTCGACGCGCTCGAGGCGGTGATGACGCGTCCCGACCTCGCGGTGACCCACACCTTCGAAGCCGGCCAGATCCAGTTCGTGAACAATCGCCAGATCGCCCACCGCCGCACCGCGTTCCGCGACTGGCCGGAGCCCGAGCGCGAGCGCCACCCGGTGCGACTCTGGCTGCGCGACACCGACCGGCCCTTCTACAACGGCTGACCGCGGCGGGGATGCGTCGGGGGCCTGCGGTCAGTGCGGAAGGTGCAGCTGACCTAGACCCCTTCGAGTTGCCCGATGCGCAATCGGCGAGCGGCGCCACGTAGAACTCGCAGCAAGAGCGCTTTGAAGGTGTAGCTGTTCTCGATGACGACGCGTGTAGTAGGTGCCGCCGTCTTGTGGGCCCACGCCCAGCAGTCATCCTGGATCCTGATCTCGGAGTAGCTGGGATGCTGAGTGACCAGGAGACGGACGACGAGCTCGATGTGGGGTTGGCTCAGCTCGTCCGGTCCCATCTCCAGATGGTTGATCCCGGACGTCGTCGTTTTACTCGACGATCCGTACGTCCAGTTGTAGTCGTCGAACAGAATCCAGCCGCCTGTCCGCAGCAGCTTGTCCACCAGGAAGAACGCGAAGCCATCGATGGTCCAGTTCTTGGGGCCGTCGATGAAGCAGAAGTCGTAGGCCGGCGTGCAGACACCGTCGCGGGACAGCTCCTCGATTTTCTTTCTGAGAAACCACGTGTACGACGTGGGCTCGCGCAGGGGGAGCACGTACCGTTGCAGACCTGTCCGCTCCAGTAGTTCCTCGATCGTCGGCGACATGCTCGCCGACCGGACCAGGTCCACGGAGGTAAGGCGACCCTGCCCGAGCTCGTCGAGCGCAGCCGCGATGTAGCAGCTGGAGACGCCGTGGGCGAACCCGAGCTCGAGACATTCGGTCGGCCGATGCTCGAGGATGAAGTCATAGAGGACTCGCGCGCGCTGCGGGTCGATGAAGGGCACACCGGCGACCAGCTCGCGGATGGTTTCGAAGCGCACGCGGTCAGGCGCCCCCGCCCGACGCCGTCCCGCTCATCTCGGTGTCGGAGCCCGACATTCCGCGCGCATCGGTCACCAGACCGGCCACGCGCCAAAGCGGTGGAGAGGTCAACGGTGGAGAGGTCAACGCTGGAGCGGTCATTCAACGGAGTCTATCATGACCGCTTTTCACCGGGACGGCAAGGTTTGGGCGGGTGCTCGCCGTGGAGACAGCGGACACTAGTAGTGGTGGCCCCTAGGAGTCTGTCCCGGTAATGGATTTGACGGCTCGGCGACTCGAAACGCGGGCGCGCATTTGGCTCAGGATCGACGATCTCGACCGACCCAATGTTGTTCCGATCCCCCGGAAACTGGCGGTTCACCATTACTCGGACAGACTCCTAGGGGCCTGGGAACTCACAAGCGGAACGGTGACGGAGCGCGAAAGACGTCCGCGCAAATCAAACCCGCCCAACTCAAGCGGGCTGTGGAATTCTACGAGGGCAAGGCGCTGGACATCGTGAGCCGTTAGGAAAACACGAACTCCGTGTTTGAAGAACTTTTAGAAGTTCCTCAAACCCGGAGTCCAAAACATCAACAACACCAATTTGGTGGCCCCAAGGGGACATGGACGGGACTGGCCGAGGCCCTGCGTGTAGAGATCCATGGGGAAGCACGGCTGGCAGCCTAAACTGTCGGGTGAGTCCCTGCAAGGCGATCACAACGATCGTCGGGGGCCGCGCTGGCGGCGTAGTGCCCTTGCGTTCCCCTCCCCTGACCGAAACGGCCCCATTCCCCGCTCGCGTTGATCCTGGACCCACTAGGACGCGCTGGGAGCACCGTTCACCTACGTGCGCGATGCAACGGCTAGGTCATCCCGGGGCTTGGGCGGGGAATGTGGTTGGCGTCCAGGTCGTTCAGGATGCGCTGGCCGACTCCTTCGAACGCCTCCGCGTAGCCCGACCGGACGAACGGGATGTACTCGTAGTTCTTCTGAAGCTCTCCGGCATAGTGCTCGCCCAGGCCGTCTTCGACGAGAATGAGCGGCTTCTTGCCGAGCGCTACGGCCGCTCCGGTTTCCTGGTAGAGCCACACGCTAGAAGCGAAGGTGCCGTCGCGCAATTCGGCGCGGCGAGTCAACATACACACGAAGAGCCGCGCGAGCCGGATCTTTCGGAGGATCGCGCCGCGAAACGCTTCGATGCCGTCCACGCGGCCATCGAGGGCTTTGATCCCGACCGGGGCCAGGACGCGCTCCGCGAGGAACGCAAATAGCTCGTTATCCTGGGCGGCAAACTGACGCGCCACAAAGGCGGCGTATGGGTCCTCCTGATACAGCAAGTCCCGTTCCGCCGCAGCGAGGCGGCCCGCGTCCGCGAACGCGATGCCCTTGGGCGTGAGCTTGAGCAGCGCCCGGTGCATGATCACGCCCTGGCTGATTTCTCCCACATACTCGCCGATTTCCAACCACCGGATCGCGGCCTCGATGTCGGCCAGCGAATACGTGGCGAGCAGGAGCCGGATCAGCCGACCCGGTGGCATCGCGTTGTCGTGAGGAGATTCGCTGACCTTGGGCGCAGCGCCCGGCGTGTCGTCGAGGTTCAGGGTGAGGGTCATCGTGTACCGCTGCCCGCGTAGGGCTTGGACGACGGCAAGGCAGCCCCTCGGTAATCATCGCTGCGAAGTATGACCCGGGCGTAAGCGGTTAAACCAGGCCGATTGTTTCCCTGCACCAGGAAAAGACCGGGCCCGTTCTGGGCTATGCTTTGCGGATGGTTTGCCCCTTTTACGAGCGCGAGGCCTGGGCGCAGGAGCGCGCGGAGTTGCCCGCGCAGATCGCCGCCTGGCAGCGGGATCTGGCCACCACGCCCGCCACCGACACCCTGGCCCGCGAGCGGCTAACGTGGCGCATCCGGCGCGCCGAGCGACGCCTGGCCGAGCTAGACGCGCGGCTCGCGCACGAAGACCACGCCCGCTCGTGAGCCCGGCACTTCCCGCGCTCATGCACCCCACCCAAGTCGCCCAGCCGTTTCACACCAAGGGCTGGGTGTACGAGGAAAAGATCGACGGGTGGCGGATGCTCGCGGTAAAAGAGGCGGGCCGCGTGCGGCTCATGAGCCGGAATGACCGGGACCATACCAAGCGGTTTCCTGAGATCGTCCAGGCCCTAACCAAGCTCAAGCCCAAGACCTTCACGCTCGACGGCGAGATCGCCGTATTCGACGGCCACCTCATTTCCCGTTTCGAGTGGATACGGCACCTGAATCATGGCGACCTCGCAACTCCGCCGCTATTCATGGTGTTTGATCTCCTTCACCTTGACGCGACGGACTACCGACCGAAGCCACTCACGGTCAGGAGGAAGGCGCTAGAGAAGCTGCTGTTTAGACAAACCCTCATCCTTCCGGCGCGTCGGCTCCGTCGGAACGGCCTCGCGGCGTGGGCGCAGGTCTTGACCCGAGGTTGGGAAGGCTACGTCGCCAAGGACCCCGCCTCTCCCTACGTCGGCGGGAGGACCCTCAAGTGGCTCAAGGTCAAACAACGGGACTACCGCGTGAAGGAGCGCGGGTTTTACAAGCCGTAACCCAGCCCGAGTGCTGTGCTCTTGTGCCGTCTGTCGGCGCACCGCTTTGCTGGCTGTACCGCCCGGTACACCGGGCTATCGTACCGTCCGGTACAGCCAGATAGACCGGTCCCTGCGTACGCTTTGAGAGATGGCTGACGCAGGTCCGACAAGCGTCGATCCGACCTCCGGCTTCTACTGGCGATCCAGCCAGTGGGTCAGCCGACGCGCTCGTGAGGGGATTCGTGATGCCCTCGGGCACGACCTGCCCATCACCTTCCCCTCGCCGTGGACGAAGCGATCAGCAATGCCCGGCGCACTGTGTTGGTCGCGCCACTTCGTCCCGTTGGGCGACTCCGACGCTGTCGAGTACGTCTCCCCCTCGGGGAGTGCCGTGCGGTTTTGTGGTGCGTGCTTCAAGCACTGGCGCGAGGAAGCGCACTTTCTTTCAAACGGAGGGTACCGTCACTAGGTCAGCCGCCCGCGCCCGCGTGGGCTCGCCCAACATGGATCGGGTGGCGATCCTCCGAAGACTTCGCAAATCCGCTGGAATAACGCTGCCCGAGATGGCCGCGCTCCTTCGGGTGCCGGTGCGCAGCCTGACCCGGGGGGATGCTGCGGCGCTCGACCGAGCGGCCCAAGAAGCTGCTCGCGCTGCGCCCGGCTCGGAGCCGGGGGCGAGCGGGGCGCAACGCCCGGGCGCATCGGTAACCCCGACGGGATCAGACCGTGCGAGCCGGGCTCGCACACCGCGCCGACCCTCGAGCGTGGAGCGCCTGCGACCAAGATCCAATAGGCAGGGCCAGGCTCGACGGGAGACCGTAGCCGTAGTGAAGAACCTTGCGGCGGTGCTGTCGAGTCATCCTCCCCCTAGACCGCACGGTGCGCTGTCTGCCACTGGCGCGCGTGTCGAGGAAGCCTAAAACATGCTCGATGAGTCCTTTCTGGAGTCCCCGCACGAGAAGGTCCGAGCAACCGTAGGGACCGGCCGACCCTGCATCGTCTGTCGCCGTGCGGTCGAACCCACCGAGGTCGAGCGTGAAGGAACCAGGTTGCTCAGGCGTCGTCCTGACTGCTCATGAGGCGTGCTACAAGCCGTGGCGGGAGGAGTCGAGGGTGTGGCGCGACCTCGTCGCAGTTGGCGAGGCCGCTGATCGGTCGGGCGTGACGGCCCGGGGCTGAGCGCACCGAGCGACGGCACGCAGCACGATGTTCGTAAGTGTCTGGACTGCGGCCCGGAGCGCGCCTCGGTGAGGAAGCGGGAAGAGGGCCTGCCGTCGGTGTACTACCAGTGCCTCGTGTGTCAGCCAGGTTGGTCACCGCGCAGGGCGTGGAACGCCGCCATTCATAGGCGGCAGACGCCGCCCTCGTCAGGGGGGCTTCGCCCGTCGCTTCAGCGCAGCGAGAAGCGGGCCATCTCGCGGCGCGCTCCTGCCCCCAAGCCTCGCGCTCGTAGAAGGATCGGACCATCCGCCGATGTCCGACATGATCGTGGTGCGAGTTCTGCTTTCGGGCTTTAAGCTGACGCCTACCAGTCTCGGGGCGGGGCCGTCGTGCTCCACCTTCGAGGTGGCGGTTCCCTCAGAGCCGCAGACTCCTCGCGCCAGATCACGTAGCACGCAGGATGCGCGCGACCGACTACACCAGGACCATCGACTTCGCGTTCCAGCGTCGGCGAGTCTATCGGAAGATCGCACACATTACACGGGCGACCGGTGCCCCGGTGTATCGACGAGATGCCAGTCGCTGCGAACAAGTCCCGCTTTGACAGCCGGGCCCGGACCTGTTGCCTCAGTCCGGCGTCGGGCGGCTCTGGAATCATTGTGGCGGCTTGCTCCGTTCGAACTCCCTCGCGGCGAAACACCGGATGTGGACGTGGAACTTGTCCACGTCGGGATTACTGCCGCTATGCTCAAACTCGATTCGGGGGGACAGTCAGCGGGTGTAGTAGGGCC
>CAYYRT010000040.1:0-2054 GCA_964474055.1 uncultured Acidimicrobiaceae bacterium | reverse complement strand
AGCATGGTGTAGTAGGACGGGATCCGATCTCGGAGAAAGGTGTCTGAGCCGGACTGGACGAGGAGGCCCGATTCGCCACCTGTGAAGTCGCCACGGCCGAGCAGCAAGTTCTGGAAGGCGAGCGACAAGATGAGCGTGATGATCCCGGTGAAAATGACGCCCAGAGAACGTCGGACCGCGATCCAGCTCGGAAGCCCACCGACGATGCCGGCAGCTAGCGTCGCCAGGAGGATGCTCACCACGATCGGCAAGCCGCCCCGATCGGCGAGGATGACGCTGCCGAAACCCCCGATCCCGGCCAGTGCACCGACGCATAGGAACAGCTGGCCCGTGCTCCCGAAAATCAGATTGAAGCCAATTGTGTAACAGGCAAAGGCAAGCCCGAGGAGGGCGACACCCATCAAAACTCTGGAGTCGCCCAGCCAGAGAGGGACGGGGGCAAGCACCACCCCCACTGCCAGGACTGGAAGGAGAAGGGCGCGCAGGGATCGGGAGGCGTGTCGTTCGGTACCCCCCACCAGAGAGGAGCTGGCGGTCGTAGCCAATCGATCGCTCATTCGCTGACTCCCAGCAGCCCGGAGGGACGGAGAAGAATGGTGACGGCGGCAGCTCCCAACAGAATGATCAATGAGACATAAGTGCCGATGTAAGTGGCAGCGATGCTGCTGATGATCCCCAGGACGACTCCCGCTAACAGGGCACCGGTGAAGCTTCCCAGCCCTCCCACCACCGTGACGATGAGTGCGACTACGGTGATCTCGAATCCACCAGCCACCGTGACCGGCGTCACCATCGCCCGGGTCACTGCCACTGTGGCTGCCAGAAGGCCGCTCAGCATCAAGATCAGACGGAGCATGCGGGAGGGATCGATCCCGACCAGTCGGGCGCCTTGCTCGTCCTGGATCACCGACCGCACCGCTCGCCCCAAGGCCGTCCCGCGGAAGAAGGCGAAAAGTAGGACAAAGGCGACGATCGTGATGGCCGACGCCAGCAAGCTTCCCCGCCGCATGGGAACGCCGAGGATCGCGACTGCCCCCCCACCGATGTTGAGGCTGAGCCCTCGGAAGGGATACCGCCAGGTGAGGAAGCCGTCAACGATGAAGGCAACCCCCAGGGTCAGGAGGAGGCTGAGCAGCACACGCGCCTCGCCCTGGCGGCGGTAGACCGGGCGCAGAATTGATAGATCGAAGACCAAGCCAAGCACCGCACCCGTCAAGAGACCCAGTGCCACGGCCGGAAAGGCGGAGACCCCGGCATCCATTGCGAACAGAACCACCATTGCGGAAATGACCGCCATCTGCCCGTAAGCCAGGTTGAGGGCCCCGCCCAGGCCATAGACCAGCGTGAGTCCGGCCGCCAGCAGGCCGAACTGAAGCCCAAGCACGATGCCGTCGAGTATCGACGCGGTCACGCGACTCCAAGATATGCCGTGCGAACGCGGGGGTCGGCGGCTAACTCCTCCGAAGTTCCCTCCAGGCTGACCCGTCCGTTTTCCAGCACATAGCCGCGGTCGGTGAAGGCCATCGCCAACGGCACTTGTTGTTCGGCGACCAGGAGAGTCAGACCCTGGCCGCGTAACACCCTGAGTGCCTCATACGCCTCGTGGGCGAGTTTGGGGGCTAGCCCGGTGGTGGGCTCGTCGAGCACCAGAAGCCGGGGCCGCGACATCAGTGCCCGCCCGACCGCAAGCATCTGTTGCTCGCCACCGCTCATCGTCCCGGCGTGCTGGCGCCTGCGCTCGGCGAGTCGTGGAAAGAGATCGAGGACAGTCGACATGGTCTCCGGATCGGGTCGCCCTGGGTAGGCCCCGAGAGCGAGGTGCTCCTGCACAGTCATTCGGGGAAAGAGATGCCGCTCCGCCGGTACGAAACCGAGACCAAGACGGACGATGCGCTGGGCAGGCATTCCGCTGATATCAAGACCCTTGAAACTGACCTCTCCCGAGGATGTGGCCGACAAGCCGCACATCGCCCGGAACAGGGTTGTTTTCCCGGCACCGTTGGAGCCGATGATCATCACCGCCTCGCCCTCGTCAATGCGAAAGGAAACGTCGC
>CAYYRT010000039.1:0-6923 GCA_964474055.1 uncultured Acidimicrobiaceae bacterium | reverse complement strand
AGATAGGCTGGACCTCGGACCTCCAAAGATTCGACCGAGGGGCATGAGGCCACGTAGCGCCGTGGCGAGCGTTCCATCTGTTCGAGGCTGAGGCCTGCATTCTCGAACGTGTGAGCCTGGCCTTCCGGAAGGCTCACGATCGTTGCTGACGACGTCCCGACGATGGTCGCGCGGGGTTGTGCATCCGCATCGGCGCGTTCATACACGTGGAACCCATCTGTTCTGAGTACACGAGGGGCAACGCCCAGCTCACCGGCCCAGAACTGATCAGCTTGGTCCACCCAGTCCAACAAATCCTCGCTCTCGCTCCGCTGCCTAACGTTCGGCTTCAGCCGCGGCGGCTACTCGCGCGCATTCTGCCACAGATGCCCGTCGCCGTCGGCTGCAAGCCGTTTGTTAGGCGGCACTTTCTCGGGGCGTGTCACACACGCCGAGCCACGACGAGCAGGTGCGCGCTTACCCCGAGCAGTGTGGGCTCCGCCTCAAGAGCTTCGAGCGCGTTGAGTAACACGACCCGGCGCCGCTCGTCAGCGAGCCGTACCTCCAGATCCGACAGGAGCCAACCGGGGCCTTCAATCGCAAACGTAGCCTCACGGGAGAGGCCGATCTCGGTGCACTCGGCCGCCAATTCGTCCGGGCGATGGAAGTATGCGGGGGTGAAGTATGCCGGGTGACCCGTCGGGTTGAAGTGCCGGCCGTCCCGCCGATCGCCGTCCGCGACGGCCGCGAAGGCCGAGTCCTCGAGATAGCCGCCACGCAGGCCGTCCAACGTAGATGCGAAACGCGAGATTGCCGCAGCGATGATGACGCCGCCCGTTCGACACACCCGTCGAGCCTCACCGAGCGCCTTTAACCGGTCGGCGCGCTCGGGTAGGTGGTACAGCGGGCCCAGAAGAAGGACGGCGTCGGCACTCGCGTCCGGCAGTTGTAGGGCGCGCGCATCACCGACCTCGGCGCTCGCAAGCGCTTGTCCGGGCCGGACGCCCGCAGCGACTCGCGCCTGTTCGACGTGCAGGGGGATGGGGTCCACCAGATGGACCTGATATCCACGTTCCGCGAGCCACACGGCATATCGGCCGGGACCGCCACCAACGTCTGCTACCACTGCGGGGGCCACCGGGAGGTGCCGCTCCAGCAGCACTTGCGTCCGCAAGAACTCGAGCGCACCGGGTCCGCCACCCAGTCGGTCGCGTTCAAGCCCTCGGGCGTAGTACGCCGCGATCTCGTCATCGCGTGACGTGCTGCTCATGCACTCCTCAAGTTGAGCGCCGCCTAACGCTCGCGGTGAGCGGCCGCGGCGAGCGCATGCGAGCCAGCGGGCCGCTCCACTGCGAAGTTAGGCGCCCGGCAAGCCATCTGACCTCTGATATCTCGTCATTACGGCCTCGTCGCGACGAGGATGACGCCCTCGCAGATGAGCACTGGTTCTCCCTGGTCGTTGAGCAGTTCTTGCGCCGTTGTCACAACCCCCCGGCCAGGCTTACTCGACAGCCTCTTGTTCGCGACGGTGAACTTCGTTCGCAACCTATCTCCTGCACGCACAGGCCGTGGCAGCTTGAAGTGCCATTCCAGCCCTCCCAGCGTCGCCAATCTTCTGGCAATGGGAGCGGTTGACCGGTACCAGAGGGTGATCGTGAAGCCGCCGCTGGCAATGAGCGTCCCATACGGGGACGTCGATGCCGCCTGCTCGTCGATGTGCATGGGTAGGGGATCGTTCTTGTGGGCGTAGGCGATCATCTCCGCCCGTTCGACAAGGCACTCGCTTCCCCAGTAGACCGCGCCCCCTTCCAGGTCTTCAAAGTAGAGGACGTCGGGACCCCTTGGAGTCATGATCGTCTAACGCTCGCGCTCAGCGGCGCGCGAAGCGCGGCCGCTGGAGCGGCTCGTTAGAAGGCGCATCACCGACTCTCCAGCCGCGGTTGGAACGGAGTGATCTCATCCATCTGAACGACTCGCGTCGCGACCGGCGTCCGACCAGCCTTCGATGGTCGGATCTTGCCCCAGCGCGACTTTCCCGATGTACTCCAGCGCTTCGTTCGGAGAGAAAGGTTGCATGAAGGGACCGGCGCGTACGTCGCGGTAGAGCCGCGACAGTGGGCTCTTGCTGAGGTACCCGGCGCCACCGGACACGGTCAAGGCCAGGTCGACGACCTCGATCGCCTTCCGGGTGACCACCCACTTCGTGCACTGGAAATCCTTCATCACCTCGTGGAGACGGTCCATAGGTAAGGGGCCGAGACCGTGGTTCTGGAAGAAGGTGTCCAGGGTAACGCCGGTCCTGGCGACCATGCTCCGCGACATCGCGAGACCGATCTCCATCTCGGCCACTGCGTGCTGCACCGCGCGGCGCTCACCCGGCTTCCCTCCGCGCCCGGTCTTCAGCATGGCGAGCCCGTGCTCACGTGCGGCCTCAGCGATTCCGAGGAACACCGCCACGAGCCCGAGCGTTCCCACCACGTTCCCGGCGAGGTATCGCTCCGTGTACTCGCCCCAGGGACCCGTGTCCAGGAAATCGGCAGCAGGGATGAAGCAGTTTGTGAAGACGACATCGTGGCTTCCCGAGGCGCGCATCCCCAGCGCGTCCCAGTTGTCCTTGACCTCCACGCCGGGGTTCTTCGTCGACACGTGCGCGAGCCCCATCCGGAGGTGACCGTCCGCATCCTCGTATCGGCAGAGAATCCCCAGGAGATCGGCCGCTGGCGATCCGGTCCCGAAACTCTTGCGACCGTTGAGCAGCCATCCTCCCTCGCTGCGCGTCGCCTCGGTCCGTAGGTGCAGGTGATCCACGCCGGGCTCCGTAAGGATGGCCGCGATGATTACCTCTCCGGCGGCGATGCGGCGGAGGAGTGCCTCCCACCGTGCCGCTTCCTCCTTGGCCCCGTTCGCCTTGGCTGCCCGCCACGCCCGGGCGATAAACCAGGTGCGGAAGATGTGCATGTTGCTGGCGAGCGCGGTGGAGCCGTCACCCCGCCCGAGCCTGTTCACACCTGCTACGTAGTCGTGGATCGATTCAACGCCAAGACCACCGAGCTCCGCGGGCACGGTGGCCGCGCTCGCACCGCTGCGCCGCAGCGCCTCGATGTTCTCGACCGGAAAGCTCCCCTCTCGGTCGTGCTGCTCCGCTCGGGTCGCAAAGTCGCGGGCGTGGTCCTCAGCGAGTGCTATGAACCGCTGGCCAGCTGGTGTGAGCGGCACAATCTCGGAATCCATATCGCGGCTCCCTGTGTCCTTGTAACTAGAATTCGGCCAGTCGATACGCCGATCCCCGGAATACCGCAACCCCCTACGAGTCCTCGCAGCATATACCGATTCGGCCCCGACCCAGTCTCCGGGCGTTCTGGTCTTCTGATCCCGCCACTTCCGGTCGCGCGAAGGAGCCCTGGCCGGGCCAAGGTAGGTTGCACCGTTGTGCAGCGTATCCGGTTGTGTATACCGCTGCGGGCCGGCGGACGAGGTCAGCGGCCGAACATGCGGTCCGCCGGGCTCCGTACCGCGGCCGGCCCGCGATTCAGAACGTGGGTGTAGATCATGGCGGTGCTCACGTCCCGGTGCCCCAAGGACTTCCTGGACGGTCCGAATGTCGTGGCCATCCTCGAGCAGGTGCGTCGCGAATGAGTGGCGCAGGGCGTGAGGGCTCGCGCGCTTGGCGAGCCCGGCATTGCGGACGCGGCTTCACCGCGCGCTGCAGGACCGACTCGTGGAGAGGATGGCGGCGCGGTTGCCCGGTCAGCCGGTCACGATAGATGCGGGTGGCGGGGAAGATCCATTGCCAGACCCACTCGCGTCCGGCCTGCGGGTACTTCCGGAGCAGGGCGGTCGGCAGCTCGACCCAGCCAGCCCCGACGGCCAGGTCACGGTGATGCTGGGCTTGGACGGTGTCGAGGTGCCGCGCGAGGTTGGACTTGGCGCTGCCCGGAAGCATCGTGACCCGGTCCTTGTCCCCCTTGCCGGCGAGGTGCGCGCGGACGACGATCTGGTTGGAGGCGAAGTCGATGTCCTGGACGCGACGCCGGTAGCACTTGAGCACCCGGAGCCCGGCGCCGTAGAGCAAGCCGGCCATGAGGTGAGGCACACCGTCGAGCCGCTGGAGCACCCCGCGCACCTCTGCCCGCGTGAGCACCACAGGGAGCCGCGCGGGGCGCTTCGAGCGTACGACACCGTGCAGCGACGGCAGATCGACATGGTAATCTGCCGGCCCCCATCGACATCAGGTCGCTATTTCGAAGCGGAACTTGAGCGGCCCGTTTTCCGGCAGGTGGTCGCGGGCCTCCGCAACCAAGCCAGTACGAGGGTTAGAAGGGGCCGCTACCGAGCGGCCCCTTCGCCTTTCCAGCGGGGACTTGCGTCTAGGCCGGCCCTTCGGGACCGGTTATTCGTTCGGTCGCGGCACCGGTGGCGCGCGGCGCTCACACTCGCGCCCCGGGTAGTTGCGGCTGGTATGTTGCACCAGCCCGTCGATGAAACTCCTCGCGTGCGCGGTCAAGAACCGCCGGGGGTCCCAGACAATCCAGCCCCACATACCGAGGGATGCGCCCGCGTGCAGAATAGGCGCCGCGTGGATTCTTCGACCGTTGAACCGGACGGTAGACGGCACGATGGCAACACCGCGGCCGGTCTCGGCCAGCGCGAGCAGCGATTGAGGATCACCGGCCTCGAGGACGACCCGCGGGTGGACGTGGGCAATGCGGCAGGCACCGTCGAACATCTCTCGGGTACCAAATCCCTGTCGCAGCAGCAGAACGCGCTCCTGCTGGAGATCGATGACGTCGATGGTCGCTCGCCGTGCCAGAGGATGCAGCGGCGCCACTGCAGCCATGACACGGACCGGGAACAACAGACGCCCGTGAAGCTGATCGCCGCCCCGCCGGAGCGCCAAGGCCAAGTGGACCTCGCCGCGCTCGACGAGGCCCGCAGCGCGGGCGCCGCCCTCTTCGACGAGATGGACGTCGACGCCTGGACGCGATTTCAGGTACCGCGCCAGGAACGGCGCCAGCACGCTCTGGATCACCTGCGGCGAGCCTCCGACACGAAGGCTCCCGACCTCGCCACTGCGCATCGCGTGCGCATGCTCGGTTAGCTGGGCGACACCGTCGAGCAGTTCGCGGCTCCGGCCCAGGAGGCCTTCTCCCGCGCTTGTCAGACGAATCCGGCGCCCGGCGCGCTCGAAGAGCCGAACGCCGAGCTCCACCTCCAGGTCGTGGACCTGCCGCCACAGCGCCGGCTGGGTAATGCGCAGTCGAGCGGCGGCCCGAGAGAAGGCGCCCGCCTCGGCGACCGCGATGAAGTACCGGAGGTGACGGAGCTCCATGCTGGCTGTTGCCTTGGAGGCATAGACTAGCTGCATTCTTATGCATTGGACAAGATGGGGATGGCGCCCCTATCGTCGCGCCGAAGGAGGACCATCATGCTCAACCTTGACCACTTCATCACTGATTGTCGGGTGGCGCTGACCCAACGTTCGCCCGAGCTGGCAATCCAGGAAATCCTCGAGCGGGTCGTCTCGAGTCCCTCCGAAGTGGAGGCGGCGCTTGGCACACCCCGCCAGGCCCAGATTGCGACCCTCCATCACGACCGCGATCTCACCATCCTGAATATTGTCTGGACGCCGGGCATGTCGGTCTACCCGCATGACCACCGCATGTGGGCGCTCATCGGACTCTACGGCGGGCGGGAGGACAATACGTTCTACCGCCGGGGTCCTGAGGGACTGCAGGTTGCGGGCGGCAAACAGCTGGAGACCGGGGACACCACGCTGCTCGGCAAGTCAGTGATCCACGCGGTGCAGAACCCGCTGCGCGTGTTCACCGGCGCCATCCACATCTACGGTGGCGACTTCTTCGGCACTCCGCGAAGCGATTGGGACCCTGAGACCCTCGATGAGCGGCCATACGATGTCGAGCGCGCCCGGAAGGTCTTCGCGGATGCGAACGAGCGATGGCTTGCCGAGCGCGAGAGGACGGGCGGTTCCTAGCCGTCGTCGTTCACCGCGTCGCTGGCAGAGACGACCTCTCAACCAAGCCACTTCGCGGGCAGCGGGAAGGGCGAAGTGCCTATGGAGTAAGGTCGATCCAGAACGTATCCGGTTGCGTGTAGCGCTCTGCAAATCGAACCCCCGCAACCATTGACGAGGAGGGGTTGGCGGACGCAGGTGCCGCTAACCCCTTTCGTTTACCCAGACTTCACCCAGGAAGTGGGGCGGTGCGGATAGCACCATCCGGCACGGCGACAAGCTTGGCGATAGAATCGGGACCGAGTAGCCCGACCGATCTCCCGTTCAGGAGGGCGCGGTGGCCTTTCGCGGCTGGCCTGCCGGCTTATTCCTTGTAGCGGTCCTGGCGCCCCTCGCCTTCGCGCAGTCCACTCCGCCTGAGAAGCGCGTCTACGTGTCAAGCGGCGAACCGGCCCGAGGGGCGGGCGACCGCGACTCGTCCGACCAGAGAGCCGGATCCAGTACTCGCGGAAGCACCGCCGCTGCCACCGCAGGACCGTGTCGGGGGTCACGATGACGAGGGGTTGTCTCCATCCGGCCCAGAGCTTGGCTAGCCCGACCCAGAACAGGCGATCGGTCCTGCGCAGTCGCGGCTGAGTCACCGTTCGCTTGTAGACGGCGAGCTGCTGGCGCAAGGCCAGGTTTTCGACGGCGAGCTGGCGGTGGCCGCCGACGAGAGAGGGGAGGAGCCGGAGGAGGTGGAGCAGGAGAGTGATCACGAGCCGAGAGTGTGGCCGGCCTGCGGCTCCTGAATCAACCACTTGCGGCGCGGACGAGGTTTTGGCCAAGGACAGGCTCAAGGACGGCGACACAGCCAGGACCGAGAAGCCGACCGCGACGAAATAGCGCGATAGGCTCTGTCCGGCTGGACTTAACGCTGCTCTCACCCGGCCGGCCGACGCACTCATCCACTGCCTATACCGGGTCCGCAACG
>CAYYRT010000038.1:0-3466 GCA_964474055.1 uncultured Acidimicrobiaceae bacterium | reverse complement strand
CTGCCAGGGTGACCGTCCCTCGGTGCTCTATGCGTTCAGCGAGTTCGTCGGGTGTGGGCTGGGCCACTGATCGGGCGAGGAGGGCGCGGACGTACTCAGTCAATGAGGTGCCCGACGCGGCGGCGCGGGCTTTTAGAGTCCGGTGCACCTCCTCGGGAAGGTCGCGGATCTGAAGGAGAACGCCCATACTGCGATGCAGTATAACATACGACGCCCATACGAGATTGGGTGGCTCGCGATGGTGGTGTGCCATCAACTCCCTGTTCGGGTGTATGCCTCCACCTCGACTGCACCGGTGTTGCCTCCGCTCGAGGTGTGAACCCGATATGTCAGCATTCGGCCTCGGAATGTTGCCTCGGAAGGCGTGCCGCCTGCGGGAAAGGGCCCGTATAGGGCGCCGTCGACCTCAACGGTAAACGTTTCGGTGGTGGCCGATCCGTCACTCATCGTCCGCGTGCGAAACCCAACGGCTGTGATGTCCACCATTTCTCCAAGGTCGATGGTGATGAAGGCATCGTCCCCATCGCCCCGCGATGACCATTCGGTGGCCAGGTCGTCGTCCACAGCGTTGGCTGCGGAGTAGTCAGCTGAAAACTCCGAACTAACTTCTGTGACTGCTGCCCCGACTGCTACGTTGGCTCCAAAGTCTCCAGTGGTCGTCGATGGCGTGGTGAAGGTCATCACTTCGCTTCGATAGATCCGCCCGTCGGCGGCGACCCCTTGCAACCGGTACCGGTACTCGGTGCCTGGTAAGAGGCCGGTCATCACTGGCCGATGGACACTATGCCCACCTCCGCTGCCCATGTCCTGGTCGGTGGCGATGGACCCGAATGGCCCATCTGTCCCGTAGGCAACGGCGCAAACTGCATTCAAGGTGGTGGTCACCCGAAGGGCGGCTGAGGATCCTGTCGGATCCAACTCGATCACCGGATCGGACTCGGCGATCTCGGAGAAGTCACCGATCCCGTCCTCGTCCAACTGGCCCGAGGAACATCCGATCAGAGCCAGCCCCAAGAACACAACCAGAAGAAGGCGAGCGCTCATTGGTGTTCACGGTAATGGCGGCGGTGCGTGCACCCGTCCAACCAGAATCGTGAAAAGGGGTCTTGACCTTCAACCCAGGTTGAGGGTTTAGGGTGGGAGGATAAGCGGTTGCAAGATTTCGGAGGCGGCGGTCCAGAGCGGGTTTCAAAGAGTGCGCTTCGCTTCTATGAGCAGCAAGGCGTGGTGGTACCGGAGAGGACACCGACCGGATACCGCACCAACAAGGATGACATCGAGTAGTTGCAGTTCGTGGCGAGAGCAAAGAGGCTCGGTCTGAATCTTGGCAGATCTCAGAGCTGCTCACTCTTCTTGAAGACGAACAGTGTCGGCCAGTCCAGGATCGGATGAGAGTGCTGGTCACAAAGCGGATCAACGAGACTCAAACCAAGATCGGAGAGATGATCGCATTCGCCGGCCAGCTCCAGGAGGCGGCTGCCCGCCTCGGGACACACACCTGGCGGAGCATGCGACGACTACTGCGGCTGCAAGTCCGACATATCGAATGTCAAGACCAGATCGTTGGTCCCGCTTGGAAGTTCTGTGGAGATTGCCTGCAGCCTCGAACCCGGACTACCACCGGACCGGATCGAAGATTGGAAGGCTGTCCTGGCCCAGGCAGTGGATGGTCAAACCCTGCCTGAACGGAGTCCAAATTGCTTTTCCGCGCAACGTTGACATCGTCACAATCAGCGAACTCGCCGCCAACGAACAGGAGTGTTGTTAATTCTTCAACTTCGCCATCAACATCACCTCTGGCGCGGTGAGTCTTGACGTCACCGGACCCGAAGACGCCCAGCCAGTGATCCTCTCCCTGTTAAGAGCACCGTCGTGACCAAGGGCCAGAAAGTCGCCTTCGTCATCGCCTGCGTCGCCTGCTGTCTTCCCCTTCTGCTGGCTATTGCAGGTGTCACCACCGGAGCGGCGGGTGCCGTCGGCTATTGGTTCGGAGACAACGAAGCGTTCATCGAGATAGCCATCGGCCTCGCTTACCTCACTGTTGTATTTGTTCGCCACTTCCGAGCCAAAGCCTCCAACACAAAGAAGCTGGCCGATCCGACCCGCAGGCCCCGGTGAGCAATTTCAACCAATGACTGTCATCCGTTCGATCGGACTCTTTCTGGTGGCCGCCATTGCGGAGATCGGAGGCGCCTATCTGGTTTGGCAAGGAGTCCGCCAACGCCGCGGGGTGTGGTTCGTCCTTGCCGGAATCGTCGCTCTCGGAATCTACGGCTTCGTAGCCACCTTCCAGCCCAGTCCAGAGTTTGGTCGGGTTCTTGCAGCCTACGGGGGGTCTTCGTGGTCGGATCGCTGGCTTGGGGCGTCGTTTTCGACGGATTCCGCCCAGATCGGTATGACGTGATCGGCGCCGCAATATGTGTCATCGGGGTGGCGATCATCATGTACGCGCCGCGCGGCGGATTGATCTAACCCAGGCCGTCGATGACCCGATGACAATCAGACGCTTTTGAGTGCCATTCCTTTTCCGAGCATGGCGAAACTCAATGCCAAGTCATAACAGTTTTGATGGTTCTGGCGGTTTCCGCATCGGCTGGTCATCCCCCCAAAACCCTGCGATACTTGACAATTCAAGCGCCTATAGCTCAATTGGATAGAGCGTCTGACTACGGAGTATTTCCCACTGAGCGCTGTGCTAACCAGCGAAATCCCAGATCGTCGCCGAACGTAAACGTCGGAATAAGACGCTGTAAGAACCACTCAAGACACCTGGAGTGTCGACCGCCTTCCGAAGACGACCTTGTCATTGGGGAAGGTGGGATTGGAAATGCTGATGGATCCCCAGAGAACATACCCGCCCCGGCGCGTCGGGAATTAATCGACCAAGGATGGTCGGCCGCTCGTCACAGGGGATCTCCCTGGCCTCGATCCATTCGGTGAGCCGCGGGGCTGGTCGACCGGTGAGGAGCTCGAACGCCTTCAGCCGGCTAATGGCCTCTCCGCTAAGAGTAGGAGGAAGAGGAAGTCCAGAAAGACCCTGCTGGATGACAAAGGCTAAGTCCTCTTGGCCTCTTTGGTTCCATGGCGTGTTCTTGCCCGACCAGACCGTGTGGCCGCGGAGGTCCATGAACTGTCGGCGGAGCTGGTCGCTCAACATTGCATGTTCCCAGGCATGGGCCAACTCGTGCTCGTAGACGAAGTCGACCGGGGAGCACATCGAGATCCGCCATGGGTCGAAGGTGGTGCTGAATATCCCGTGGTGCCCTTTGCATACAGCGGGGTCCGTCGAGAAGATCACCTTGAGATTGGGCAACTCGAGACCAGCTTCAGAGAAGCGTTGCATGGCTAGAGTAAAACGATCGGTCTGAGCCGCTGATGCACCCTCAACCCTGATCGAGGGCGGTCGGGATTCCGTCACCTGCGGGGATGGTTCTGCCACGGCGGCGGCGGTGGCGGTCGTGATACG
>CAYYRT010000037.1:0-4690 GCA_964474055.1 uncultured Acidimicrobiaceae bacterium | reverse complement strand
GACCACTGTCGCCAGGCCGAAGCTGACCCCGCGGGTGGTCCAGTCTTCGATCGCGGCGATGATCTGGGGAAGTTCGGCGCCCATCGCGTCGAACGCTAGCCAGTTGGCGGGGTGTGCTCGGTGTGGCCAGCCAGCAGGCCGAGGGCGTGACCCAATACCGGCAGGAGAGCCGTGAGGTTTTCTACAGCCCCGCGGGGGCTTCCAGGCAAGTTCACTACCAGGGTTGATCCGATCGTCCCCACCACTCCCCGGGAGAGAACCGCCAGCGGGGTCGATGCAAGACCAGATTGGACCATGAGCCAGGCCATCCCCGGAGCTTCACGTTCGATCACCTGGCGGGTCGCTTCCGGGGTGTTGTCGCGGGGACCTAAGCCGGTGCCACCGGTGGTCAGAACAAGACGCGCCGTCCCGGCCATTCTGACGATCGCAGGGCCGATCACCTCCGGATCGTCGGCCACCACCGACCTCTCTGCGAGGGTGAAGCCGTTGGTGGTCAGCAGGTCAACCAGCGCGTCACCCGATCCATCGAGTCGGGTTCCGTGCGCCACCCCATCCGAGACGGTCAACACCGCCGCGGTGAACCCTGTCGTCACGTAAAGAAGGTCGTCACGTAAAGAAGAAGGATTCCGGGTCGGGCGGAATGGGGATACCTCTCGCCAATGCAAACCTGAAGACCAGCATCGTGACCACCAGCGTGGCCAGCAGGGCCCACGAGAAACGAGGGGTCATACCTGCTTCCCGGTTGATCCCAACAGATTTCGTGCCGAGCGCCGCCAGCAACGTTGCCAAGGTGAACAGCCCGAAGGTTGGTAGGGCCGGGACCAGACCGGTGCCCGCGTCCGGGATAAAGAACGGAACCGCCAGGATGCCCCCGGCGATGCCGGGAACCACCCCTAACCGAAGTACGAATACGGCCCGTTTGGTCGGAGTCGATATGTCGCGTTGATGGTTGGCGAAGGCGAGGAAGGCGGGAGCCGCAGCTAGCGAGATCAACAGCAAACCGGCGGCGCCGGCCGCGCCGACAATCACATCGATGCCTCCCGGCAACTCCAGAGCGGTCAGCGCCCGGGCGATGTCGTTGTCGTCCGACAGCGGGGCGAGCGCCATCGGGACGAAACCCTGGCGGAAACAGTGGAGGATCAGCCAAAGAATTGCCAGTCGGCTCACATCGTGGCTGCGGCTGCCGGGGTACAAGGCAAGAAAGAAGGCGCCGGCCAACAACGACGCGACTGCGCCCCCCGCCAGGGCGATGTCGTTGGAGCCGACTAATTCCACCCGGTTGTGAAAGAGCACCGGGTCGAGACCAGCCAACTCGGAGGCGATCATTCTTCCGACCAGGTCGAAGAACAACGCCCCCACCACGCCAAAGGTTGAGGCGAGGACGGAGTTGACGATCAGCGGCCAGCCGGTGGCGCGAGCCAGGTCCTCAGTAGTTGCGGTCACTCTTGATCATCCTAAATGGCTGAGTGCTGCCGCCAATGGCCTCGATTGGACTGGTTTTACTGCTTTTCCACCGATTCTTCGGTCATCAAATCGGAATCGACCAGTTCGTGCCGGTGCAAAGTGGTCGACACCAGGGCTTGCACGATGGCCGTCACCGGCAAAGCCAAAACCGCCCCCACGCCGCCAAAAAGACTGGCCCCGGCGATGACTGCGGCGATCGAAATCGCCGGATGAATGGACATCGTCCTTTCGGTTATCCGGGGGGCGATCAGGTAGTTCTCGAGCTGTTGGTAAACGACCAGGACCGCGATGACCCACAGGGCCGTCAAGGGGCTGACGAAGAACCCGGCGAGCGCCGGCACCACCAGGGCTATGTAGGTTCCGATCACCGGGACGAACTGGGAAAGCACCCCCACCCAGACCCCGTGGGCGGCGGGGTAGGGCACATCGAGTATCAGGAGTGCCACGAAGGTGTACACCCCGGCCACTACCGCCAGGATGAGCCGCGAATAGGTGTAGCCCCCGGTTTTCTCAACTGCCACCTCCCAGATGCGCAACAGCTCGTGCTGGCGTTCCGGTGGCAGCACTCCGAGCAATGCCCGGCGCCAGCGGGGCCCGTCGGCCACCAGGTAGTAGGCGAAGAGCAGGGCAGTCACGAAGTGGAAGATGAAGCTGAAGATGCTGTTGCCGACGGCGTAGAGCCCACCTGCCACCGCCCCCCCGAGATTCTGGAGAATCGTGCCGAGATTCTCGAACTGTGAGGCGATGTTCTCGTCGACCAACTCGACATCGAAGTACTGGGATACGAAGTCCTGGAGCGACGTCAGATAGGCAGGCATGTTCTCGATGAGCGCCGCCGCCTGGGTGATGAAGATCGGAATCACCGCCCCCAAGAACCCGAGGGTGAGAAGGGTGGCCACTCCGAATACGACCACGGTCGCCAGCCGGCGTTTCCAACCTCGCTTGGTCAATCGCTGCACGGCCGGCTCCAACGCCACCGCCATGAACAGAGCGATGAAAGTGATGTAGACCAGGGACCGGAGTCGGAAGACGATCCACAGAATTACGGCCGCCACCGCCAGCACCCCGATGATCCATATCACCGCTCTCGGCAGCCAGGCCGGGGGACGTTGGGACTTGGGGGCGTGATCGTCAATCATGTAGCCCGCACTATCCCAGGTTGAGGCAGGTTTAGGACCGCTTGCGCCGCATCAGGCGTTCTAGCGTCGCCGAGTCGGACAACACCGGCGGGGTGGCGCCGGTAGCAGCGGCCTCCTCCACCTTCTTCTCGATGCGCCGCTTCTCTTTGGTCTTGGCGGTGGTGAGGCCTTCCTTCCACGCCGCCGAGTCGCCGGCCGTCAACACCAAGCGGCGCAAAGCGACGTCGACCAGGAACAACAACATCGCCAGGGCTGCCAGCCATGGCCAGATCTGAACATCGGCCCGGCCCACCACCGGGGCCGGTTCGAAGACCGCGGCCGGTGCGGGGCCGACCCGCCCGCCGGTGATTGAGGCGATCTCGGTACCAAGGGAGGGGTCGGGTTCGCGGAAGGCGAACTCCTCTTCGTAACTCGAAACTGCTCCGGAGCCGGTGACCAGCTGCGACCCATCCGGGTTCTGAACGGTGACGGCCACCCAGTAGGCGCCGGTCGGCCCGACCGGAATCGACGCCGAGAAGTCGTCGCCGCTGACCCGTTGCATTGGCACGATCACGACCTCGCCGTCGGGCATGCGAATTCGGGCGGTGGCGGTGGCATCGATATCGGCAGAAGGCATTTCGAAGTCGACGTTGAGGTTGCCGCCGTCGACGTAAACGGCAGGCGGGGTCTCCCGGCCGGCGGGGAGGACGTCTCGCACCAACCCTCCCCAGAAGTCGACGTAACCCTCCCAGTCGACCCACTGGTTGGACCAGCGGGAAGTGGCATCGGAGGTCCAGACGGTCGCCCGCCCGAGTCCCCGCTGCCAGGTGGCGAGCAACGGATCAGCCTGTCCGATCTCAAGGGGCACCGAGGCCGTCCCTTTCGCTTTGGTCAGCACATACCCGGCCAGCGGCGGCGCCGCGGTCAGCCCGGCCGTCACCGGGGAAGGCGCGGCCAGCACCGGGTAGAACGTCCCTTCGGTGGCCAGGTTGCGGGCGACGGTCAGGGTCTCGTCGACGAAGATCTCGGGGATTGATTCGAGATCGGTGCCCGGGTAAAAGCGCCCGCCGCCGAGCTCGGCCATCCTCGCGAGAGTGGTACCGGGGCCTTCTCCGGTTCCAAGGACCGAAAGGGTGATGCCGGAGTCGGCGATCTCGCGGGCGATGGGAAGAAGATTGGCGTCGTTGGGGTCCCAACCGTCGGTGAAGAGGACGATGTGGCGCAGATGTTCGGGAGCACCCTGCAACTCGTTCATTGCCTCCTCAAGCGCCCGGGCGATGGCAGTATCGCCATTGGCGACGATGCCTCCCAGCGCCTGTTGAGCCGCTTCGGCGGAGGGTTTGGGGCCCAGGGGGATGACCCACGTGTTGCCGCCGGTGAAGGTCAGCACTCCCACCCGGTCGGAGTCGGACAAGGCTTCGATGGCCAGTTCGGCACCCGCCCGGGCGATGTCGGTCTTGACGACTCCGCCCTCGCTGAAGCTACCCATGTTGCAGTGACAGGCACCCATGGAGCCGGAGGTGTCGATGACCAGCACCTCGGCCACCGGTTGGCGGCGTACGAGATCGTCGGGGTTGGACGACACGGGCAGCACCGCCTCGAGGGGGGTGAGGTGATAGTCACCAAGGCCAAAAGCCTGGTCGCCACCGATAACCACGAGTCCCCTGCCCAATTCCTCGACGAAGGCAGCCAGGGCGGTGGCCTCTTCGGTGCCAGGTTGGTCGACGTTGACGAGGATGACCGCGTCGTAGGCCAGGAGTTCCTCGGCAGTGGGGATGGCAAGACGCAATTCGATCTCGAGGCCCCCCGCCTCCAACCCTCTCACCAGCGCATCTGCCTCGCCCGCCCTGCCCTCGACGACCGCCACTTTGGCTGGGCCTAGGAGGCGGGTGATGGCCTCGGCCCTGTCGTTCTCAGGCCGGGTATCGAAGTCGGCCCTCACTTCGACCGAAATCGGCAGAAACCCTGAACCTTCCCCTTCGACCTGAAGCGATATCTCGTTGCGACCGACTTCAAGATCGACGTTGATGATCCGCTCCTCACCATCGGCGCCCCGCAGCACCACCTGGGCCGGACCGGCCACGTTGGAACGGATGACGGCCGTCACC
>CAYYRT010000036.1:0-6433 GCA_964474055.1 uncultured Acidimicrobiaceae bacterium | reverse complement strand
AAGAGGCCGTAACCTGTTGTCCTGCAGCCAGTGCCCCGCCAGGGACTCGAACCCCGAACCTACTGATTAAGAGTCAGTTGCTCTAGCCAGTTGAGCTAGCGAGGCTGAGAAATCCTATCTACTTGCCGCCGAACGGTCTACCGTCAAGTCGCCTCCTCGTTTTCAAGTCCATCCGAAGGTTGAGTGTGGCCCGAGTGTGACCCTATCTCTCGACCGTCCGTCACCACGGGCGCCTTCACGCGCCGCGACGCCTCCCCCTCCCGCTTCTCCCGCTCGACGAGTGCTAGCACCACCGCAAGCGACTGCCCGAGGTCGAAGCCGAGCGCCCCCACCAGCGCGTCGATGGCCTCGTCGGTGAGCTCGTCGAGCTGCTGGGAGCGCGAGTACCACCCGTTCCCGGCGACCATCCCCGCATCGAAGGACTGCTGCAGCGTCAGATAGGGCTGCGGCATGACCATGTCGAGGAACGGATCGTCGAGCGCCCGGAAGGGCGCCACGTGCTCTTCGGCCTCCTCCACGGGGCCTGCGTACGCGATCACGAAGTCCAGAGCGACCTGGCCGTGGAAGAGCTCGGGGAAGAGCTCGATGGGAGGGACGCGGATGAAGAACGGATAGCACATCACCTCGTCGGGCGCGTCGAGGTAGTAGTCGCGGTAGAAGCGGAGGAGCTGAGGCGCCCGCTCGAAGGGATAGAAGATCTGCCCGGCGAAGACCTCGGGTCCCACGGGGTGGAGGGCGAGTCTCGTACTTCACGAGGTCGAAAGGCGTGATCTCGACGAAGACGTTGACGACGGACGGTGGGGACGGCCCGGCGCTCAAACCGTGCCAGGGGTGCGGCCGCCACGTGGAGTACTCGGTGCTCATCGGTGGACCCGAGGGTGGCATGCAAAGGCCCCCCGGGTCAATGACCCGAGGGGCTCGGGCGGAGGGCGAGGGATTCGAACCCCCAAGCCCTTTCGGGCGCTCGCTTTCGAGGCGAGTGCATTACCATTCTGCCAGCCCTCCTCGCGCTGCCCTGCGCGTCAAACATGGCCGCATTCGCGGTTGATTTCAAAAGACCGGCGGCGAGCCGGGCGAGCGTCTGGAGCGAGCGGGCCCTCATCTTCGCCGGACTCCGCCGCCCTTGCCCGCGAGTGGCGTCGGCGGCGAGTATGGCACACGAGGCTGAGGTGGCAACCCAGCGGAGCGCCCGGCGAGCGAGGGGCGCCAGACACTAAGGCCATAGTCGCATCCCCCCCCCGGAGGTGGCAGTTGCACGTGCGTCGACGGCGCGTCCTGGTCGTGAACTGCTACTTCCCCGAGCGTCGGGAGTCGATGCGGCTCGTGCGGGAGATGCCGATGCCGTTGGCACCCGTGCATCTGGCCGGGATGTTCGACCGGGAGCGATGCGAGGTCCGCATCCACAACGAGATCAGCGACGGCCACCTCGAGGTCTTCCACCCCGAGCTGCTCTCCTGGCCGGAGCTCATCGTGTTCACCGGCCTGACGCCGGCCTTCGACCGTATGCTGCACGTCTCCGCCTACGCGAGGACGATCAATCCGAACGTCGTGACGGTGGCCGGAGGGCTGGCCATCCGCACCCTGCCGCGCTACAGCCGCCAGTTCTTCGACTACACCTGCACGGGCGACGTCGAGGAGCTCGCCGGCGTGATCGAGGACCTTTGGGGCGAGGGCCATGCGAACGCCTGCATCGAGCCACGATACGACTTGGCTCGGTTCATGGGGCAATGGATCGGCTACGCCGAGTCGAGCCGTAACTGCAACTTCCGCTGCGCCTTTTGCACCCTGACCGCAGACGCGCTCCCCTATCAGAAGCACAGCACCGAGTTCTTGAGGCGCCAGATCGAGGCCATGGGGCGTCGGCGCTACCTCCACATCGCCGACAACCAGTTCTTCAGCACCGATCGCGACTTCTTCCTGGAGCGCGTCGGCCTGCTCAAGGAGATGCGAGACAGAGGCTACTTCCGATATTGGGGCGGCTTCGCCACGAACAGCTTCTTCTGGGACGAAGAGAACATCCGGCTCGCTGTGGACTCGGGGTGCATCGCCCTGCTCGTCGGCGTGGAGACGTTCGACGCGGAGTGGCTGAGCCGCGTCGACAAGAAGCAGAACCTGGTGCAAGAGCAGCTCGCGCTGATCCGGAGGTCGATGGACGCCGGGATCCTGTTCCTCTACGGTCTGGTCTTCGATCCCACCGAGCGTACGGTCGAGCAGATGCGCCGAGAGCTGCGCACCGTGCTCGCCGACCCGACCGTTCCGGCTCCCTCGTTCGTCTTCGCGTCGGTTCCCTTCCCGGGCACCCCGTTCTTCCGCGACCGCTGGGAGCGTGGGCTGCTCCTCCCGGGCACCAAGGTCCGTGATCTGGAGGGCTCCACGCTCTCCATGCGGCCTCTCGACAGCGTGGATGACGCCGCGGGATTCCTCGCCACGGACAAGAATCTCGCGAGCATGCGAGGTCGTGCCATGGTCCATCAGGCACGCCTGACCTGGCGGTACCGCCGCTCCATGAGCGCCTTCCAGCTCGCCGGCTCGGTCGCGAACCTGGGGAGCATCCTCCATCCGGCGGGGCTCTCCAACCCGCGCTACTACCTGCGTCGCAAGGGCCGGCGCACGCACGTCAGCACCACTGATCGCCTCGACCCCGTGTACACACCCCGATTTCGGGTGGATGGCCGTTACGACGGATGGTTCCAGCCCACCCAGGTCACGACGGAGACGGGCGCGCTGAACGAGGCGTTGGCCGAGGATCTCCTGGACCGCCGCTACCGGCCCGCCGCGGCGGGCCTCGGCGGGGCCTGAGGTCCGCGTGCCGACGATCACCGATCTGAACGGGCGAGCCGTCGAGGTCGTGCGGGCTCTGCCTTCGCGCACCCGCGCGCAGCGCGCCGCCACGGCCTTCTTCCTGGTCACGATCCACGCTCTGCCGGCGGCGGCGCTCGTGACCGGTACCACTCGGTCGGACTGGATCGCGGCCGGCGCGATGCTGCCGGTGATGGCCGTGGGCGTGGTGGTGGGACTCCACCGCTTCTTCGCACACCGCTCCTTCGAGACGAGCCGACTCTTCCAGTTCGTGCTCGGAACGGTGAGCTGTCTGTCCTTCTCCGATCCCATCAGCTTCGCCGGCAAACACAGACTCCACCACCTCTACTCCGACACCGACAGGGACGTCCACAGCCCCCACCAGGGGTTCTGGTACTGCTGGTACGGCTCCCTGGTGGACGACGGCTACCACGACCGCGTCTTCCTGGCCAAGGCCAGGGACCTCGTGCGCTATCCCGAGCTGCGTTGGCTGCACCGCTGGTTCTTGCTGCCCGGCATGGCGCTGGGCTTGATTCTCTTTCAGATCGGCGGGTTCTCGATGCTGGCGATCGGTTACGCGCTCAACCTCGCGGTCGCGCAGAACTTCAGCTCGGCGGTCAACTACTGCTGTCACCGCTGGGGGAGCCGCCCCTACGACACCCCCGACGCGTCCCGCAACAATGCCGTCGTCGCCCTCCTCACGATGGGGGAGGGGTGGCACAACAATCACCACCACTTCCCGGGGGCCGCCCGGGCAGGCTTCAGGTGGTGGGAAGTGGATCCTGCCTACTGGTTCATTCGTCTCCTGGCGCTGCTGCGCATCGTACGCAACGTGCGCGAGGTGCCGGACCGGCAGCGACGGCGGGCCTTCTTGCCGGACTGAGCCGCCGCGCCACATCTTGGCTGCGATCCCGCGCAACCCTCGATCCTGACGCCACATGCGTCTTCCACGGCGTGTCCTCGCGCTCATCCACGAGCTCAAGAGGCGAAACGTCTTCGCCGTCGTGGTCGCGTATACGGCCGCGGCGCTCGTCACGCTCGAGGCGTTCTCGGTGATCTTTCCGGCCGTCGGGTTGGCCGACTGGACCGTCACCGTCGCGGTCTACGTGATGATTGCGGGGCTCCCCGGCGTGGCGCTGGTGGCGTGGGTCTACGACCTGACCCCCCTCGGCATCATCAAGACCGGACCACGCCGGAAGGAGAGGCCGCTGCTCACCGGGCCCAGGACCGAGGCACCCTCTCCGCATTCCATCGCGGTGCTGCCGTTCGTCAACATGACCAACGATTCGGAGCTCGAGTACTTCTGCGACGGCCTGGCGGAGGAAATCACCAACGCGCTCGTGCACGTCGAAGGGGTCCTGGTGGTGGCGCGCACGTCGGCCTTCACGTTCAAGGGGCATAACGCCGACGTCCGCGAGATGGGCAGGCAGCTCGACGTCGCGCTCGTGCTCGAGGGCAGCGTGCGCCGCCACGGACCGCTCCTGCGCATCACCGTTCAGCTCATCAAGACTGACGACGGATACCATCTGTGGTCCGAGCGTTACGAGGAGCGGCCGGAGGACGTGTTCTCGCTCCAGGATGACATGGCGGAAGCCGTCGTGCACCGGTTGAGGCCGAAGGTCGGGAAGGCCCCGGCGGGACTCGTGCGCAGAGGAACCGAGAACCAGGCGGCCTATCACGAGTTTCTCAAGGGTCGACATCAGTGGTACGCGCGCGGGCTGGCCAAGGCGGCGGAGCACTTCAGTCGCGCGATCGCGCTCGATCCGAACTACGCCCTCGCGCACGCGGGCCTCGCCGACGCCTGCACGTACCTCGGCTTCTACGGATTCTTGCCGTCGCGCGACGCGGCGGAGCGGGCGCAGGCGGCGGCGCTCCGGGCCGTGGCCACCCAGCCCGATCTAGCCGACGCACACTATTCGTTGGGCCTCGTCGAGTTCCTCTTCGGTTGGGACGTGGACGCCGCCCGATCGGAGTTCGAGTTTGCCGCATCCAGGAACCCCGGACTCGCCCTGCCCCAGGCCCAGCTCTGCCAGCTCTTCGCGGCGCGACGCGATGCCGAGCAGGCGGACGCGGCTGCCCAGCGCGCCATCGAGCGCGAGCCCCTCGCCCCGCTCGTCCACGCGACCATCGGCTTCGCGAACGTGTTCCTCCAGCGATACGACCGCGCGGTCGAGGCCTGCCGAAGAGCGCTCGCAATCGATGCGCACGCGCTGCCGGCCGTGTGGGTCATGGCGACGGCCCTGACCCAGATGGGGCGCTTCGACGAGGCGATCTCCATGCTCGAGGGCGCCGTCGAAGCCACTGGTCGCAACAACTTCATGCTGATGTGGCTGGGCGGCGCGCTGGTCCAGGCCGGGCGCGCGGACGAGGCGCGAGAGATCCTGGGCGAGCTCGAGACGCGGGCCGCGGGAGGCGCACCGGTGCTCCCGGCCGCCCGAGCGTGGATCCACGCCTACCTCGGCGAGACCGACGCGGCCCTGGACCTGCTCGGCGAGGCGATCGAGGAGCGCAACACGCAGGTGACGTTCTTCATCTTCTTCCAGGTGCCGGGCGTTCACGACGATGCACGGTTCGCTTCGCTCGTCGCCGGCACCGGCTTGGCGGAGGTCCTCGACCTATGGGCCGTCGGCACGGAGGCGTGACGCGCCTCGGAGCGGGTGGATCGAGCGGAGCGTCCGTCGCCCTCCTGGCGCTGGGAACCGTGTTCGCGGTCCTCGCCGGGCTCCTGGCCTTTTCTGTATCCCTGCGCACGCTCCAGCTCGTCTACGATCCGGTCGGACCGCTGACGCCCTTCGCGCTGGGGGCCTTCGGCGCCGTGGTGACGTCGCTGTACAGCTCGATGTGTCTGCGCATCGAGCTCGACGTCGGCGTCGTGCTGCCCGCGGCCACCCTCGGCACCGGCGTGCTCTTGCTGGCCCCTGCCTCGACCACCGAGTTGGGTGGGCTCCCGTGGGCCTTGCTCGCGACCTCGGTCGCCAACTCGATGCTGGCCACGATGGTGACCGAGCGTTTCAGAGGGGTCCGTGAGCGGTTCGTCGCCGCGGCCCACCACGCCCAGAGCGTCTTTCTCGTGGGCGCCGTCGCCTGGTCGTTCGCGGACATGACCGTGCGGTGGGCGCTCGCCCTATTCGGCTTGATCGCCTGGATCGGATGGCACCCATCCCTCCTCGGCAGTTGTGCGCTGACGCTCGTCGAGGCCAAGTTCGACACCGCCAGCAACAAGCCGGAGCTGGCGGAGCGGGGGTTCATCCTCTACGAGATCGAGAAGCGGTTCGGGGTCCGCCTGTCCGCGACGGCGTGGGACCGTTCGGTGGGCATGGCCGCCCTTCTGCTCTACTCGTACTGGGTCGTCGACCTTCTGACGTGACCCTCAGGGCAGCAGGGCCACCGAGAGCCTCATCCGCCAAGCGCCCTTGCCGAGGAACTCGAAGTCGAGCTCCGCGATGGACGTGGCTTGGAAGATCAGCACGGCTGCCGCGCCATTGTACGAGTCGTGACCGTTGTGTGCGTAGCCGGGGCCGAGGCTGAACCAGGAAGCGGGGGTGACCGTGACGTACGCCGCTCCGTGCACGTCCCAGCCGGGGTCGTCCCACGGGTCGGCCCGCGGGTCTTGGGGCGTTTGCGTGCCATCGAC
>CAYYRT010000035.1:0-13504 GCA_964474055.1 uncultured Acidimicrobiaceae bacterium | reverse complement strand
CTTCACCTATGAGTTAGATGCAGTGGGCCCAGCCGTCTCCATGTTCCACGCCCATCACCACGGCCAGCTCCAGGTTCCCAACGGCCTGTTCGGGACGATCATCATCGGCGACATCCCGTTGCCCGTCGGACAGACGATCGGTGGGATCGAGGTGCCAGAGGATCTCCAACTGGCCACCGAGATCCCCATGGTTCTCAACGACGCCGGCGTCATCGGTTTCTCGTTGAACGGAAAGTCGTTTCCCGCTACCGAACCGCTGGTGGTCAAAGTCGGCGACTGGTTCGTCGTCCACTATTACAACGAAGGGCTCCAGATCCATCCGATGCATCTGCACGGGTTTCCCCAACTTGTCTTCGCCAAGGACGGGTATCCGCTTGATCACCCCTACTGGGTCGACACCCTCAATGTCGCACCGGGGGAGCGTTACTCGATCCTGGTGCACGCCAACGTCCCGGGGGCCTGGGTCTGGCACTGCCACATCCTCAACCACGTGGAGAGCGACGAAGGCATGTTCGGAATGGTCACCGCGGTCATCGTCGAACCGTGACGGTTGGCCTATTCAGCGGGGCAGAAGTTTAGAGAGGGGAACCAACGGGTACTTCGAAAGTGAGCGGACACCGCTCAGCTATCAAGGAGCAAAAGTGAGCACAACAGGTTGGATCATTCTTATCGTCGTTTTGATGTTCGTTTTCGGGGGATGGGGCTTCAGCAGACGGAGTCGATGACCGAAGCGGGCGCCGCCCGCCTGCCATCACATAGGTGATGGTTCGATGATCGACTCGAGGCCGATGATTTCCAGGAGGCGGCGCAATTGCCGCGAGGGGGTCCGAATTGAGACTCCCTCGCGCTGGCTGGTCCCGTAGTCAAGGAGGCTGCGCAGCCCGAAGACATCGACAAAGGTCAAGTCGGCTAGGTCGTATACCACCTCGCCAGCCTGACCCCTCAAGATGCGGAGTTGTTCGTCGAGCATCGGGGCAGTGGCGAGGTCGAGTTCGCCTCCGACACCGACGATTGTCTTGCCGCCGTCGCGGTTGACCGAGACTGTCAATGGCGCGTTCCATTCACCGGGCGAACGTACTGGGGCGACCAACTCTTCTGTGACCATGAGGACTCCCGTCGAAGGTGGGAGCGCACCGAGGTCTAGAGCATCGCTATCCGGCGGTTCTGCAACGGCCGAGTGGTAACAGCATACACCCTAAGCTCGACGGTTGTGTTCGAGCCGATCAATGCGGAGACCGCCGAATTCAACCTTCGATTGGAAGAGTTGCTCCACCAGTATCCCCTTCTTGTCGACCTCACACCGCAGGAGGCGCGGAGGCTGCGGTTAGAGGGCAAGTCAGCTTTCGGTCCGATTGTCCGCTCCGAGAGTGCGGTCGAGCGAGAGGTTCCGGGAGCCAATGGCCCGATACGAGCCCGGCTGTTCGCCGTTGAGCATCCCCGGGCGGTGTATCTGCACATCCACGGAGGAGGTTGGGTCCTCGGTGCCATCGATCAGCAAGATCCGCGTCTGGAGGCGCTGAGTCAGACGTGTGGCGTGACGGTGGTGAGCGTCGACTACCGGCTGGCTCCTGAACATCCGTACCCGGCCGGCCTCGACGACTGCGAAGCTGCCGCGGTCTGGTTGATCGAGCACGGGGCTAGCGAATTCGGATCCGACCGGCTTCTGATTGGTGGAGAGTCGGCGGGCGCCACTCTCACGGTGGCCACGCTGCTCCGAATCCGCGATCGTCATGATTTCACTGCCTGGGCGGGCGCCAACCTCGTTTACGGGCTCTTCGATGCGCGGCTTACTCCTTCGGCTCGTCATTGGGGCGAGCGCCTCCTGGTGCTCAACACGCCCATCATCGAGTGGTTCTTCGCCCACTATCTGGGCGGTGGTCCGCGAGACGATCCTTATGTGTCACCGCTCTTCGGAGATCTCCGGGGCATGCCGCCCGCCCTGTTTACGGTGGGTACAGAAGACCCCCTCATCGACGACACTCTTTTCATGCATCAGCGTTGGCAGGCGGCCGGCAATGAGGCAGCGCTGGCGATTTATCCGGGCGGATCCCACGGCTTTGACGCTTTCCCGATCGGCATCGGACGCCAGGCGCTCGCCGGCATGTACCGCTTCATCGAAGATTGTCTGGTTTCGCGCTCTGGCCCCACAAGCTGACCCCGCCCGACCGGGTGCCGCCGACGGAGGCTTTGCTGGGGGGCATTTATCCGAAACTCGGCCCCGGGTACCATCATCGACGCATGCCAACTGTTGCCGAGACGCTCCAGGCCCTCTCACAGCATGCACATCGAGAGCGAGCCGCCTCCTGGGATCGTCACGGTTTGCAATTGGGCGATCCTGATGACCCATGCGGGGCGATCGGGGTCTGTCACGAGGTCACCTCGGCGGTGGTGGCTGCGACTATCGAGGCGGAACTGGGTCTTCTCATCACCTATCACCCGCTCCTCTTCCGTCCGCTCAGTGAGGTGGTCGCCGGACCGGGTCCGGGTGGCCGGGCCTACAAGCTTCTACGAGCGGGGGTGGCCGTCGCGACCTTTCACACGGCCTGGGACGCCGCCACCGGAGGCACGGCGGATTCACTGGCGAACGCGGTGGGTTTGGGCAACAGCCGCGGGTTTGTCCCCCTCGACGCGACCCCCAGGATCAAACTGGTCACTTTCGTGCCCTCCGACAACCTCGACGACCTGGCCGCGGCCCTGACCGCCGCCGGGGCGGGGACAATCGGCAACTATTCAGGGTGTGGATTTCGCACCGAGGGAATCGGCACGTTCATGCCCGGTCCGGGATCCAAGCCGGCGGCGGGCAGGCTGGAAACTCTGAATCACGAGAAGGAAATCAGGCTGGAGATGGTTGGCGACAAGCATCTGGAACCGGAATTGGTGGCGGCCCTGATCCACAGTCACCCCTATGAAGAGCCCGCTTATGACGTGTACGACGTCCGCACCGGCGGCGGCATGGCGGGCAGGGTTGGCGAACTCGGCAGGCCGCAGCCGCTGGATGAGCTGGCAGCTTCGGTAGGGAATAGGCTTTCAACCCGGACGAGGCGGGCAGGTGCGGCTGAACGAATTGTCGAGCGAGTCGCGGTGATTCCCGGGGCAGGCGGGAGCTTCGTTGCGGCGGCCGCTTCCACCGGGGCAGAGGTATTGATCACCGGTGACGTCAGCCACCATCAGACCATGGAAGCAATCGACCTTGGACTGAGCGTGATCGACCCGGGTCATGCCGCCACCGAAAGACCCGGAGTAAGCGCCCTCAGGGACGCGGTAGAAGCGATCCGACCCGGGGTGGTCGACCTGACCTTCGATCCCACCCCCTGGACCAGCCTGTGATGGAGATCACTGGCCTTTCCGATCTCCTCGACCTCCAAGAGGTCGATCTTGGTATCGACCGTCTTCTTCACCATCGCCAGACCTTGCCTGAGCTGGCGGCCTATCAGGAAGCAAGCGCCAGGTTCGAACTGCTCGAAGCTCAGCACGAGAAGTTGTTCCAGGAAATGCGCGGATTGGAGAGAGACAGCGACAAGGCCGAAGGGGAACTCGAGCTCATCGAAATCAAACTCAAGGAAAGCGAAACCCGCCTCTACGCCGGGGGGATGAGCGGTCGCGAGACCGAACAGAAGCGGCTCGAAGTGCAGGCCCTGAGAGGCCAGCAGGGAACTATGGAAGAGCGGGTGCTCCAGGTGCTCGACCGGCTCGATCCGTTACGGGCTGAGGTGGGCAGGCTTGAGCGGGAGAAGGCCGAGATGGCCGAAGAAGTCAAGCGTCTGGAAGAGGTGATCGCGGCTGCCTGGCGAGAAATCGACGCCCAAATCGCCCGGCGCGAGGAGCGCAAAGTAGACATCGCCGCGCCGATCCCCCCCGGGTTGGTCAAGCTGTACGAACAACTACGTCGCACCAAGGAAGGCGTTGCGGTCGGGCGGCTCGACGGAGGGGTGTGTGGCGGCTGTCATCTCTCCCTCTCTCTTCCCGAGCAGTCCGAAGCTGCTGACTGGGACCCTCCCCGGTGCATCCACTGCATGCGGATCCTGGTCATCTGAGTGGCCGGGACTTTCGTCCTCTACACCGACGGAGCTTCCCGCGGCAACCCTGGCCACGCTTCGATCGGAGCCGCTCTATATCGCCTGGAGGAGGGCCGGCTCAAGCTGGTCGCGGAGGTAAGTGAAGCGATCGGCCACGCTACCAACAACGTTGCGGAGTACACGGCTGTCGTCGAAGGTCTGAAGGCGGCGCAGCCTTTTGAGCCGGACCAACTAGTCGTCCGGGCCGACAGCCAGCTGCTGATTCGCCAGCTTCAGGGCAGGTATCGAGTCAAGAACGCCGCCTTGCAAGAGCTCTTCGTAATCGCCAAGAAACTGCTGCGGGCACTTCCGGAATACCGGCTCGAGCACATTCCCCGCGAAGACAACGTTGTCGCTGATGCGTTGGCGAATGCCGCCCTCGATCGATGATCCTCTGGCATGTAGGGGGGGCGATCTTTCTCTTCCGATGGATCTTTCGTGACCCCAAGGTCGACCTCCGCCTCCTGGCTCTCGGAGCACTGTTGCCCGACATCGTCGACCTCGTCGTCGGGTTGTTTATGGGCCAGCCCACCAGGCAGCGGTTCGGCCATGCCCTGGTGGTGCCGGCCCTCGTGGCGATTGTCATCCTCGTAGCCACCAGACGGGGGCGGCGCCGCCGCCAGCTCATGACAGTGGTGGTGGCGTGGCTGTTTCATCTTCTCCTCGATGGGGCCTGGGTCAGAGAGGAGACCTTTCTCTGGCCCTTCTTCGGGATCGAGTTTGCGTCCTGGCCATCGGGCGGGATCTTCGAGAGGGCGCTTTCGGATCCATGGCGCTGGCTGAAGGAGGTCGCAGGTCTGGCCTATCTGGTGATGCTGTGGAGATCGCTTGCTCCCCGGGCGGCTACGCAATGACTACTTTCCCGGGCATGGATCTCGCCATCAGCCCCTCGATCCCCGGACTGGGGATCAACGACCTGGCGGACCTGTGCCGCTTCGCCGAGGATCTGGGGTACCGCCATTCGTGGCTATCCGAGGTCGCCGGTCCCGACGCGTTTGTCCTGGCAACCGCCGCCGCGATCCGCACGAAGCAGATGGACTTCGGAGTGGCCGTGGTCCCGGCCTACACGCGTACTCCAACAACCCTGGCGACGGCCGCCAGCTCGGTCAGCCAGGTGCTGTCGGGCCGCAGCTTCGCCCTCGGCATTGGCTCCTCGTCTGAGACCATCGTTGCGTTGTGGCACGGGCTCGAGTTCTCAAAGCCCCGAACGAGGGTGCTGGAGACGGTGCAGGCGGTTCGGGCTGCCTTGACCGGAGAGGAGAGTTATCGGGGAACGACGGTTTCGATGTCACGCTTTCGGCTCGCTTCGACGGCAGTCGGCCCGGTACCCATCTACATCGGCGCTTTGCGACCGCGGATGCTGGAGGCTGCCGGAGCCTATGGCGATGGAGTGTGCCTCAATCTCATGCCTCCGTCGGTGGTAGTACGCCAGCTGGAGGCCGTGCGTAATGGAGCTGCCGCCATCGGCCGGACCCTTCCGGCCGACTTCGGGGTGATGGCCCGGCTGCAAACGATCGTGACCGATGACGCTGCCGGTGCCCGCCAACTGCTCCGTGACAAGTTCATCGGGCCATATCTTGCCCAACCCGTCTACAACCGGTTCCTCGCCTGGATGGGTTACGCCGAGGAAGCTTCCGCTATCGCCACCGGTTGGGCAGCGCGCGATCGGGAGGCGGTGGCCCGGGCCGTCCACGACCGGTTGATCGATGATCTGGCCCTGGTCGGTACTGCCCGGGTGGTCAAAGATCGCCTTTCGGAGTTTGAGGCAGCAGGTTTGACGGTGGCCGCTCTCATGATTCTCGACCCCTCCCGGGTGGTCATCGAGGACACTTTGCGCGCGTTGGCCCCATGAGGTTCCGGCGGGCGTTGCTCTTGATCCTGGCCGTCTTCCTGAGCGTTGGTTGTGACTCTGATCTCACAACCACCAGTACCGATACGGCCTCGGACGGAAGGGAGGCGGTCGAGGTGGCCGAAGCACTGTTGGAGGCCCTCCAGACCGGCGACTATGCGGCTGCGGCCGCTTTGACGTTCCCGGATCAACTGGCCTGGGTCGTAATGGCTGAAGGCGGATCATTGACTCAGGCCGCCGAGTTGTTGGATAGCGGTCTTGAAGAGGTGGCGGCCAACTACTGGCAGGGCTTTGGTGAAACGACGCAGTTGTCCGAGGTCGCCGTACGAGGGGTGGAGGAAAGCGAAGTTCGCGGCGCCAGATTCGCCGTGGTCGCCCTGGACGGCAAGTTGCGCTTGATCCTGCGCAATCTCGACGGTTGGCGGGTGGACATCATCGCCTCTTTCGCCCCAACCCTCGTCAACCGATTGATTGAAGCCGCCCAGGTCGTGGACGCCAATCGGGGGGATCAGGCCACCACCATGCTGGCGATGCTCGCCGAGCAGCGACCATCGGTCGAGGTGGCTTCCGCCCAGCCCGAGCTGCCGGAAACCACCAAATCCGATCTGTTGTCCTTGCTCGAGATGCTCGACGACCTCGCCGAGTAGTCCCCCTTCTAAGGTGAACCGACGTGAGAACGCCGGTGATACTGATCGTGGACGACGAGCCGCTGGTCCTGTCTGCGGTCGAGCGTGACCTCAAACGCAGGTACTACGAAAAGTGGCGGGTGCTCGGGGCCAGTTCAGGTCGGCAAGCCCTCGACACCTTGGTGGAGGTGGTTGCGGCCGGGCAGGAAGTCGCGCTGCTGGTGTCGGACCAGAGAATGGCCGGCATGACCGGGGTGGAGTTCCTCTCGGAGTCCCGCCAACTCGTCGGGGACGCAGCCCGGGTTCTGCTCACCGCCTATTCCGACACAGAGGCGGCCATTGCCGCCATCAACGAGGCCGGCGTCTCGCACTACATCATCAAGCCGTGGGACCCGCCAGAGCAGAAGCTGTTCCCAATCCTCGACGACCTTCTCGAGGCCTGGGAGGGCCTCCACCCGCCCCCGTTCGAAGGCATCAAGGTGGTGGGGGAGAGGTGGTCGTCGTCCACCAACCACATCAAGGACTTCCTGGCCCGGAACCAGATCCCCTATCAGTCCGTCGAGGCCGCCAGCGAGGAGGGCCAACGGGTGCTCTTGGACGCGGGGGCTACCGAGGCCGACATTCCCATCGTTGTTTTCGAGGATGGCCGCACCCTTGTGACTCCCACGGTGCCAGAAATTGCCGCGGCCCAGGGCTTGCGAACCAAGCCGGACCTGCCCACCTACGACCTGGTGATCGTGGGCGGCGGACCCGCCGGTCTGGCGGCCGCCGTCTACGCCACTTCGGAAGGGCTGCGCACCCTCCTGGTGGAGGAGGAGGCTCCGGGAGGTCAGGCCGGATTGAGCTCTCGCATCGAGAATTACCTTGGCTTTCCCAATGGTCTCTCAGGCGCCGATCTGGCCCATCGGGCGGTGGCCCAGGCCCGGCGGTTTGGGACCGAGATGCTCGTCCCGGTGCGGGCCACGGCGCTGAGTCGTCACGACCCGTACCGCGTTGTCCATCTGGAAGGGGCGGGAGAGGTCAATTGCAAAGCCCTGTTGGTGGCCACAGGAGTGTCGTATCGCACCCTGGGCGTCGAGGGAGGCGATCGTTATGTCGGGGCCGGGATCTTCTACGGATCGTCGGCGGTCGAGGCTCAGATGTACAAAGACGAGAACATCGCGGTCGTGGGAGGTGGCAACTCGGCCGGCCAGTCCGCTCTCTTCCTGTCCAGCTTCGCCCGCGACCTCTACATGCTGGTGCGGGGCGACACCCTCGACTCAACCATGTCCTCATACCTCGTCAGGAGGATCGAACAGACTCCCAACATCACTGTGCTCTACGGGTCCCGGGTCGTGGCCGCCCTGGGCGACAACCGCCTTAAGGCGTTGACCGTCGCCTGCCGGGGCGAAGAGCGCGAGGTCGAGGTTTCGGCGGTGTTTGTCCTTATCGGTCAGCAACCACGCACCGGGTGGCTGGACGGAGCGGTGGCATGCGATGAGAAAGGATTCATCCTGACCGGGACGCTGGCTGCCGAGGTGCCCGGATACCCGCGGTGGCCCCTGGCCCGGCCCCCCTTCCCATTGGAGACCAACGTGCCCGGGATCTTCGCGGCAGGCGACGTAAGGGCCGGATCGATCAAAAGGGTGGCATCTGGCACCGGGGAGGGTTCGATGGCGGTGCGCTTCGTACACCAGCACCTGGAGACACTTTGAGCCCATACGAGATTCTCTCCGAAGTTCCGTACTTCTCCGAGCTGCCAGTCGAGGAGCTCGAGAACCTGTGTCGAGCCGCGGACATCATCGACGTGGCCGAGGGCGAGGTTGTGATCCACGAGGGCGATATGCCGGACGCTCTGCTGGTGGTCGCCGACGGGACCTTCGAAGCGTTCAGGCAGTCGGCCGACTCCGAAGTCACCCTCGGACTGGCAGGGCGCGGTGAGGTTCTGGGGGAGATGTCGCTGCTGGAAGGGCGGTTGGCTTCTGCGTCCTTGCGAGCCCTATCGCCGGCCCGGCTGGTGCGAGTGCCGGGGGACCGTTTTACGAGACTCCTTGAACACAACCACTTCCTGCGGGGGATGCTCCTGACGGTCATCATCCGCATGAGGGAACGAGAGGAAGCGCTCGTCGAGTACAAGAAGCTGGCAGCTCTGGGGACCATGACCGCCGGTTTGCTTCATGAGGTCAACAACCCCGCAGCCGCCATCAGCCGCTCTGCGGCCGGTCTGGTGGAAGCGGCCGACAGGCTGCTCGAAGCGAAAACCGGCGTCGAGGGGCTTACGCCTCTTCAACGATCTGACCGGGAGGGGCAAGTTGTCCAGCTTCTCAAGAGCCTAAGCGTGGATGACGTTCCGGATCTGGCGGCATCGGCGGTGGCGGCCGGATGGGATCGATCTGACCTGGAGAAGGCCGGCGAGGGGGACCGCGAGAAGCTCGAGCGCCTGGTGCGGCTGATCCATGCCCGCCAGCTTGCTCAAGAAGTGGCGATGGCGGCCGCGCAACTCTCGGACCTGGTCGGCGCCGTCAAGGCGTGGGTGTATCTCGACCAGGCCCCTCGCCAGAGTGTCGATCTCAATGCAGCGGTGCGCCAGAGCATGGCGCTGCTCCGGCATAAGGTGTCCGGGATCCGCCTGGATGTCGTCCTCGACCCACAGCTCCCCGCTATCGAAGCCCGGGGGGCCGAGCTCAATCAGGTGATAACCAATATCGTCGACAACGCCATCCAGGCGGCCACGACCAGTGTGAAGGTCGAGACGTCGGTCCAGGACGGGTGGGCGGTTTGCCGGGTCGAAGACGATGGTCCCGGCATCCCCGAGTCCATTCTGGAGCGGATCTGGGAGCCCTTTTTCACCACCAAGCCCCCGGGTCAGGGGACCGGTCTTGGCTTATCGATATCCCGCCGGATCGTTGAGGTCCATCGGGGTCGCCTCGAAGTGAACTCGAAACCCGGATCGACGTCCTTTGCCATCCGCCTGCCGATCAACAGGCTCTAACCGGGCGCACCTGAACTACGCTGCGCGGGGATCGAATGCCAGAGCTGCCATCAGGGATAGTCACTTTTCTCTTCACCGACATCGAGGGGTCGACCCGTCTGCTCCATCGACTCGGTGAAAGCTACCCGTCGGTGCTGGCCACCCATTCCGGAATCCTTCGTGAGGTCATCACCGAGGCAGGGGGGATCGTGGTGTCCACCGAGGGCGATTCGTTCTTCGCAGTCTTCGTCAATCCGCGCTCGGCACTGGTAGCCGCCTCGGCGGCTCAACGGCGTCTTCATCAGGAGAGTTGGCCTAACCAATCCGAGGTCAGGGTGAGGATGGGAGTCCATACGGGGGAAGGGACTCACGGAGGGGACAACTACGTCGGACTCGACGTCCATCGGGCGGCTCGCATGGGCGCCTGCGGTCACGGCGGTCAGATAGTTGTTTCTCAGGCCACGGCCCTCATAGTCGGGTCTTCGCTGCCGGCTGGGACCACCTTGCGGGAATTGGGCAGGTACCACCTGAAGGACATTGAAGGGACCGAGCCGCTCTTTCAACTCAGCATCGAGGGACTCCCCTCCGACTTTCCACCTCTGAAGACGATCGACACCGTTCCTAACAACCTTCCTGTTCAACTCACCTCCTTCGTGGGTCGCCGGGATGTGGAGGGAGTGGCCGCGGCCGTCGCCTCGTCACGCCTGGTCACCCTCACCGGTCCGGGCGGCACCGGCAAGACCCGATTGTCCCTGCAAGTGGCTGCCGAGCTCACCGGCACTTTCGCCGACGGGGTCTGGTTCGTACCTCTGGCACCGATCACCGATGCTGATCTGGTTACCCCGACTGTCTCCTCGATCCTCGGGTTGCAGCCCTCAAGCGAGGACCCCGACCGGAGACTGACCGAGTACCTGAAGGGCAAGCAACTACTGCTGATCCTCGACAACCTCGAGCAGGTTATCGACGCCGGCGAAAGGGTCTCGGGGTGGTTGCAGGGAGCCCCAGGCCTCAAGATCCTGGCATCGTCGCGCATACCCCTTCGCATCTCGGGGGAAAGGGAATACCCGGTTCCCCCCCTGTTGCTGCCGGATCCACAAGACATAGGCACGCCCGAAACCTTGCTCGGATATGAGTCGGTGGCGCTGTTTGTCGATCGGGCTAAAGCCTCTCGACCTGACTTCGAGTTGACCATTGCCAACGCCAGTCAGGTGGCCGCCATCGTCGCCCGCCTCGATGGCCTTCCGCTGGCGATCGAACTGGCTGCTGCCCGGATCAAGGTGCTCGGCCCCGCTGCGATCCTCGAGCGGCTGGGCTCGCGGTTATCGCTTCTCACGGGCGGCGCCCGTGATCTGCCGGAGCGCCAGCGCACCCTGAGGGGAGCAATTGAGTGGAGCTACGAACTTCTCGACCCGGATCACCAGACGCTGTTCAACTGCCTGGGGGTCTTCGCCGGAAGCTTCGCTCTGGCCCAGTGCGAGGCCATCTGTGGGCCTGACCTGTCGATAGATGTGCTGGATGGTCTGGCCACACTGGTCGACCACAGCTTGCTCAGGGTGGTCGCCAACGAGGCCGAACCGCGCTTTGTGATGTTGGAGACGATCAGGGAACTGGCGGAGGAGCATCTCCTAGGAGCGCCGTCCGAGCCGGCTCTGCGCTCCCGACACGCGGAGGTCTTTGCAGCGTTGGTCAAAGAAGTGTCGTTCTACTTCACGCGGGAGAACAGCGGACAGTGGCTCGATCGGATCGCGCTCGATCACGACAACTTGCGGGCAGCCATCAACTTTGCGATCGGGCAGGGCCACGCCGACCTTGCCTTCAGCTTCTGCTTCGCCCTCTGGCGGTTCTGGCAGATGCGGGGATGGCTCCAGGAGGGCCGAGGGTTGGTGGAGCGGGCGTTGGCGCTCGACGGCGGTTCGATCGGGAGCCGGCGTGACGCCCTGGAGGCGGCCGGGGGCCTGGCCTATTGGCAAGCGGATGAAGCTGCGACCATCACCTACTATCGACAGGCGATCGAGTGGGCCAGACAGGCTGGTGACCCGATCCGTCTGGCCGATGCTCTCTTCAACTTCTCGGTGCCGGTGACCGTGTACGAAAGTGCCGAGAACGCACGTCAGCTACTGGCCGAAGCTGTGGAGATTGGCGAGCGAGTCGGTGACAGGGAGCGAATGGGCGCCTATGCCTGGGGCGTCGCTTCGGCCTACTACTTCGACGAGGACTACGAAATCGCGCTTGGTCACTACCGGGAGGCTGCCAGATATCTGGAGGGGACCGGGGCTGCATTCCAGATCGGCTGGAATGAGCGGATGACCGCGTCAACGTTGATCAAACTTGGTCGGATCGACGAGGCCGAGTCGCACCTTCGCCGGGGGCTTGGCATCTTCGCGGAAGCCGAGGACATGTCAGCCTTTGCCCTGCACGTGCGCGACTTCTCCGAGCTCGCCTTGCTACGGGGCGACCATGCGACCGCCTTGTTGCTGGCCGGCGCCACCGCCTTCCTCCAGATCGTTTCAGAGACGCGGATGCTCGATTTCGTGACCGACAGGCTCCCGAGCCTCGAAGACGCTATAGCGGCGGTGGGCAGGGAGGAAGCCGAGAAACTGGTCGCCCGCGGTCGGGCATTGTCCGTGCCCGAGATCCTGGCGATGGTCGGCTGGGAGTCTGGCAACTGAGCTGTTCACCAGACCGGCCATGGCACCGCCGGTCTGTCATCAGGGGGCGCGGGATGCGCCGGCCGGGCGAGCAACCTGTCAACGCGATCCCGTAATGCCTCGGCCTCGGCCTGAGACAACAACGTCGCCACCCGATCGAAGAGCCCGTTGGTGATTGATTCCCTCAATCGCGCCAGCGAATCGACCAGGGGTCCTGGGATGTTGGTGTCGGCAAAACCCCAGAGGACAGTTCGCAGCTTCGGTTCTTGATGGAAGGTCAAGCCGTTGTCGATCGCCCACAACCGGTCAGTCCCGGTCTGTCGGATGAGATGGCCGAGCTTGCGGTCGGCGTTGTTGCACACGATGTCGAGCACGGCGACCGGCCAAAGCCGGGCATTGAGTTTGGGCACGAATAGCGTCCGCGGGTCGAAGTCAGGGTCCTCGTCGATGAACGCCTGGGCAGACCCTTGCCCGTAAGGACCTTCGGCCAACAAGGTCTCGGGCACCAGATCGAGTCCGAGCGCAATCGCCACTTCGTAAGTGAGGACCTCGCGCGAGGCGAGAGTGCGCCAGGGAAAGTCCCATAGGGGGTTTTCACCTTGCTCCGGTTTGTAGATCCAGCGGCGGCCGTCGGCGCTGTTGGCGAGCAAGGTGGCGTTGCTGGCATAGGGCATTCGCCCCTCCACCTCCGTCAGCGCGAGGAGGTCCTTCAAGGGGTTCGCGGGTGATGCCCGTTGACCGAGGGACAATCATGTCCGGCAGGATCTTCGGGAAGCCCGCAGCGCGGGCAGATCGGCCGGCCGGCCGCCACGACCTCGATTGCCACCACCGCCATCGCCTGGAACTGCTCGGCGCTCACCACGAAGCTCACCGATTCATCCTCATCGACCGAGCCGAGCGTCATCGTCAGCAGTCCGTTGCTCCCCACCCCGAGCCCGATCGAGCCGATCCGAAATCGGGGCTCGGCCGGCTCCTCGACCTGGAGTCCGCTGGTGATCAGTCGATTCACCGCCTCCAGGTCCGGGATCACTCCGGCGGCCACGAGGATCGCCAGACCCTGTTGGGCGAGTTCGGCGACCTGGCTCTTTTCGCAGGGAAACGTGTGGGTCGTTCCGGAGGTCGTAGCCGAAAGGAAGAACCTTCGCTGCCCCGGTTCACCGACGGCGCCCGCCGCCAGCCGTTCTGCCGGCCCCAGCTCTTCTAGTTCCATGTATTGGGGTCTCCGTTGCTATTGAGCGTCACCAATCGGACCGTCCCGCCCGGGGGGAGATCAAGCACAGTGACGGAGGCGGGGCTGACGGCCAATCGGTTGAACATGTCGAGTGGCTGTCCAAGGTAATGCGAGGCGGTTGCTTTGATGATGTCGGCGTGGGTCA
>CAYYRT010000034.1:0-3149 GCA_964474055.1 uncultured Acidimicrobiaceae bacterium | reverse complement strand
CGGCTTTGGGTAAAGGACGAAACCGGCACCGTGGCCGGTTCGCACAAGTCCCGCCACCTTTTCGGAGTCCTTCTGAATCTGACCGTCGACGACCAGAGCCAGGGTGAGCTTGCCATCGCCTCGTGCGGCAACGCCGCGGTGGCCGCAGCGGTAGTGGCCCGGGCCGTGGAGCGACCGCTGCGAGTTTTCATCCCGACCTGGGCAGACGAAGCCGTTGTTGCAATCTTGAAGGAATTGGATGCACGAATCGAAGTGTGCGAACGCATCCCCGGCGAGGAAGGCGATCCCGCCTACCACCGATTTCTCGAGTCGATTCAAGAGGGGGCTGTTCCCTTCTCCGTCCAGAGCACTGCGACCAGTTCGGCCCTGGACGGGGGGCGGACCATCGGCTGGGAATTAGCCGAACAGCTTGCCCTGGCCAAGGTGAGCGGGACCGTCCATCTGTTCGTTCAAGTCGGAGGTGGAGCGCTGGCGGCCGCCGTGTGGTCCGGTTTGGCCGATGGCATCCACGAACAGTGGCTAGGGATCATCCCGATCCTGCACACCGTCCAGACCGAGGCAGTTGCACCCCTCAACCGGGCCTGGCGCCGACTGTTGCCCTTCGGGGACGAAGCCATGGCCACCGCCCAGGCGGATCCCGACCTGTATATGTGGCCATGGGGGCAGGTCGGACCATCGGCCGCGAGCGGCATCCTCGACGATCTCACCTACGACTGGATGCCGGTGATGGAGGGGATGCTCACGTCTGGGGGCAGCGCCCATGTGGTCTCCGAAGAGATGATCCTCCAGGCCAACCGACTTGGACGCACGATGACCGGCATAGATGTCGATCACACCGGTACTGCTGGCCTGGCCGGTCTGTTGGACCGGAATGCGGTTACGGCGATCGGTCCTGACCATTCGGTCGTGGTGCTGTTCACCGGCCTCCGGCGCTCTTAGACTCGCCGGTCGATGGCCACCATTCGCGCCGCGCTCGTCCAATCCCAGTGGACCGGTGACAAAGAGACGATGATCGAGAAGAACCTCGGTTATGCCCGGCAGGCGGCAGAAGGTGGGGCCCAAATCCTCTGCTTCCAGGAGATCTTCACCACCCCGTACTTCTGCAACGTTCAGGATCCAGTCCACTACAACACCGCCGAAGAGATTCCGGGCGGTCCGACCATTCAAAGAGTCATCGCCCTCGCCAGGGAAACCGGGATGGTCGTTATCGCCCCGATCTACGAGAAGGTCGACGAGGGGACCTTCTACAACACCGCCGCGGTGATCGACGCCGACGGCAGCTTCCTCGGCATGTATCGCAAGACCCACATCCCCCAGGTCGAGGGTTTCTGGGAGAAGTTCTACTTCCGTCCCGGCAACCTGGGATACCCGGTCTTCGACACCGCCGTTGGCCGAATCGGGGTGTATATCTGTTACGACCGCCACTTTCCCGAGGGGTGGCGTGTGCTTGGCCTCAAGGGAGCCAAGATCGTTTTCAACCCGTCCGCCACCACCAGAGGGCATTCGAAGTATCTGTGGGATCTCGAGCAACCGGCAGCTGCTGTGGCCAACGAATACTTCGTGGGGGCCATCAACCGGGTTGGCAAAGAGGACCTGGAAGACACCGACTACTACGGCTCGTCCTATTTCTGTTCACCGCGAGGACGGATAATCGATGCCCCGGCCTCTGACACCGAAGACGAAGTGGTGATCAGAGACCTCGATATGGACTTGATCGAGGAGGTACGGCGGCAATGGGCGTTCTATCGCGACCGCCGCCCCGAAATCTACGACGAGGTCTCCCGGCCTTGAACGATGCGCGGCTCGAGTAATGAGACGCTTTCCCTTCCTCCACATCGATCTCCCGGTATGGGTCGATGAGGTTTGTCCCGCCGAGGCCCGGTATTCCACGGTTCAAGAGCGAATGGGGTTGGCAATCGAGCTGGCCCAGCGGAACGTGACCACAGGCACCGGGGGTCCGTTCGGAGCGGGTGTGTTCGACCCCAACGACGGAGCACTGATAGCCGCCGGGGTCAACATGGTGGTCCCTGGCCGGGCCGTGATCCTTCACGCTGAGATGGTGGCGCTGGCGCTCGCCGGTCAGGTTCTCGGAAACTTCGAGCTGACCGGGCTGGAACTCGTGACCTCAACCGAACCATGCGCCATGTGCTTGGGAGCGGTGCCCTGGGCGGGTCTGGCCCGACTGGTGTGCGGCGCCCGCCACGAGGACGCCGTGGCGATCGGGTTCGACGAAGGCGACAAGCCAGACAATTGGCAGGCGGGGCTGGCCAGCCGCGGGATCGAGGTCATGCTGGACGTGCGCCGGCCGGACGCAATCGCCGTCCTCGTCGAGTACGTCAAGGGCGGCGGCATCGTCTACAACGGCAGTACCGAATCGTCGTGAAGCTCCACGAAGTTCAGAGTCATCGGCTGTCCCTCCACCGGTACATCGCTCCGGCCACGATCACCGAAGCGCTTGCAGCCCTGGCCGAACTGGGGCCACGCGCCAGGCTCATCGCCGGTGGATCCGATCTGCTGTTGGAGTTGGTACGGGGCCAGCGGCCGACAGTGGACACGCTCATCGACCTCAGCCGGGTGCCGGGTCTCGACCGGATATCCGAGGACCACGACCATTTCGTCCTCGGCCCGACGGTCACCCACAGTCAGGTGGTCACTTCGCCTGATCTCGTCGCGGGCGCGCTCCCTCTGGCTCAGGCCTGCGCCGAGATCGCCTCACCACAGCTTCGCAACCGGGCCACCGTCGTCGGCAATGTCGTGACGGGCTCCCCGGCCAACGACACCATCACCGCCCTCCGAGCTCTCGGCACCGAGGTCGAGATCTCGTCGGCGACCTCCACCCGCACCGTTGACCTTGCCACCTTCCACACCGGCATCCGCCAGGTCGACCTGGCAGAAGGGGAAATGGTCACCGGTCTCCGGATCCGCCGTATGCAACCGACGGAACGGGGCATCTTCGTGAAGCTGGGACTTCGCCGGGCCCAGGCGATTTCCGTCGTACACCTCGCGGCGGTTCTCGAATTCGACGGAAACCTGGTCATCTCGGCCCGGTTCGCTCTCGGCAGCGTCGCTCCCACCATCGTCAATGCCGGCGAGGCCGAGGCATATCTGGTTGGTCAGGAGTTGAGCGAGCAGGTAATCCGCGCGGCAGC
>CAYYRT010000033.1:0-3973 GCA_964474055.1 uncultured Acidimicrobiaceae bacterium | reverse complement strand
TCCCACGGCCGTGGGAGACCAGGCCGCATGATCATCGCCGTTCGGGCTCGGCGTGCCGCGACATCGAGGCCCGCATTGGCTCCAGGATCGATCTTGAGGAGGGGGGGGCGCGATGTCGGTATCCCCTCACAACCGCGCTTCGGCGATCTTCACGACCGTCGCCAGCACGGTATGCTCTGCACCCGAGCCGCCGCGCTCAGCCAAGTTCAACAGCCGGCGGGACAACCCCTCGCCCTGTGGCCCTGTGCCACAACTCGTGTGGGTAGACTTCGCCCCCTGGGGATAGTGGGATAGCCCCTGCTTCTCCCAAGTAGGGAGAGTGATGTCCCTGTTGTCCCTGATGTCCCTCCCCTGAAGAGAGCCCCTCCAGGGTTTCGGTAGGGGACCAAGGGGACATCAGGGACATTAGCGGTCCTTCCTACGGGTAATCGTGACAGTCCGGGGGTGATGGTGGTCGCTGAATTTGATGTCCCAGCCGATCGCGGCCAGGTTCGGTCGGATCTCCCGGAGTCGGTGGCCGAGCAGCTGCGGGGTCCCAGGCAGGTCCCGCTGGGCGATGTTCTGGCCCGCGGCGGTCAGCACGACCCTTCGGGAGAATGACGTCCCCACGAGCCTCATCGATAGCACGCTCACGCGAATCCGACGCGCTCGATTGACCGAGTCTGTGATTTTTCAGAATCATTCCCCCAGCTGACCGGGAGTTTTTCAGAAACTATCCCCCACCTGACCTGAAACATTCCGCCACCCGGCCTTCGTGGTCATGCTGCCCCCCGAAAGGGGGGCCCATGGCCTATCGGGAGCGAGGGATGGTGGAAGTCCGCGAGATGGTGCGCCGGTGGCTGGGCGGCGAGGGGGTCCGGGCGATCGCCCGCGCCACCGGTATGGACCGCAAGACGGTGGCCGCGTACGTCCAGGCGGCCGGCGCGGTGGGGATCCAGCGGGGCGGCGCACCGCCCACCGACGCGCAGCTCGCCACGATCGCGGCCACCCGCCGGCCGGGGCGCCCGACGAACACGACGGCGCCCAGTCCCGAGCTCGAGACGCTCCGGCCGCACGAGGCCACAATTCGGCAGTGGCTCGGGGAGCAGCTGTGCCTCACCAAGATCCATCGGCGGCTCCGCGCCCAGGGGATCGCCGTGTCCTACAGCTCGCTGTACCGGTTCGCGCGGATCACGTGCGACTTCGGGCGGCCGGCGATCACCGTCCGCGTCGCCGATCCGCCGCCCGGCGAGGTGGCCGAGGCCGACTTCGGGGTGCTGGGGGCCTGGCCCGACCCCACCACCGGCCGCCGGCGGCGCGTGTACGGCCTGCTCGTCACGTTAAGCTTCAGCCGGTACGCCTTCCTGGCTATCACGCTGCGGCAGGATCTCCCCGCCGTGCTCAACGGCCTGGAGGCGGCCTGGGCGTGGTGCCGTGCACCCGCGTGCCGGCCGGGTCTTCCTCGAGTACGCCCAGTATCGTGACGTCCTCGTCGATCCCGCCGTCCCCGCCCACCCGACCTCTACGTGCACCAGCGGGTCGAGGTCCGGGCCGACTCGCGGCTGGTGCGCATCTACCACCGCGGCGCGCTCATCAAGATCCACCCCCCGCAGCCGCCGGGGGGCCGGGCCACCGACTACACCGACCATCCCGCCGCCCTGGCGCCCTATGCGATGCGGGACCCCGAGGCGTGTGCGCGCCAGGCGGCCCAGGTCGGGCCGGCCGTGGAGCAGTTCGTGCGCGACCTCCTGCGCGGCGTGTTCCCCTGGGCGCGCCTGCGCCAGGCCCAGAAGCTGCTCCGCCTGGCTGCCCGCTACGGCGCCCCGCGCGTCAACGCCGCCTGCGCGCGCGCCCTGGCCTTCGAGCTGCTCGACGTCGGCCGCGTGGAGACGATCCTGCGCGCCGCCCTGGAGCGGGAACCGACGGTGACCGAGCGCGGCACGGTGGTCGCGCTGCCCGCCCGCTTCGCCCGCGCCCCCGAGAGCTTTGCCCATCCCCATCCCCGAGAGGAGGAGGTCCATGGCCCTGGAGATCGCCCCTGATCTGGTCCGTCGCCTCAAGCGCCTGCGCTTGGGCGGCCTGCTGCCCACGCTGCCCGATCGCGCCACCCACGCGCGCCAGGCCAAGCTCAGCCCCCTGGAGTTTCTCGAGCTCCTGCTCCAGGACGAGATCGACCGCCGCGACAGCCAGGGCCTGACCCTCCGGATCCAGGCCGCCGGCTTCGACGAGATCGTCACCGCCGAGGACCTCGTCTGGGAGACGCCGGTGCACTACGACCGCACCCGCGTCCGCGAGCTCTTCCGCCTCGCCTGGCTCGCCGCGCAGGAGAACGTGATCTTCTGCGGCCCCGTCGGCGTGGGCAAGAGCTGGTTCGCCGAAGCCCTGGGCTACAGCGCCTGCCGCGCCGGCCATCGGGTGCGCTTCATCAAGGTCGCCAAGCTGCTGCTCGCCCTGCGCCAGGCCCGCGCCGATCACGCCTTTGAGCGGGAGCTGCGACCTGGCTGGCCCCGGACCTGCTGATCCTGGATGACTTCGGGCTGCGCAAGCTCACCGCGCAGGAGTCCGGGGACTTCTACGACGTCCTCGTCGAGCGGGACCGGCGCGCCGCGACCGTGATCACGAGCAACCGGGCCGTGGACGAGTGGGTCGCGCTCTTCGACGACCCCATCCTCGCCAACAGCGCCCTCGATCGCTTCGCCCATCGGGCGCACCAGATCGTCATGGAGGGGCCGAGCCTGCGCGCCGCGCGCGCCCCCAGCCCCGCCCGCGGCCCGCGCCGGCCATCCAAAGACGGCACACCGGGGGGATAGCGGGATATGGCCGGGCTCGAGATCGTGGCGCACCATGCCGCGCCGGCCCTCCCGCCCTCGCGGGGCGGCGTCAAATCTCCACCCTCACCCAGAAAGGACTTGCTCACGCCGGTGCTGATACCGTAAGAAGTCCGAGACGAGACCCGCCGGGGTGGCGGCATGTTTCTGAAACCCCTGGTGGAATGATCCTGAAAAACGACAGAGTCCAGGATGCGCCTCCTTTTCGCCTACAAGCGAAGCTTCGAGGCGATCAGGCGCCCGATGCCCAGTGTGCGGTGACAGGCGCGGCCTCTGCGTCGTAAACGTGAAGTTCTCGTCCTGCCACAGGTCTGGCAGCCCTGTCGATCGCGTAGCAACGAGCCCAACCGCTTCGCCACTCCGCTCACTTCGGGGCGGGATGGTAGCTTTGCTGACCCTCTAGGTCAGCTTCATTACGGCCTGGAATTGCACTGACCGTCATCGACAAGAGTGATGCGGTTCGTCGGAAGAGACCAAGGTCTCCCTGGCGACTGATCTAGCATCGCGAACCCCATGGTGGGAAGGCCGGTACTGCGTGAGAGAGGGAACTACCCCCAGGCTGGCCGTGAGGACAGCAAACGCCACGGCGAGAAGTGCCCCGAACCGAGATCATGGAGCTGCTCAGGACTCGCTCGAGAATCAGGCGGCCTGCGACGTCAATTCAGGTCGCTGGAAAAGCACGAACCCGCGGCTCCCGGTGGACGCGCCGGCTCACCAACCCAACAGAAGGGGTGATGCCCCAGGCACTGTGGGCCGCCCGTATAGTTCCGCATACACGCCGGCATCATTTCCCTCTGAAGGAACTCCGGTTGCCGTTCGCTTCCCAGACCTCAGGCCCGCTCGGGGTCCCCGAGTCCCGGCAGGGCTTGGTGGTCTCTCGCTTCGGACCCAATGCCGTCCCCGAGATCTGCCCGACCTCTTGCAGGAATTCGACAACGCGACCGAACACCTTCACCAACTCCGCTCGCTCCTCCCACAGACGTTGATTCTCTTCACTGAGTCGCTTAACTTCCCGGCGCAGCTCGTAGGCGAGGGCAAGGCTTTGGCCCCAATCAGTAACGCTGCCGCCTGTGGCTCGTTGCTCGCGCCGACGTTGATGCCGCGTCGCTAACACCACGCCAACAATGCCGACGATGAGCAGACCGGCCAACAACACCGACAGCCAA
>CAYYRT010000032.1:0-4331 GCA_964474055.1 uncultured Acidimicrobiaceae bacterium | reverse complement strand
CGCGTTCTCGTTGATGGGCACGATCCCTATCGCGTAGATGCCGGGAAGGATGTGGATGACGTCGGGACCAGGATTCGCATTCGCCTCCTGGATCGCCGCGCGCAGCGTGCAGTCCCCCGCAGATGCTTTGCAGACGCGGTCGCCGACGTTCGAGTCGACCCTGTCACTCGTGTCGTCGACGACGAAGGTGGTGGCGGCGGCAGCTTGGTCCAAGCCCGGGATCGCGATGAGCGCGAACGTGACGGCGAGCACGGTGAGTGCGGCCAGCCAGCGGCGAACGTGCGCTCGATGGAGCGCACCGAAGAAAGGTTCCTGAGTCCAGCGCATCTGCGTTCCTGCCACGCTCCCCCTGCCATACATCGCGTGAGACCGACGGGCGCAGTCTCGACCCCGGACGTAAAGCTCAGGTATGGAAGGCGTGAGGAGTTCCTTATCGACAGAGGTCGATCGCGCATCGACCGGATCGAGGGAGCGGAGAGATCGTGCTCAGGCATCAAGCTCTATATAAGGAGTGACTTGGGAACTCGCCTTGACCAGACGACGCCACTACGACAGCTTGATAGCTCTTCGCATCCGTTCTTCGGGGTCGTCCTCAGCGATCCGGACCCCGGCCATTCGCCCGCGCATCGCCGCGTCGCGGGACGACGATCGTGAACGTCGACCCCACTCCGGGCTGACTCTCGACTTCGACGCGTCCTCCGTGGGCCTCGGCGATCACCCTCACGATCGCAAGGCCGAGCCCGCTCCCCCGGTAGCGACGGTGGGCACGCCTGCCCCGCACGAAGCGTTCGAAGATGGGCTCCTGATCGCGAGCCGAGATGCCGGGCCCGGTATCGCGTACCCACAACCGAACGTGTTCCTCGGTCAGCGACGTGCCGATCGCGACGCTGCCCTCCGCGGCCGTGTGCTGCACGGCATTGTGTGCGAGATGCATCATGGCCTCGCTCAAGCGCTCTCGGTCGGCGAGGAACAGTCCGTCTGCGGCGAGGTCGAGGCTCCACAGGCGTGGAGCGAGCGCACTCGCCTTGGCCATCAGCTCGTGGGCGAAGAGCCCGAGGTCGATCCGGTCGGTCCGGAGGAAGTTCGGCTGCTCGGCCTCGGCGAGCAGCTGAAGATCGTCGACGATCTTGCCCATCCGATCGAGCTCGTCCATGACGAGCGCGATCGTGCGACGCTGCTCCTCCGGGTCGTCACCGAGCACCTCGAGGTGTCCACGGCAGATCGTGAGCGGGTCGCGGAGCTCGTGGCTCGCTTCCTGGACGAAATCCTGTTGACTTCGGGTGAGGCCCATGCGCGAAGTCTGCTCGCGGCTCATAAGGTCGCGGTGAGAGACAGATGAGAGTTCTTTACCGAGCGCGGAGCCGATAGCCGACACCGCGGACCGATTCGATGACGTCCGTGCCGAGCTTCTTTCGTAGGGAGCTCACGTAGACGTTCACGACGTTCGTGCTCGGCTCGAAGAAGTAGCCCCAGGCGTGAGAGAGCAACTGCTCGCGGCTCAGAACCTGATCCGCGTTGCGAAGGAGAGTCTCGAGCAACGTGAACTCGCGCCCCGTCAGGTCGACCGTCCGCTCGCCCACCGTGGCACGGCGCGTCTTCAGGTCGAGCCGCACCTGGCCGGCGCTCAATACGTAGCCTTCCTCCGTCCCGGCGCTCCGAAGCCGTGTGCGCACTCGCGCGAGAAGCTCTTCGAAGTGGAAGGGCTTCCTCATGTAGTCGTCCGCGCCCGCGTCGAGGCACATGACCACGTCTCGCTCACCACGGCCGGTCAGCACCAGTACCGGCAGGGTCTTTCCACGTGAACGGATCTCCTGCAGCACGTGGAATCCCTCCCGCTCGGGAAGGCCCATGTCGAGGATCAGGAGGTCGAACTCGTCCGTCAGACCCAGGCGTTGCGCTTGCTCGCCGTCGTCGACGAGAAGCGTGGAGAAGCCGTGTGCGCGGAAGCCCTTTTCGAGGAACGAGCCGATGAGTGGATCGTCCTCAGCGATCAGGATCCTGGCCACCGGCGACTCCTTCCCCGGGGTGTCGCGGAACGAAGACCGTGAACGTCGACCCTTCTCCCAGTTGACTATCGAGTTCGACGCGTCCTCCGTGCGCCTCGGCGACCGCCCTGACGATGGCGAGGCCGAGACCGTGCCCGCGATAGCGTCGATGGGCGCCCGTCCCCCTCGTGAAGCGGTCGAAGATGCGCGCCTGGTCGAAGGCCGATATCCCGCTACCCGTGTCGCGCACCCAAAGACGAACTTCATCTTCGGTGAGCGAGGATCCGATCGCGACGGTGTCCTCCGCCACCGTGTGCTGCACGGCGTTGTGCGCGAGGTTCATCACGGCCTCGGTCAGGCGATCACGATCGGCGAGGAACGCTCCCTCGTCCGCGTGGTCGAGTTTCCACTGGCGTGAACCGAGCGCACTCGCCTTGGCCGCGAGGTCGTGCGTGAACGCCTCGAGGTCGATCCACTTGGGCTGGAGGAAGTCCGGCTGCTCGGACTCCGCGAGCACCGATAGGTCGTCGACGATCCTTGCGATCCGATCGAGCTCGTCCATCACGAGAGCGATCGCCGCCAGCCGTTCCTCGGGGTCGTCGCCAAGCAGCTCCAGATGCCCGCGACAGATCGTCAGGGGGTCGCGCAGCTCGTGGCTTGCGTCCTGAACGAACTCGCGCTGGCTCTGAAAGACTCCCTCGAGACGGTCCAGCATGGCGTTGAAGGTGCGCGCCATCTCGGTGGCCTCGCCGGTTCCCCGGACCTCGATCCGCCGCGTCAGGTCCGACTGCGAGATGGTGCGCGCCGTCTCCGTGAGCAACCGCACAGGGGCGAGCACCCGGCCGGCTACGAGCCACGCGAACGCCGATCCGATCAACAGGACGAGGAGCGTCACCGCGGCGCCGAACCGCTGAAGCTCTCCGATCTCGCTGAGCTCGGTGGCCGGGAGGATCGTGACGACGAAGACGCCGGCGGCCTCCCCGACCCGGATCCGGGCAACGCGGTAGTGCGCCGTTCCGAGCTCCGTGTTGAACCGTCCGCTCACACTCTCGGGCTCGGTGGTCAGTCGGGTCGAGAGCATCTCCCACTGGGCGAGCCGCTCGGCGGGCAGGCGGTCGACGGGAAACTGTGCCAGCGTGGCGCGGTAGAGCTTCCCGTCCACGAAGGTGAGCAACGCTTCGTCATCGCTGGGGACGTTCCGCGCAAGATAGACGTCGAAGAGCGCTTGGGGTGACTCGAACGGTCGCCCAGTCTGCGGATCGCGGCCGTCGGCGACGAGCCGGTCGAGCTCGAGAACTTCCTGCTGGAGCGCGTCATTGACCTGGTCGTCGACTCGGATGACGAGGACCTCGCGGATGGCGAGCGTGGACAGCACCGCCGAGAAGGCAAGGAGGATGACGTAGGAGGCGAGGATCCTCGTGCGCGCGCTCCGCGCGGCCCCGAACCAGCGTCGGCTTCGCCGGCCCTCCCGCTGCTCGGCCTCAGGGAGCACGACGACGGGTGGAATCGTCCGGGCCGTCTGCGGTCGCGTGTCGAGAGCCACAGTCAGGCCCCGCCTCGTTGCCGCATCGGCGGCCGGCGACACCGCGATCCGCGCGCCGGGACCGTCGTCTGAACGACGCACCGACGCACCGATGGAACGCCCAGCGCGAACGGACGCTGCCGCTCCGGTACACCTCTCCAATCCCGCCGGCGAGGAAGGAGGGGTGGTCTCATCTTCATGGACCCCCCTGCCAGAAGGCATGTAGACCACTCCCGGTCCCCTCCGAGCGACCGGACACTGTGTGTGGCGTGCCACAGTATATGTACGCGCGCCGATGTAGGCCATACGTCCTATGACCAGGGGGGATGGGGAGCGACCTAGGCCAGGCGGCGAGCGCGGACAGCGTCTCGAGTGGCCGAGTCCAAGCGGCGGGTCCTTGTAGGTCCCTCTGTTCGCTGCTGGTCCATAACCCTGCCGGACCATCCGCCGTTCGTCCCGCATTCGTCCCGCGAACGAGGGGGATCCGTCAAGAAACGACGGGAAGGACCGAGGACTCGAACCCGCTGGTCAAAGCTGGGATCGCCCATCGCCCGAGCTAGCGAGAGTGTCCCCCGAAACACTCTCAAGGTGAAGACACGGGGTTCGAACCCCGTTGGGACTACGCAGGCCGGAGGCCTCGTCCCGTCGTCATGCGTAGCCATACCGAGCGAGCTTCGTGCCGAGCTCTATCGCTACGTCGACGAGGGCATCGACATCGCGTTCGGTCGTCCGCCAGTTCACGATCGCGGGGCGAAGGGCTACACGTCCGTCGTATGTGGTCGTACCTACGTACACGCGGCCGTCCTCGATGAGGGCCTCCCCCA
>CAYYRT010000031.1:0-1964 GCA_964474055.1 uncultured Acidimicrobiaceae bacterium | reverse complement strand
TGAAGTACCGATTCAACTACGACGACTCGCTCGACGTGGTCGGAGTCCACCTCGTGGGCGGGATCGTCGGCTCGATCCTCCTCGGAGTGTTCGCTCAGGTCTCGGTGAACCCGGCGGGCGCAGACGGACTCCTCTATGGGGGCGCCTCGCTGTTGGGCAAACAGGTGCTGGCCGTGGTCGCAGTCATGGCGTTCACCTTCGTGGCAACATGGATCATCGCCAAGATCGTCGATGCCACGGTAGGTCTGCGCGTCGAGGAGCGCGGCGAGATCGAGGGTCTCGACATCACTCTGCACGAAGAGCGCGCCTACGTCACCGATAGCCGTTGAGGGGGCCGGAACAATGAAGCTGATCATCGCCTACATAAAGCCCTTCAAGCTCGAGGATGTGAAGACCGCGTTGACCGGGGTCGGTGTCAGCGGGATGACCACCTCGGACGTTGAAGGATTCGGACGCCAGTCGGGACAGACCGAGGTCTACCGCGGGGCTGAGTACGAAGTCGAATTCGTGCCCAAGGTGAGGATCGAGGTGCTGGTGCCCGACGAGTTGGCGCCGGTGGCTGTCGAGACCATCGAGCGCGCGGCTCATACCGGAGAGATCGGCGATGGCAAGATCGCAGTGCTTCCGGTCGAGGCCGCAGTTCGGATCCGGACCGGAGAGCGCGGGCCCGACGCAGTCTGACCTGTCTGCGCGGCAAGCCGGGAGACCCACGTGAACGCGTTGGACGGCTTCCTCGACACACGACGCCGACTGCGCGTCGAGGCGAGTGGTGACGGTGGGTTCGACACATGTGCGTTGCTGACCACAGCCCTCGACACCTCGATCGAGCGTCTCTTCCGTGAGGTTGCCGGCGATTCGGCCGTGGTCGCTCTCGGGAGTTACGGGCGGGGCGAGCTTTGCCTGTGGTCCGACGTCGACCTGATGCTGCTCCACGCCGGTGCAGACACGGACCGTCTGGTGAAAGCGGTCTTCTACCCGCTGTGGGATGCCAATCTCAAAGTGGGTCATTCGGTCCGCACGGTGCGGGAATGCGGCGCCGCCGCGAGAGACCGGATCGACTCGATGACCTCTCTGCTGTCGGCCCGCCTCGTCGCCGGGGATCCCGCACTCTTGGCCGAGTTGGAGAAGGAGCTGGCCAAGGTCGCTTCGGCACGTCCGTTGGCGCCGCATCTTGCAGTCCTCGAGCGAGAGCGACGAAAGAAAGAGCCTTATCCGGTGATGGCGGCCGATGTGACGTCGGGAAGGGGGGCGCTGCGCACCTACCAGGCGCTGGGGTGGGAGAGACGCCGGGCCGAGTTGTTGGGTCGGGTCTGGGAGGAGGAGACGGTGGAGGAGCGTGCCGCCAGGTCGACCCTCCTGGCGGTGCGCAACGGGCTGCACGCCTCCGAGGGCAGAGCCTTCGACGTCTACGACTTCGATGTCCGGGAGCCGGTTGCCCGCTGGTTGGCCCGCGACGTCGCGACGGTAAGCCGGAGCCTGTGCCGGGCGCTCCAGCTCGGAGACCGGCTTGCGGAGAAACGGTGGCCCGATCTTCTCGCCTCGGGTGATCCTGTGGCCCGGCTGGGCCGGAGGATGCTGGGTCGGGTCGGCCGTCGTCTTGGCGGTGGGGGGTCCGGCGAGTCAGATGGGCCACTCGGCGCAGCGGTGAGGATTGCTGCCCGCCCGGGCGGGATCACCACGGATCCTGCTGCATGGGCCGAGACGATTTCCACCTCCGAGGTCTCATGGTCTGAAACCGAGAGACAGGCCCTGTTGGAGCTGATTGCGGCAGGCGAGCCGGGCCGGGTGGTCTTTGGCTGGCTGGAGCAGGGGGGATGGATCCAGCGGAACTTCCCGGAGTGGGAGGCGATCTCAGCCATGCCGCAACAGGCGGCCTTTCACGAGCACCCCGTCGACGCCCATTTGTGGCGGACTACCGATGAGATGATCCACTTGATCCGCGAGCCGGATGCGATCGGAGCAGA
>CAYYRT010000030.1:0-11465 GCA_964474055.1 uncultured Acidimicrobiaceae bacterium | reverse complement strand
CGACGTGCTCACAGATGTTCTCCGCGCCGGGCGCGTCCCGGTAAGCGAGATCGAGAAGGCATGGCGGGTGCTGGCGGTGGACTTCCGGCACCAGATTCCGAACGTCACGCTGACCCGCGCCCTGATCCGGCTGCTCAACCTGTAGCCGCCGCCCGCGCGCCCGTCAGGCGGCTCATCTGATCGTGACTGCCTCCGCGCGTATCCGGGTGCGCGGCCTTCGCTCCTTCGGGGGAGGAGGACTTCCACTCCTGGGACGCGGGTGCTAGCCTCTGCACGCAGGACCAGGAGGCCATCGTCCTGAGGGCGGGGCCCGGACGCCTAAGGAGAGGCCCTTGACATTCACACATTCTAGACCGAGGCTGAGGCCCTTGTGGGCACTCAGCGCATGATAGTCGTAGTTTCGACGTCGCGCGGGAAAGGAGCACCCGCTTGCCGGAAGACCCGCTAGGCAGACCGTCCCCCATGGTCGCGACGGGCATCGAGGGCCTGGACGAGATCCTCAGAGGCGGATTGCCTGAGAACAGGCTCTACCTCGTCGAAGGAGAGCCCGGCACGGGGAAGACGACGCTCGCGCTGCAGTTTCTGCTTGAGGGGGTCCGTCATGGTGAGCGAGGCCTATATGTGACGCTCTCCGAGACCGCCGAGGAACTTCGCGCCGTGGCTCTGTCGCACGGCTGGTCGCTCGATCACGTGGCGATCTATGAACTGGCACCAACTCCGGAACCTTTGAGCGCTGACGAGCAGTATACAGTCCTGCATCCATCTGAAGTGGAGCTGGGCGAGACGACGAAGGCAGTGTTTGAGGAAGTCGAGCAGATTAACCCGACGCGTGTGGTGTTTGACTCGCTGTCGGAGATGCGCTTGCTGGCGCGCGAGCCACTGCGATACCGGCGGCAGATCCTGGCGTTGAAGCAGTTTTTTGTCGGCCGCCACTGCACCGTCTTGCTTCTCGATGACCGCACCGCCGAGGACGGCGACCTTCAGCTGCAGAGCATCACGCATGGTGTCGTCCGACTCGAACACCTCGCGACCGAGCTGAGTGCGGAACGACGACGTCTGCGTGTCATCAAGCTCCGCGGCGTACACTTTCGAGGCGGATATCACGATTTCCGGATCCTTACCGGCGGGATGCGCGTGTACTCGCGGCCGCTCCCCATGGCACAGCGGCACGCTTTCTCCCGTGAGAAGGTCAAGAGCGGAATCCCGGAACTTGACGCGCTACTCGGTGGGGGACTCCTCCCGGGGACGAGCGCGCTGCTCATGGGCCCGGCCGGTTCGGGCAAGTCGATCGTGGCGAGCCAGTATGCGACGGCCGCGGCCGAGCGAGGGGATCGCGTGGCGATGTATCTGTTCGATGAACTGGCGGACACCTCGCTCATTCGAGCTGAAGGACTCGGCATGGCCCTGCGGTCACATGTCGACGCCGGACGGATCACGCTCGAGGAGGTGGATCCCGCCCAACTCTCTCCCGGGGAGTTCAGTGAGCGCGTGCGCCACGCCGTGGAGCGTGGCGGCGCGCGCATGGTGGTGTTCGACAGTTTGAACGGCTATCTCGCTACCATGCCGGAGGAGCGCTTTTTGATCCTGCAGCTCCACGAACTACTCGCCTACTTGAACCGCCTCGGCGTGCTCAGCCTCATGGTGGTGGCTGAGCATGGGCTCATCGGCACCAGCATGGCGGCCCCGATTAATATCACCTATCTGGCCGACACCGTCTTGCTATTCCGATACTTCGAGATCACGGGAGAAATCCGACAAGCCATTTCCGTTGTGAAGAACCGACCCGGGCGCCACGAGCGCACGATACGGGAGCTCCAATTCGGCCCCGGTATCCGCGTCGGCCCACCCCTGAGGCAGGTTCAGGGGGTGCTGTCGGGCAGTGTAACAAGTGTAGAGACCGAGAGACCGCGGGGAAGGGATGGCCGCACCGAGTAGCGGCATACCGGAGCCGGTCCTTATCCTCGCTCCAGTGGGCCGGGATGGCGCACTGGTGTGCGCCGCGTTGGACAAGGTCGGGATAGCGGCAATCGCCTATCCTGGGATTGAGATGCTCTGCGGTGCCATCTTGGCGGGCGCCGGTCCAGTACTGCTCACCGAGGAAGTTCTCACACCATCGGCAGCCCAACTCCTGCTCAAGACCTTGGAGCGACAGCCCCCATGGTCGGACTTGCCCCTGGTGGTCCTCACGACCGCCGGACAAGCGACGCGCACGCAGGTGCGGACGCTCCAGTGGCTCGGGCCCTACGGAAACGTGAGTCTCTTGGAGCGGCCGGTGCGAACCGCCACCCTGGTGGCGGCCGTCAGGACCGCGCTTCGGGCTCGCCGCCGGCAATACGAGACGCGAGACTACTTGACGATGCGCGAGCGAGTCGTGGCGGAACTCGGCGCCGCCCGTGCCGAAGCCGAGCGCGTCAGCCAGGCCAAGGACAATTTCCTCGCCATGCTTGGGCACGAACTCCGTAACCCGCTCGCGGCAATCGTGAGTGGCCTCGCTGTGCTGGAACGACTCAGTCCTCAGCAGGGAGATCACAAGCAGTCGCTGGTCATCGTGAGGCGGCAGGTTCAGCATCTCACCCGCCTCGTCGATGATCTCCTCGATGTGTCCCGTATCATGTCTGGCAAGATCACCCTTCAGCGAGCTCCGGTAGATCTCCGCGAGGCCGTGCGACAATGTGTCGAATCACGCCAGGCGGCTGCAGCGCGTGCTCATGACGTATCCCTGGCCGCGGATACTGACTCGGTCGTCGTCAATGGGGATGCGGTCCGTCTGGAACAGATCATCGGAAACCTCCTGGACAATGCCGTCAAGTACTCGCCTGCAGGGACACCGATTCGAGTGCTTGTGCGTCAGGAGGACGGCCAAGCCGTTCTCCGCGTTCAAGATCGGGGCATTGGCCTGGCGCCGGACATGCTCCAGTCCATTTTCGAGTTGTTCACTCAAGTTAGGACTTCGCTCCATCGCCGCGAGGGCGGACTTGGGCTCGGACTCGCTGTGACACGCGGTCTCGTCGAACATCATGGCGGCAGCATTTCGGCACACAGCGCAGGTCTTGGTGAGGGGTGCGAGTTCGTCGTCCGCCTCCCGCTCTCGAGAGCGGCCGTGACCCCCCCTCCAGATCGCGAGCTCAGTTCCGCGCGCCCACGCCGGATCGTCGTGGTCGAAGATCATGCCGATTCGCGCGAGATGCTCCGGACACTTCTGACGCTCGACGGTCATCACGTCGAGGTGGCAGCAGATGGGCGAGCCGGTCTCGGCCTTATCCTTGACGCCCGGCCTGAGGTCGCCCTGATCGACGTTGGTCTTCCTGAGCTCGATGGCTATGAGGTTGCCCGGCAGGTTCGGCGGACTCCGGGAAGCACGATGGTCCGACTGGTTGCCTTGACGGGCTATGGCCAATCCTATGATCGAATCCGGGCCCAGGAAGCAGGGTTTGATCTGCACTTGACGAAGCCGGTCGAACCAAAGGAACTCCGGAGAGCGCTAGAGGTGACTTAGACCGATGTCGGCGACCCTTGGGTGCCGTGGCCTTCGTCCGGTGGTGCCAGCGCGGCGCGTATGAGGGTGGGCTATGGCTCTCGGGTCACGCTCCGGAATAACATGGGCTCGCGCCGTGGGACCCATCAGCCCCTAGATCAATCAGTTCTAGGGAGACGTGATCACGTGTAGCGGGCGCGGGGACGTTCCCATTCTGGGGGCCGGGGGTTCGGGTCCCCGGGGCAACGGCGACTCCCGCCTCAAAGACGATGTTTCTCTGGGGGCTCGGCAAGTGTTCAGATTCTGGAAGCATCGACCACAATGACACAGGACTTCCAATCCTGGACGCGGGTCTGGGAGCTCGGCCCGCCGAATCCGACTTGAGGGCGACGAGAAGCGAGTGGCGAGGATCCTGACAGCGTGCCAATCGGTACTGCCCGGATAACACCTTGGCGTTATGCGGGAAGATGAGCGCTATTTGGACGTTGCGGTCGGTCCCTCGAGCGTTGGATGTTCCACCCGAAGGTCACGGCGCCCTGCATCTCGCCAAGACGACTAGCCACTGACTCTCTCTGGTGCTGTTGGGCCCTGGCACGGTTGGATCCCCAGGGTGGTACAACCGAACACGCTGCAAACCTGCGGATCTCAAAGCGACCTCGGCTACGCGATCCAGAGGCTACCTTGCTCTTCGGATCCCCAATTCCGCGCAGATAGATGGCCGGCTACGCGGCCAGTTTCACCTTGTCGCCCACCAGGCGGGCCATGCGCAGCACCATGAGCACGCGGATCACCACCCACGACGGATCGAACTCGAACCGGCCCATGCTGAACTTGGGGCTCGAGGGATACGCATGGTGGTTGTTGTGCAGGCTCTCACCGCCGGTGAGCCAGGCGAGCACGCGCAGGTTGGTGGCCGAGTTGTTGCCGAAGTTCTTCCGGCCCCACCAGTGCCCGAGGCCGTTGATGGACGGCGCCAGGACGAAGACGTAGAGCACGAAGTGGGTGACCGCCAGGAGGAGCCCCCAGGCGGGGCCCAGGACCAGCATGGCCGCCGCGATGCCGACCACCCCGCCGAGCGTGCCCTTGTTGAAGAGCACGCGGTCCCACACGTCGTCCCGGATGTCCTTGGCCCAGCGGGCGAGGGTCTCGGGATTGCGGGCCTCGCGCACGTAGTAGTAGACGTTCCAGAGCTGGATCTTCCAGAAGCCGTGCACGAGGGGGCTGTGGGGATCGCGCTCGGTGTCGGTGAAGGCGTGATGCTTGCGGTGCACCGCCACCCACTCGCGGCGGTTCTGGCCGGTGGTGAACCAGAGCACGAAGCGGAAGACCCAGTCCGCCAAGGGGTGCAGGTTGAGCGTGCGGTGCGCGAGCCCGCGGTGCAGGTACACCGACGTCGCGATGACGGCGGCCTGCGTCACCAGGAGCGTGCCGATTGCGTACAGGAGTGGTCGAAGCATCTCTTAGGCCTGTCGGGGCCCTCGCGCAATCAGCCGGTACGCTACGAGCAGCGCAATCGCTCCCAAAACCGCCATAACGAACCCCACCGGATCCCCTGGGCCGTACCAGCCGACGGCGCGGCCAAGGAAGCCGCCGACGATGGCCCCCACAATGCCGAGAAGGATCGTGACGAAGAAGCCTCCCGGGTCTCTTCCGGGCGTGAGGAACTTGGCAACGACACCGACGATGAGGCCGAACACGATCCACCCTATGACTCCCATGATGTTCTCCTCTTGTAGAAGTCTGTGTGTCCGCTTGAATACCGGTGCTCGCCGAGCATGAGAACCGTGGCTGTCCCAGTCTCAGGCGGGTACGTGTTGCGCCTTGGTTTCGCGACTCCAGTCCCGGTGCTGGGCGATTGCCTCAATGAAGGCGCCCGCCATCTGCGCGTTGACGCCCTCCCGCCTCGTGAGTACGTCCTTCGCATCGATCTTGGCCGCCTCCAGAACGGCGAGGCCGGTTCCACTCGCGGCAATGGGCTTGCAATGTTTGTAGGTCTCGCGAACGAAGAGCACGGCGGACGCCTCTGACGTCAGCGCGTTCGTCGACCGGGCGCCACCGGGGATAAACACGGCGTCGAAGAGCACCGAGCCCACCGTGAGCAGGCTGAAGTCAACCGGAACCTCGCCACCGTCGGCGCCCTTCAGCGTACCGCCGTGGGGAGCCACGATCTTCGAAATGGCGCCGGCGGCGGTCAGTGCCCGCTGCATGGTGCCGACCGCGTCTTCCTCGACTCCGTCGGCGGCCAGGATCGCGACCTTCCGGGTCTTCGCGGTGTCCTTGACGGTGTTCGCCATGCTGAGGGCCTGCGATTGGGTGACCGCTTGCTTCAAGCTGATGGGCTGGAACTTCTTTGGATCGGCGTCAGCCGGCACGCTGTGGTTTACCTGACCGTCCACCTTCGCGGGGACGGTGAGCCCCAGTCCCTCGGCGACCATGCCGGCCAGCGTGCGGTCCACCTGGGCCAGCATGCCGACCATCCGTTCACGAATCCTGGACACCTCCACCTTGCCCAACTCGAACCGCAGAGCCTGCACGATGTGCTGTTTCTCGGAATCGGACTGGCTGTTCCAGAACAGCGTCGCCTGGCTGAAGTGGTCGAAGAACTTCTCTCCACGCTCGCGCACTTTCCGCCCGTTTATCGCCTCGGAGTAGGTGACGAAGCCGCCGTCGGCTCGCCCCGCCTGCATCGGGCAGCCGCCACCGAGGCTATTCGGATGATAGGCGACGCGTCCGCGGTTGATGGTCTGCCGCATGAGCCCGTCGCGCTGGTTGTTGTGCACCTCCGCCACCGGTCGATTGATCGGAATCTCGTGGAAGTTGGGCCCGCCCAGGCGCAGGAGCTGCGTATCAGTGTATGAGAATAGCCGGCCCTGCAGAAGCGGGTCGTCGGAGAACTCGACACCGGGCACGACATGGCCGGGATGGAACGCCACCTGCTCGGTCTCGGCGAAGAAGTTGTCCGGGTTCCGATCGAGTGTCAGTCGACCCACCCGCTCGACCGGGACCAGCTCCTCGGGGACGATCTTGGTCGGGTCCAGAAGATCGAAGGCAAACGTGTGCTCGTCGGCCTCCTCGATGATCTGGAGCCCGAGTTCCCACTCCGGGTAGGCGTCGGCCGCGATGGCTTCCCACAGATCGCGGCGGTGGAAGTCCGGGTCCTTGCCGGAGATCTTGAGCGCCTCGTCCCACAGGACGGAGTGCACGCCGAGCAGCGGCTTCCAGTGGAACTTGACGAAGCGGGCAGCGCCTTGCTCATCGACCAGCCTGAAGGTGTGGACGCCGAAGCCCTCCATCATGCGGAAGCTCCGCGGGATCGCACGATCCGACATGACCCACATGATCATGTGCATGGATTCCGGCATCAAGGAGATGAAGTCCCAGAATGTGTCGTGTGCGGATGCCGCCTGGGGAATCTCGTGGTGCGGCTCCGGCTTGACCGCGTGGACGAGGTCCGGGAACTTCATCGCGTCCTGGATGAAAAAGACCGGGATGTTGTTGCCGACCAGATCGAAGTTGCCCGCGTCGGTGTAGAACTTCACCGCAAAGCCGCGCACATCGCGCGCGAGGTCGGTGGAGCCCCGGGAGCCCGCCACCGTGGAGAAGCGGACAAAGACGGGCGTCTTCTTCGACGGATCCTGCAGGAAGGTGGCCTTCGTGTAGCGGTTCAGTGACTTGTAGACCTGGAAGTAGCCGTGGGCGGCTGCGCCGCGCGCGTGGACGACGCGCTCTGGGATCCTCTCGTGGTCGAAGTGGGTAATCTTCTCCCTGAGGATAAAGTCTTCGAGCAACGAGGGCCCGCGGGGACTGGCCTTCAGCGAGTTCTGGTCGTCATTGATCCGGAGAGCCTGGTCGGTGGTGAGGAGCTGGCCCTCCGCGTCCTCCCGGAATGGCTCGAGGGCTTGCTGCTTGACGGTATCAGGGGCGGCGGCGGGCTGGTCGGCTCGGCGCCGCGGTGGCTTGTCGGCACGGTTGGATTTCTTGGTAGGCATACCAACTAAGTAAGCAAGTGAGATGCCACACGCCTGCAGAGGAGTTGGTACGGCGCGCCGGGAAGGGCCAGCGCGTGAGGCCAAGGAGATCGGGGGTGGGAGGTAGTGCCGCTGGCGCGGCGAGAGCGGCCGCGGCTGTGGGATCGAGCAACTTGAGACGCGCGCTGGGGCGGGCCATGGCGGAGTCATTGCGAACAGTCGTTTCGCTTGGCTCAGCCAGCCCTGGAATAAGACGAATACGGTGACGATGCCCCCGTAGTCGGCCCCGCAGAGCGAGGGGAGCCGGGCTTAGCTCGTAAGCTCCTCCAGCCTCCTTCGCGCATCAGCTCTAGTCGGCCACCAACCGTCGTGTGCTCGTTCGTCTGGCTCACAGGAGGCGAGAGCCTGCAGCACGCGTTGTCCCTCGAGCCCCAAGTTCAGAAACGGCGGCGACCTAGCCTCCTTCTGAGCTCCCGAGACGCGGGAAGGATCAGGGAACGTCTTGACCTTCCGGTAAATGCAACTCAGGAATCTCTACCGAGGGGGACAATCCGAGACTCGGCGGCGGCAGCCATTGCGGCGCCCCGCACCGCCTAAGTTCAGGGGAACCGCGCGGCACACGTCTTGCTCACTCCCCGGTGTAACGCCGTGTAGGAGTCAACTCCGGCGACGTTCCCAGACGCACAACTGACCCAGACCAGGAGGAACAGAAATGGAGACCGAGCGAGGATCCAACCCCGCCCCGAGCGACAGGGCGTGGACCGAAGCAACGCCGTCGACCCGAGCACCCGGCGGCTCGTCTACAGGAGGCGGTGCGGTTGGGCAGGCAATCGACACAGGACTTGAGCGGGCCGGTGGCTTCGTCAAGGACGCTGTCGACAAGGCGCGCGAGAAAGTGGCCGAGTACCGGGAGAGAGGAATGGAGCAGGTCACCCAGGAGGTGGCCGAGTACACCCGAAGCCAACCGGTCCCTGCTCTCCTGATCGCCGCCGCTGTCGGGATGGTTTTCGGCGTGCTGTTGGGCCTGGGCCGACGGTAGCGCAGGCAGGCTGCGGCAGATGCTCAAACGAGCGACCGGACGCGGGGAAGGACCAGCCGGGTTCTTTGATCTCGTCGAGCGCTTGTTTTCCGACTTGGGCGTGCTCCTGGATCAAAAGCTTAACCTCTTGACAATCGAACTCAAGAATGAGGGCGCGGTCGTCGTTCGCACTCTGCTGATCCTTCTGATGGGCGTGGTAGTCGTGACGCTCGGACTCTTGCTGCTAAGCATCGCTGTGGCGCTGTGGATAGGAGCTGCCATCGGATCGGTGCCGAGCGGCTATGGGATCGTCGGTCTTGTCTTTGTGTTGGGCGGCGGAGCCCTGTTGGCTGCGATGCGAGGCCGCCTGGAGAAACAGCAACTTCTGCCACGGAAGACCCTGCAGGAGTTCCGGAGGGATGGGAAATGGATCAAGGACGAGTTCTAGAGGCTGAACGTTTGAGCCGGGCGATGGCAACGACTCGGGCGTCCATCACAGGCACGGTCGAGGAGCTTCGGGAGAACGTGAACAGGGCGGTCGACTGGCGAGAACAGGTCAAGACGCATCCCCGCGCCGCCCTGGGCGCGGCGGCGACCGGGGGCGTCCTCCTGGGCCGTTGGCTTGGCGCGAAGATTGCCGTCAGGGCATCTCGCGCCGGAGCACCGCCAGGAGCACGTGCCGGCGAGCGTGCTCCCGGGACGCTCTTGAAGGGCCCGTGGGTTCGAGCCGGCTCTCGAGTTTCGGACCTCGTCAATCGCGTCATTGACGAGTTAGGCGACACGGTCGAGAAGGCCGCGATTCCACCGCTCATCGCGCGTGTTCAAGGCTTCCTTCAGCCGAGCCCGAAAGCGGGCGACGCGTCACCCGGGCCTCGAGCAGACACGGGGGGTCGCCGAGAGGAATCGGGCGTTTATCCCGGGGGGCCGGCTGAGCGACAGAGCTACTCTCCTCACGCGGGACCGCCACATGTGTAGGGCTCCCTTCATCCAATAACAACCTTAACCGCCCTCATCGGGCACCGGGCCCCGCCCGGACAGGAGAACACTATGGCTGAGAAGGACTATCTCGCAACCCGACTCTTTAGAGACCGCAGCAGTGCCGAGCGGGAGTACGACGCGTTGGTCGCACGCGGCTATTCGGCGAAAGACATCAACGTGATCATGACCGACGAGGCCCGCAAGCGGCACTTTGGCGCTGGCGCGACCACGGAACTCGGGAACAAAGCTCTCGAAGGGGCCGGGGTCGGCGGCGGCATCGGCGCGGTCGCTGGGGGTACGCTCGCGGCGATCGCGGTGGCGGCGACCGTGGCGGTACCGGGCCTGGGATTGCTCGTCGCGGGACCGATTGCGGCCGCACTCGCGGGGGCGGGGGCCGGGGCCGTCGCAGGGGGCGCCATCGGGGCGCTCGTGGGCGCGGGCATCCCTGAAGAGCGCGTCAAGGAGTACGAGGGTGGTTTGAAAGAGGGTGGCATTGTCATGGGCGTCAAGCCGCGGACGCCGGAGGACCGGACATACTTCGATCGGGAGTGGGGTGGCGATCGCCCCGATGCGGCCTCGGCCCGCCGAGGTCTTTAGGCCATGCGTCGGGTGGCAGCAGTGACCTTGGCTCTGACGTTAGCGTGTTCGGCGATCTCGGCGGCTGCACAGCAGAAGCCCGCCCCGGACCCCGCGCGTGGGACTGACCGGTCGAGTGTGGGCACTCGAAGTGTCACCGGTACGGTGAAAAAGACAACGGACAACGGACTCGTAGTTGTCGGTCGCGAGACAGGTCAGAAGGACAAGGAGTGGGCGTTCGCCCTCGATGCTGGCACGCGCATCGACGCAGGCGGGAAATCCGCGACCGAGCTTCGGGAGGGTGATGCCGTCACCGTGACGTATACGAATCGCGACGGCAAGATCGTAGCCCAAAGCGTCAAGGTGAATACGCGCTAATGGGTCGCCGCCCGCGGCTCTCCGGCCCGCATAGGGGAGGAGCCGCCGGCGGCGATACACCTCCTCACGCCGCTTCCTTCTAACAGGAGGTCATCAATGGATGCGATTCAATTCCTCAAGCAGGAACACCAGAAGGCAAAAGCCGCGTTCGAGAAGATCCTGAAGGCGGCTCCCGAGACCCGGGGCCAACTCTGGACGAAGTTGCAGCCCGAGTTGGAAGCCCACGAGCAGATTGAGGACGCGGGCCTGTATGAGCCGCTCTCACGGGACGTTGGCAAGACGGATTCAAAGCTGGCGGATTGGCGGAAGAAACATCAGAACGAGGTCGATAAGGTTGAAGATCTGATCGAGGACATGATGGAGCTGGACCCAGAAGACGCCTCGTGGCTCACCAAGCTCAAGGCAGTGCACGCGAGCCTCGAAAGTCATATCCGGGAAGAGGAGCACGACATTTTCCCACGCATCAGCAAGGTCTGGAATGAAACCAAGCTCAAGCAAGCAGGGACGGAAATGAAGGCGATGAAGGAAAAGAAGCTGAAACAGACGACACCGCGCTGAGTGCTTGACGAGCCGGGCGAGCCGCCGGAGGCGACGGTCCTCCTTCGCCGCTGGCTCGATGCTATCTAGCCGTTAGTCTTGGCCTTGAGAGGGTCGGAAGGAAGACCGTTGCACATCAGTGAGGCCGGGTTCAACGGTCACCCATAGAAGCCGGTGGACTATGCCGCCCTCGTGAGGCCGAGAAAGGGGCGTTCTCGTGAGTGTGCCGACAGCTGCAACTGCGCGGATCATCCAGCCATCCCGGAATGCGGGGCGGATCGTCAGCGCCGATCGCGCCGGCGTCCTGGTCGATGGTGCCGACTACTACCGCGCCTTCTACTGGGCGGCGCGGCGGGCAGAACGCTACATCCTCATGTCGGGCTGGCAGTTCGACAGTGGGGTGCAGCTCGTCCGCGGCGATGAGGCGGCAGCGGGAGAGGAGGTGCGCTTCCTCAAGTTTCCCAATGGCCTGTGCGAGCGGAGTCCGACCCTCCACGTTTACCTCTTAGCATGGGACTTCCACCCCGTTTTGGGT
>CAYYRT010000029.1:0-11552 GCA_964474055.1 uncultured Acidimicrobiaceae bacterium | reverse complement strand
TCCTGCAGCATCCGCTTCTCGTTGTTGACGATGATCTCCGGGGCACCTAGGTCAAGCAACCGCTTGAGGCGGTTGTTGCGGTTGATAACCCGTCGGTAGAGGTCGTTGAGGTCCGAGGTGGCAAAACGCCCACCATCGAGCTGCACCATCGGGCGCAGATCTGGCGGGATCACAGGAACGGTCTCGAGGATGAGATCGCGGGGCCGGTTCTTGCCCTCGAAGAACGGCTTGACGACTTTGAGGCGCTGGGTCGCGCGTTGCCGTTTCTGGGCCGAACCCGAGCCGAGGTCGTCCTGAAGCTTGTTCATCTCGGCATCGAGGTCGAGCTTGTCGAGGAGGTCTTTGACGGCCTCGGCTCCCATCCCTCCCAGGAAGTAGCCGTCGTACCGTTCGGCGATCGCCCGCCAGAGCTGCTCGGACTCGATGAGAGTCTTGCGCGCCATGGTCCGGAAGGTTTCGAAGGCGTCCTCGACCAGTTCCACTTCTCGATTGGACCGGTCTTCCCGCTCCTTCATCTCTTTCTCGACCTCGCGGCGTCGCCCGGAGATTTCCTGGCTTCTCGCGCCGCCTTCTTCCATCTGGGCGAGCTCCACTTCGAGCCGCTCGAGACGGGCGGCTTTCCATTGGTCGAATTCGTCGCGAACGACCTGGATCTCGGCCCGCATGTTCTCTTCGAGTTCGGAGAGGTCTTTGTGGCGTTTCTCGTCGTCAACCGAGGTGATGAGGTAAGCCGCGAAATAGATGACCTTTTCGAGCTCCTTGGGAGACATGTCGAGCAGGTAACCGAGCCGGCTGGGCACCCCCTTGAAGAACCAGATGTGGGTGACGGGAGCAGCCAACTCGATGTGGCCCATCCGCTCGCGCCGGACTTTCGACCGCGTTACTTCCACCCCGCAGCGTTCGCAGATGATCCCTTTGTAACGGATCCGCTTGTACTTGCCGCAGTAGCACTCCCAGTCGCGCTGGGGACCGAAGATGCGCTCATCGAACAGCCCCTCCTTTTCCGGGCGGAGGGTGCGGTAGTTGATCGTTTCGGGCTTCTTCACCTCGCCGTATGACCATGCGCGGATCTGATCGCTCGATGCCAACCCAATCTTCAGTTCGTCGAAAACCTGCCTAACCAATGTGACTCTCCTGTTTCCTACTCACGCCTCACGTCCCACGACTCACGCCTAAGTCAGTCCGCTTCCGGCCGCTCCGGTCTGGAAAGATCGATGCCGAGCGATTCGGAAGGACGGAAGGAGTCCTCCTCCAAGTCGCGCAGCTCAACTTCCTCGCCGGCGGCCAGCATTTCCACATTCAGGCAAAGACTCTGCATCTCTTTGACCAGGACCCGGAACGACTCAGGAATCCCCGGTTCGGGGATGTTGTCTCCCTTGACGATCGCTTCGTAGACCTTGACCCGTCCCTGGACGTCGTCGGACTTGATGGTCAACAATTCCTGGAGTGCGTAGGCAGCGCCGTAGGCCTCGAGAGCCCACACCTCCATCTCTCCGAACCGCTGGCCACCGAACTGGGCCTTCCCACCGAGGGGCTGCTGGGTGATCATCGAGTAGGGGCCGGTCGACCGAGCGTGGATCTTGTCGTCCACGAGGTGGACCAGTTTCAGCATGTAGATGTAACCGATAGTGACCGCGGTATCGAAGGGCTCGCCGCTACGTCCGTCGAACAACATCGTCTTGCCGGATTCGCCGACCAGTTGATCGCCGTCCCGATTGGGGCGGCTGTTGGCGAGTACGGCGGCCAACTCGTCCTCACGGGCTCCGTCGAAAACGGGGGTGGACACCTTGGTCCACGGCTGGGCGCCGCCGGAGGCAGGACTGTCGGACTTGAAAGGCTTCCAGCCGGCCGCGGCCGCCCACCCGAGGTGGGTTTCGAGGACCTGCCCGAGGTTCATACGGGAAGGCACCCCCAGCGGAGACAGGATGATGTCGACCGGGCTGCCATCGGTCAGGAACGGCATGTCCTCCTCGGGGAGGATCTTGGAGATGACCCCCTTGTTGCCATGCCGACCGGCGAGCTTGTCGCCTTCGGAGATTTTGCGCTGCTGGGCCACATAGACCCGCACCAATTCGTTGACGCCGGGTGGCAGATCGAAGCCTTCGGCCCGTTTGAACACCTTGACGGCGATCACCTTGCCCGACTCACCGTGAGGCACCTTGAGCGAGGTGTCCCGCACCTCACGAGCCTTCTCGCCGAAGATCGCCCGCAGCAGGCGTTCCTCGGGGGTCAGTTCGGTTTCGCCCTTGGGGGTGACCTTGCCGACCAGATAGTCACCGGGACCGACCTCGGCGCCCACCCTGATGATCCCGTCCTCATCGAGGTTGGCGAGGATCTCCTCGGCGACGTTCGGAATGTCCCTGGTGATTTCCTCGGCACCGAGTTTGGTGTCCCGTGCGTCGATTTCATGCTCCTCGATGTGAATCGAGGTGAGCATGTCCTCTTTGACGAGGCGCTCAGAGATGATGATGGCGTCCTCGAAGTTGTGACCCTGCCATGGCATGAAGGCCACCAGCAGGTTGCGACCCAGCGCCAACTCGCCCGACTCGGTCGAGGGTCCGTCGGCGAGAACGTCGCCTGCTTTGACCTTGTCACCTTCCCGGACCAGCGGCTTCTGGTTGATGCAGGTGCCCTGGTTGGAACGCTCGAACTTGTCGAGACGGAAGATCACCTTGCGGTTGGTCTCGTTGTCCTTGACGACGATTTGCTCCCCGGTGACCTCGACCACCTCTCCCGCCACCTGGGTGATGATCATGTCCCCAGAGTCGCGGGCCGCCCGCTCTTCGACACCCGTCCCCACCAGGGGGGAATCCGAGGTGAGAAGCGGCACTGCCTGGCGCTGCATGTTCGAACCCATCCGCGCGCGGTTGGCGTCGTCGTGCTCAAGGAAGGGGATCAACGCGGTTGACACCGAGATGATCTGCTTCGGGGACACGTCCATGTAGTTGATGGCTTTGGGAGCCACGGTGTCGACCTCGCCTCCACCGCCCGCTTTGCGGACCAGCACACGGGGATTGCGGAACGAACCGTCGTCCTTCAAAGGGGCGTTCGCCTGGGCGATTACGTAGCGCTCTTCCTCGATGGCCGTCAGGTAATCGATCTTGGTGGTGACTTTGCCCTCGACCACCTTGCGGTAAGGAGTCTCGATAAAGCCATACCGGTTCACCCGGGCGTAGGTGGCGAGCGAGCCGATCAGGCCGATGTTGGGACCCTCCGGAGTTTCGATCGGGCACATCCGGCCGTAGTGGGAAGGATGGACGTCACGCACCTCGAACCCGGCCCGTTCCCTGGAAAGGCCACCGGGTCCCAGGGCCGACAGGCGACGGCGGTGGGTGAGCCCGGCCAGCGGGTTGGGCTGGTCCATGAACTGGGAGAGCTGGCTGGTACCAAAGAACTCCTTGATGGCCGCGGTGACCGGACGAATGTTGATGAGGCTCTGAGGCGTGATGGCATCGGGGTCCTGGGTGGTCATCCGCTCCTTGACGACCCGCTCGAGTCGGGTCAGGCCCACCCGGACCTGGTTCTGGATGAGCTCACCGACGGTGCGGATCCGACGGTTGCCGAAGTGGTCGATGTCGTCGATCGCCACCGGAACCTCGACCCCGTTGTGGGTGGTCATGGTCCGCGTGCCTGCATGGAGCGCGACCAGGTACTTGATGGTGTCGACGATGTCCTCGTCCCGCAGCATCTTGCTGCCGGTCTCCGACTCGTCGTGGAACTTCTGGGCGACCTTGTACCGCCCGACCTTGGTCAGGTCGTACCGCTTGGGGTTGCGGAACAGGGTCTGGATGAGGTTGCGCGCCGACTCCACCGTGGTGGGCTCGCCGGGCCGCAGTTTGCGATAGAGATCGATCAGCGCCTCGTCCTTGTCGTGGGCAGTGTCACGCTCGATCGAGTTACGGATCGAGTCGGCCCCATCGAACAGGTCGAGGATCTCCTGATCGGTCTCGGCGATGCCGAGGGCCCGCAGGAAGGCGGAGACGTACTGGCGGCGCTTGCGATCTACCCGTACTCCAATGGTGTCGCGCTTGTCGGTGTCGAATTCGAGCCAGGCGCCCCGACCGGGAATGATCCGACCCGACCAGATGACGCGGTCGGTGCCTTTGTCCGGGGTGGCATCGAAGTAGACGCCGGGAGACCGGACGAGTTGGGAGACGACAACCCGCTCCGTGCCATTGATGATGAACACCCCGTGCTCAGTCATCATCGGGAAGTCCCCGAGGAACACCTGCTGCTCTTTGATCTCCCCGGTAGCCCGGTTCATGAAGCGGGCAGTAACGAAGAGGGGGCGGGCAAAGTTCTGATCACGTTCCTTGCACTCCTCGAGGGTGTGCGGGGAGTCACCAAAACGGTGATCGGTTAGCTCAAGTGCAAGAGATCCTGTGAAGTCCTCGATGGGGGAAATCTCCTCGAAGATCTCGCGAAGTCCCTCATCGATAAACCACTTGAATGACTCATGCTGGACAGCCAAAAGATCGGGGAGGGGAAGGACTTCCGGGATCTTGGCGAACGACAAACGACTGGCGACGCGCGAAACCAACGGGGATCCTCCTTGGGGATGTCGAGACACCAGTGGGGCATGCTAGCAGAACGCGCAAGCACACCCCAAAACGGGTCTCTAGTCGTTACGGCCGTGTTGGTTACACGGACCGTCGGCCTCGGAAGGCCAGGCCATCCTATCGCAAGAGTGCGAAATTCGTCAAGGGTTCTTAGAAAACCAAGGACGTGAGGCGTGAGGCGTAAGACGTGAGTAAAACCCGCTCATCATGAAGATCCCACCCCTTCCCCTCGCGCTGCGTCGGACCCCAATTCACCTGACCGCCAACCTGGCTGAAGCGGTACTCGTGCAATGGTCGCGTCGTTTCCGAACGGTGGAGGCCGGCACCGGATTGACCCCCGAGCGCCTCGAGCTGCTGGCAGTCCTGGCCGCAGAAGGTGACATGGCAGCGGGTGACCTCACCGAGGTCCTGGGAGTCACGGCTCCGGCCATCACCCGGATGGTCAACGGTCTCGAACAAGAAGGGCTGGTCCGCAAGTCCACCGGCCAACTCGATCGGCGCGTGGTCAACCTCCATCTGACTGCTGCGGGACGGAGGGTGATGGAGCGGGGACGGGCCAATCGGGTCCGGGATATGGCCGCCAACCTGCGCGAACTCAATGATCGTGAGGTGGCCCAATTGGATCAAGGGTTGCGGATCCTGCGGCTCCTCCTCGACTGATCGGACTCAGCGGCGCAGGGTCGACAGCCTCTCTACCGCCTCGCGGAGAGTGTCTTCGTCCTTGCAAAACGCGAAACGGACCAGATCAGCTCCATCAGCCCGGTCGTGATAGAAAGCGCTCGGCGGGATCCCCGCCACACCCACCTCATCGATCAAACGGTTGACGAACGTGACGTCGTCCTCGTCACCGAAGCCGCGATGGTCGGCCAGCATGAAGTAGGTGCCCTCGGGCACGAACACTTCGAAACCCACCCTGGCCAGACCCTCGGCGAGCAGGTCACGCTTGCCGCGGTAGGACTCGGTTAGCTGGTGGTAATAGTCGGGCGGGGCGGCCAGAGCCCGGGCGGCGGCATGCTGGAGCGGTGTTGCCGTCGCAAAGGTGAGGAACTGGTGCGCAGCCCGAACCCCTGCCGTGAGGTTCTCGGGGGCCACCGCCCATCCGATCTTCCAACCGGTCAGAGAAAACGTCTTACCGAGCGAGGACAGAGTCACAGTCCGTTCCCACATTCCGGGCAGGGCGGCCAACGAGACGTGCTCACCGCTGTAAACCATGTGCTCGTACACCTCATCCGCGATCGCGAAGAGGTCATGGCGTCGACAAAGGTCGGCGACGGCCTCCAATTCGGTCAGGGTGTAGACACGGCCGCAGGGGTTGTGAGGCGTGTTGATGACGATGGCCCGGGTGGCAGGGGTCACCGCGGCCGCCAGATCGGCGGCGGTCAACTCGAAACGGGGAGGGCGAAGGGTGATGTAGCTCGGGACTGCTTCGGCCAACGCAACCCCAACCGGATAAGCGTCGTAGGTGGGTTCGATCAGGATGACGCCGTCGCCAGGATCCAACAATCCGAGGAAACATGCGGCCAGGGCTTCCGTGCAACCCGAAGTAACGGTGACGTTGTCAGCAGCGTTGACGCCGAGGCCAGTGAACGCGGCGAATTTGGCAGCGATTATCGCCCCCAACTCGGGAATCCCCGCCGACGGGGCGTACTGACCATGGCCACTCCTGATGGCCTCGATCGCTGCTTCCTTCACAAAAGATGGTCCGTCGAAGTTGGGAAAACCCTGGCCGAGGTTGATCGCACCGGTGGCTACCGCCCGCCTCGTGATCTGGGTGAATACGGTCGAGCCGAACGGGGCCAGGCGGCGGGAAACTTTCATCGCAGTGATTATTCCTGGTTTGACCGAGCCGATACTCTCACCACCGAATGAATCCCCCCATCGCTCAACGACGTGGTGTCGCGCGGACACTTCATTCTGAAACGGTCACGGACGACTATGCCTGGCTCCGCGATCGGGGCAATCCCGAAGTCCTTGCTCATCTCGAAGCCGAAAACGCCTACAGCGCGGCTGCCACCGCCCATCTCGAGGATCTGCGGTCGCAATTGTTTGAAGAGATCAAAGACCGGGTGCAGGAGACTGATGTCTCTGCACCCGCCCGGCGGGGAACGTGGTGGTACGGCCGGCACACCAGCGAAGGCCTCCAATACCCGAGCTACGCCAGGTGGTCCGAGGCCCCTGTGGGAGAAGGCCACGTTTACCTCGACCAGAATGAGTTGGCCGTCGGCCACACATTCTGTGACGTCGGGGTGCTCGAGGTAAGCCACGATCAGACTCTCCTGGCGTACTCGGTCGACCATGCGGGAAACGAGGACTTCACCCTTCGGTTCCGCAGTATCGAAACGGGTGTCGAATTCGGGGAGTCACTCACCTCGACCTATTACGGCGGGGCCTGGTCGGCCGACGCGAGGTACTTCTTCTACACAACCATCGATCACGCCCACCGGCCGCACCGGCTCTGGCGTCATCGTCTCAACACCAGCCAATCCGAGGATGTCCTGGTGTACGAGGAAACCGACGAGCGGTTTTACCTGGATCACGTCAGGTCGACTCGCGACCACAGATACATACTCATCCCCGCCGAGAGCCCGACCACTTCCGAAGTTTGGTTCATCCCCACCGGTGACCCGGAAGCCGAAGCGCAAGTGCTGACCGAACGTGTCCCAGGGATTCGCTACACGGCCGAGCACAAGGACGGCCGCTGGTTGATCGTCACCGACGAGAACGCCCCCAACGGCCGCCTGCTCTCCTTTCCGGTCGGTGGATCTCCCGGCTCCGGCCAGGAACTGATCGCACACGACCCGGAGGCCAAGATCGGCAGCGTCCTCCCGTTTGTACGTCATCTGGTCATCGTGGGACGCAAGGCAGGACTCCCGGTTGTCACAGTTTGGCCGGATGGCGGGACCCCTTTCGACGTGGAATTCGACGAACCCTCCTATCAGCTCGCCCTGGGTGAAAACCTCGAGTACGAAGCCTCCGCAGTCCGGCTGGTTTACGAATCGTTCCTCACCGCCACGCGCTACATCGACGTGGATCTCAACACAGGAGCGACCACGGTCGTGAAGCAGACCGACGTACCGGGTGGCTTCGACCCTTCCGAGTACGAGCAGTCGCGGCTGTGGGCCACTGCCGCCGACGGGGTGAAGGTGCCGATCTCACTGGTTCATCGCAAGGGAATCGAACTCCCGGCCCCCGCTCTGCTCTACGGCTATGGCGCCTATGAGTCGGTGGTCGATCCCTGGTTCTCGACCGCGCGCATCTCCCTGCTCGATCGCGGGGTCGTTTACGCCGTCGCCCACGTCCGCGGAGGCGGCGAGATGGGCCGTCTCTGGCACGAGCGAGGACGGATGGCCGACAAGCACAACACCTTCACCGACTTCATCGCATCCGCCGAGCACCTGGTCGCCACCGGTATCGCCCAAACGGGCAACATCGCCGCTCGCGGGGTCTCGGCGGGCGGTCTGTTGATGGGGGCCGTGACGACGATGCGGCCCGACCTGTGGGCGGCGGTGGTGGCCGAGGTCCCCTTCGTCGATGTGATCAACACCATGCTCGACCCCACCATCCCCCTCACGGTGGGCGAGTGGGAGGAATGGGGGAACCCGGTGATCCCCCAGCAATATCAATGGATGGTCGCCTACTCACCGTATGAGAACACCCGGCCGGCGGTCTACCCGGCCGTTCTCGCCACCGGCGGTTTCAACGATCCCAGGGTCGCCTACTGGGAGCCGGCGAAGTGGGTTGCCAGGCTGCGACGAGCCAACCGGGGCCGTCGACCGATCCTGCTCAAGACCGAACTCGGTTCCGGACACTCCGGACCCTCGGGCCGCTATGACAACTGGCGAGAGCAGGCCTTCGTGCTCGCATTCGTGCTGGACCAACTGGGTGCTCGCCGTTGACCCACGTCTGATAGCGTCGCTCACACGACATGACAGGCCAGAGCGCCTTTGAATATGCCCGGGAGCTGGCCAGTCAGGCTCCTTCGAGTCGAAACCGATATGTCGACTTTCTGCGGGCCGCTTCGATCATGGTGGTGGTGTTCGGCCACTGGCTGATGGCAGCGCCGCAGGTTCTTCCTGAGGGCCTTCGATTCGATCACTTGTTGTCGGTTACGACCTGGACCCATTATCTGACCTGGATCCTGCAGGTGATGCCGATCTTCTTTCTGGTGGGCGGCTATGCCAACGCCGTCAGTTTGCGCTCCACCTATCGCAAGGGTGAGCCATACGGTGCCTGGTTGCGAGCGCGCCTGCGTCGGTTGATCTTGCCCGTGCTTCCCCTGGTGGCAGTGTGGACCGCCGGCGCCTACATCCTTTTGCAGAGCGGGTTTGACCGGACGTTGATCAGGGTCAGCTCGCAGGCAGCGCTGGTGCCGGTCTGGTTCCTGGCCGCTTATGTAATCGTGGTTGCCCTGACTCCCATCACCCTTCGAGCCTGGGACCGCTTCGGGTGGAACGCCATCATCGCCACCGGGGCGTTGGCCGGGCTGATGGACCTTCTCTCGATCGGCCTCGACCTTTCGTATTTCGGCTACCTCAACTACATCTTTGTGTGGGTAACAGTCCACAGCCTCGGATACGCCTGGGCCGACTCCAAACTCGGAGGGGTGGCCCACCGGCTCATCGCCTCCGCCGCTGGTCTGGCCGTGACGGTTGCGCTGGTCTACTTCGGGCCCTACCCGGTAGCGATGGTGGGCCTCGATACGACCGGGGTCAACAACAGCCAGCCGCCCAAAGTGACGCTGGTGACGCTGGCCATCTTTCAGGCCGGGCTGATCCTTGCTCTCGAGGGTCCGGCCCGCAGGTGGTTGCAGAGACCAAGGGTCTGGGCGAATGTCGTCCTCGTCAACGGGCGCATCATGACCATCTACCTTTGGCATCTGACCGCCATGATCACGTTGATCGGCGGTGCATTGTTGCTGGACGGCTTCGGTCTCAGGATTCCGGTGAACACGTCGGATTGGTGGCTAACCCGTCCCTTGTGGATGGCCGCCCTGGTGGCGATCACCATCCCTTTCATTCTCGTGTTCGGCAAATACGAGCGACCCAACCCCGACAACCGCCCCGCGCCACCGTTGTGGCGACCGATCGCCGCGGTGGTCTTCACCTGCGTGGGTCTCGGCCTCCTGGCCTATGCGGGGATTTCCGACGAGAAGGGCCTCAACGGCTTGACCCTCTCACTCCCCTTTGCCGCCGCCATCGCCGGTGGAATCGGTGGTGCCCGCCGTTGGGACAAGAAAAACCGCGAACCCCGGGTTCCAGAGTCCGCTGGCGGTCGGTAGAACCCCGGGTTCGTGGTTCTATGGCGTGAATGGGTAGGCGACGGCGGTGGCCGAAACGGTGAAGCGGTCCCCCTCAAGGGCAAGGATGCGTATCAATCCGTAGGAGACCTCCCGGACCAGCTCCACTTCGACCGACTGGCCACCTTCGCTCACCATCACACGAGGCGCCGCCGACAGCTGCCCGCCGCCAGACGACCCTCCTAATACGGCCAGCGCTCGTGCAACGGCCTGGTCAGGCTCAAGCTGCAGCTCACCGGTCTGCCGATAGACCTCAAGGTCGATCGCACCGGCCGCGGCGATGGCGGCCGCGTCAGCAAGTGCGGTCAACTCCTGGCGTTCACCGAGGGCTCGCCACAATTCGGACGACAAGGCCCCCACCATCAAGACACAAAGGGCGAGACCCAGAAACCAGATCGGCGCCGACCCTCGATCGTTGGTCACCCTCGACTCCGGAAGGGATCAACCTGTTCACTGTGCACTGAACGAACCGTGAGATCACCGATCGGCAGAAAGGCCGAGATCTCAGGGACAGTGACTGAGACCTCGACCGAAACAATCGAGCCTCTAAGCAAGCCGCAGCCAGCACCGCCGCAGAATTGCACATCGACAAGACCTGGATCGATGTCGGCACCGAGCGCCAGAGCAGTCACCACAGCAAGAGCGGCCTCGTGGCCGTCGTGGGGGGCAAGCACCAGAGTCCGGGCTGCTTCCGCTGAAGCTCGGCGGACGAAATTCTGATGTTCGAACACTGGCGCCACTGACAGGACCATGACCGCGACCGGGACAACTATCAGCATCAGCCCGAGGACCAGCTCCAATGGGCTCGCACCCCTCTCCTCAGCCATCGGATTCCTTGACAGCACGCACCTCCAGGTCGAAGGCAATATCAGGTACTCCTGGCACCCACGCGGCGAACCGCGCGTTGGCCGATGCGACAACCTGGCCCCCGAAGACAGCACATGAAGTTGTGACATCCTCACCCATCGGTCCGGTCATCAAGTCTTCGAGGACATCCCTCATGCCCTCCACGCAGTCGGCAACTCCGGCCGGGGCAGGCGCCGCCCTTCTGACTCCCTCGTCGAGGGCCGCCCTGACCACGCCGCGGGCGTATTGGATCGCTATCAGATTGAGTAACACCGCCAGAAAGACCATCGAGAACGAAGCGACCAGTGCCCACTGAGCTGTGGCCATTCCGCGCTCGGCTTTCAGTTGGTTCCTCCACCGAGAATCTGGGCCCTTATCCAGTTGACAACATCCACACCAAGCGTCTGCAGAACACCCCAGATGACGACCAGAGCCGCAATTGCGAGGGCAGCGTTGCCCAGCAGTTCTGCGGTCGATAGTCCCCTCTCGTCGTCACGCACCCTGTCCAGGAAACGCGTGAACCGCATCAACAGCGATTGCATACCATCCTCCTTTTCGAGCTCTCAACTCCAGTTGAAGAGAAGCGAGGGAAGGGGAGCCCCCACGAACAACAGCATGACCGGTGCCAGGATCCCGATGATCGGCACCAGCATTGCGGCCCTTCGTTTGGTTGCGGCCCTCCGAATCGCTTCCCGCCTTCCTTCCCGAACGTCCTCGGCCAAGGCAAGGAGTGCGGACCCGAGATCGGCACCCCTTTCGTCGGCCGCCCCTAAGAGCGAATACGTGCGGGCGCACTCCGACTCGGGTGTCAGGGCGGCTATCCGAGCAAAGGCCTCAGACGCCCTCATCCC
>CAYYRT010000028.1:0-4795 GCA_964474055.1 uncultured Acidimicrobiaceae bacterium | reverse complement strand
CCGTGGTGACCCGGTTCTGATCGCTACAGAGCGAAGGTATACGACTCTGGCGACCGAAGCAGTGGTGAGGACGGTCCCTGACACGCCCCGAGAATCATGCCGGTTCGAGATGCATCTATATCACGTATTGTATAGGATCCGGCCTCGTGAATGTATACCAGCCGTGGAAGAAGTCAACCGGGTGACCGTGCCTGGGAGATCCGAAACGGCAGGTCAGACTGCGACGGCGGTCATACGTGATCGGATCATGGCCGGGGACTTGGCTCCAGGTGCCAAGCTCAATCAGCATCGACTGGCCATCGAGTTGGGCATGAGCCGCATTCCGGTGCGCGACGCTCTCCGCTCCTTGGCGGCGGAGGGCCTGGTCACCTTCCGAGCCCGCGCCACCGCAGTCGTCGCTCCACTGTCGATGGACGATCTCCAGGAGTTGTATGAGATCCGAATCTCGTTTGAGCCCCGGCTGGCACGTCTCGCCATCCCCAATCTCACCGAACGTCACTTCGAAGCGATGGAAGAGATGATCGAACGAATGGGATCGATCACCGAATCGGACGCATGGCTGCCGCTCAACAACCGGTTCCACGAGACGCTGTACGCCGCAGCCGGCCGCCAACGGTCCCTCGACATGGTCCGGGTCGCCCGCCGCCAGACCGACCGGTACACCGCGGTGTACATCGAGTTGAACCATGCCCTGGTGGATACCGAGCACCGAATGATCCTCGAAGCGGCGCGTCGGGGGCATGCCACCCGGCTCGAAGCACTGATCACCGCACACATCTCGTCTTCATACGAACAAATGCTCCAGTACCTCGCCAGCGAGGGGCGGGTGCCGGCAGCCGAAGCCACTCGGGTCCAAGCCCGGTGAGAAACAGGAGGAGGAATATGAAAAGGAAACGCATGCTGGCCGTATTGGCGGCGCTTGCACTCGTCGCTGCCGCCTGTGGCGACGACGACGGCGCCGCCGATGGCGGTGGTGAAGGTGGTGAAGGAGGCTGTCAGAGCGTCATCCGCTTCACCTTCGCTCCTGACCCGGTTTGGGACTACCTGAACGACAGCGGGGTCAAGGACGAGATGGAGCAGGAGTCGGGAATCTGCATTCTCGCCCAGGTCACCTGGGACGAGTTCGGGATCTATGCCGGCGGGTTTGCCGACATCGTCTCCGTCGGGGACTTCGAAGTACCGACGCTCGACAAGCAGGCCGACACCACGTCTGTGGTGTTCGGGAAGTACAACATCGACCGCTCGGTGGTTGCGGTTCCCGCCTCTGACACGACCACTCAAACGCTGGAAGATCTCGCCGGGAAGCGGATTGCCGTCTGGGACTCGGTGTCATCGACACTGATCTGGGGCGTGATCGCCCAGGAGATCCACGGTCTCGACTTCCGAACCGGCGGAGGTGACTTCGAGCTGGTGCAGGTGGACATCACCAATACCGGGCCGACCGCGGCCACCGGGGAGGTCGACGGGGCATTGGTGCTGCCGGACTTCGCGGTCAATGAGCTGATCAACGGGGAGATTCGGGTTCTCTACGACGGGCAGACATCGGCCGAGTTGTACGCCGACCAGATCGCGGGCAACCCGGGCCACGAGGGCCCGATGATCAACGTGTTCCTCGCCGGCGAGGAGTGGTACGACGAGCATCCCGACGAGATCGACTTCTTCATGCGCATGTGGCAGCGAGGAATCGACGAGTGGCAGGCCAATAAGTCGGAGATCATCGCTAGTTACCCGCAGCACTTTGCAGTTGAGGGTGACGAGCAGGTTCAGTTCATGCAGGATTGGCTCGACGCGCACGACTGGTTCGTCACCACGGTGTACCTGGACGATGAGTGGCTCGATGCAGAGACACCGCTGTTCGACATCATGAGGGAGAACGGGTTCATGGAGTCAGACGAAGATAACCCCCGGTTCGAGGTCCTTACCCCGTAGTCATGACGAAGTCCGTCACCGAGGTTGTCGCCCAAGGGCAGGCCAACCTCGAACTAGCCCAACGTACCGCCGCCGGCTCACGCCGGCGGCGGTACCTGGCCGTAGTGGCCGGTTGGGTGGGCTTCATCGGCTTGTGGTGGGGGCTGTCGGCCTGGCTGGGCTCAGAGGCGCGGCTTCCGTCGCCTCCCCGGGTCGCCCAAGAGGTAGCCACCATCCTCCAAGGCGACTTCTGGGACCAGTTCTGGGCCAGCATCGTGCGGGTAGGAGCAGGCTTCGTGACGGCCGTGTTGATCGGAACCCCGCTCGGATTCGCGATGGGAAGAAGCCGATACTGGGGCAACTTCCTTCAGGCGCCGGTGGTGGTGGCGGGTTCGATCCCCGGGCTCACCTATGCCGTCATGGCGTTCGTGGTGTTCGGGATCTCCTTTTGGGGACCGGTCTTGGCAGTCGGTCTGATTTCCATGCCCTATGTCGCCATCAACGTCGCCGAGGGGGTGCGCGGCGTCGACCGGGGTCTGATCGACATGAGCACGTCGTATGGTCGAACCGAGCGGCAGGTGTTCCGGCACGTTGTCGTTCCGTCGGTGCTTCCCTTCATCTTCGCCGGGGTGAGGCTGTCGTTCTCGCTGGCCTGGAAGGTGGGCACCCTCACCGAGGTGTTCGGCTCTTCGAAGGGCATCGGGTTCCAGATCCGGCGCAACTTCCAATTGTTCAACATGCCGGCGGTCATCGCCTGGGTGCTCCTCTTCATCGTGTTCATGCTTCTGTTGGAGCGATTGGTCCTGGTGAGGTTGGAACGGCGGCTCTTCAGGTGGCGCCAGTGGGAGCGGGACCATTGACCGCCGCCCCGGTCGTGCTTCCTGAGGGGCCTCGTGTGCAGGGGCGGATTCGCCACCTCCTGACCAGCCCCCAGGGAGCCCAGGCCACAGCCATCGTGGTGTTCATAGGGGCCTGGCAGCTGCTCACACTGGTGGCAACAAGGGTGCCAGGCCCGGTCGAGGTGGTGCAGTTCCTCTACATCGAGATCACCGGGGGGTCGCACGGGGGAATCGTCACAGGTCAGTTCTTCGAGCACTTTGCGGTGACACTCAGACACTTTTCCATCGGTCTCTTCCTCGGTTTCACGGCTGGTCTCCTGGCCGGCGTCCTGATCGGCTCCTTCGGGATCGCCCGTGCATTGCTCAATGACACCGTGCTGGTTCTGCTCACCATGCCGGCTTTCGTCTGGGCGTTTCTCACCACGATGTGGTTTGGGATCACCTGGCGTGCCCCGGTCCTCACCGTGGCGTTCACGGCCTTTCCGTTCGTCGCCGTCAATGTGGCTCAGGGAGTCCGCTCCATCACCCCGGAGCTCAAGAACATGTCCTCGGCATTCGACGTGAGCCGATGGAAGCAGTTTCGGCATCTCACTCTTGCCGCGGTCACCGGTTACATCTTCGCCGGGCTCCGCTTCGCGATCATCGTCGGATGGAACGGGATCCTCCTCTCCGAGTGGTTCAGCGGTCAATCCGGTGTTGGATTCCGCACCCGCTATTGGTTCGACGCCAACCGATATCGCGGGTTTGTGGGTTGGGTCATAGTCTTCATCGTCTTCATCGTTGTCCTGGATCGGCTGATCCTGAACCGGCTGCAGGCGCGTGCGTTTCGTTGGAGAGATCCGATCGCGGTCAAGTCGGAGCTCTCCAAGTCCGAGTTTCCCAATCCCGACCAGGTAGGTGCATGAGATGGCCCGTCTAGACATCCAACGGCTGAGCAAGATCTTCCCGCCCCCCCAGAAAGGCGCCGATCCCGTCACCGCAATCGGCGAGATCACGCTTCAAGTGGAGGGCAATGTGTTCGTTTCCATCGTCGGCCCATCGGGTTGTGGCAAGAGCACCCTGCTCAACATCCTCTCGGGCGTCGAGTCGCCAACCAGTGGGAGCGTGTCCGTCACCGAGGGTGGCCGGCCCGCCTCGGCTATGTGTTCCAGGACGCTCGTCTCCTTCCATGGCGAACCGTGCTCGACAACATGCTCTACGTCCGCGACGACGACGGAGCCATCGCCTCCGACACTGCTGCCCGGTATCTGGAAATGGTCGGCCTGGAGCACACGCACGCGATGTTCCCGGGTCAGCTATCCGGTGGGATGCAGCAGCGGGTGGGGATTGCTCGCGCCTTCTCCGTGGATCCCGACCTGTTGCTCATGGACGAACCGTTCAGCCATCTCGACGCCATCACCGCCCGCTCCCTGCGTGATCATCTCCAGCAGTTGTGGACGGCCACCCGCAAGACCGTGCTCTTCGTGACCCACGACGTGGTGGAGGCGGTTCAGTTGTCAGATCGCATCATCGTGCTCGCCCCAGGAGGCCGGATCTTCGACGACATCGTCATCGATCTCGAGCATCCCCGGAGAGCGGCGGACCCCAAAGTTGCGACACTCCAAGCGGAGATCCTGGGGCGTTTCGAGGAGATGTACCCGTCCAACGCTCCTGCGTGAGCCGTCAGTACATGACCACGCCCGAGTTCACGTTGAGGTCGGCACCTGTGATTCCACTGGCCTCGTCCGAGGCGAGAAAGACCGCTGCTCGGGCCACGTCACCAGGCTCGGTGAGCCGTCCCAGCGCAGACTCGGCCTCGAACTCTCGCTGAACGTCCTCCACACCGATACCCCGGGCCTTGGCCTGTGCCTCCATCACCCAGTCGAGACGGGGCCCCGCAACGAAGCCGGGGGAGATGAGATTCACCCTCACCCCGTATCCGCCGGCCTCGACCGCGAGAGTCCTGGTCAGGCCGATCAACGCTGTCTTGGTCGACGTGTAGGCCGACCGCCCGAAGAGTGGGCGTTTGCCGCTGATCGAGCCGACGATCACCACCGACCCGCTCCGCT